>JAABQG010000098.1 GCA_011391595.1 Hydrogenophaga sp.
GCGCATCCGGGCGGAATATCCGATTGGGGTGATGGGGCTGGGCGTGCTGGGTTCGCGCGTGGCGCAGGCGCTGCGGCTGTTCGACTTTCCGGTGAACGGCTGGAGCCGCACACCCAAGGCCCTTGAGGGCGTGCGCTCCTACGCTGGCGCAGCCCGGTTCGACGAGTTCCTGTCGGCGAGCCGGGTGCTGGTCAACCTGCTGCCCCTGACGCCGGACACCCACGACATCCTGTGCCGTGACAGCTTGTCGCGCCTGTTGCCCGGCGCCTATGTCGTCAACGTGGCGCGCGGGGCGCACCTGGTCGATGCGGACCTGCTCGCGCTGCTGGACGACGGGCATCTGGCCGGCGCCACGCTCGACGTGTTCCGCACCGAGCCGCTGCCGGCCGATCATCCGTTCCGGACGCACCCCAAGATCACAATCACACCCCACACCTCGGCGCGCACGCTGCGCGATGAAAGCATTGCCCAGATCGCCGGCAAGATCCTCGCGCTGGAACGGGGCGAAGCCATCGCCGGCGTTGTCGATCCGGCACGCGGCTATTGAAGCTGATCGTCTTTGGACAGGGTAAGCCCCGGGTAAGCCCGGGGTAAGTGCGTGGTAAGAGCCCAGCCTTACGCTCCCTCCCAGCTTTACCTACAAGGAGACTGAAAGCATGGAAGACGATCTCGTTCAAAGGATTGCCAGCAATCCGAAATACCAGGAGCTGAAAGCCAAGCGCTCCAGCTTTGGCTGGTGGCTGACCCTCGCCATGATGGTCGTGTATTACGGCTTCATCGTGCTGGTGGCCTTCAACAAGGAGTTTCTCTCGCAGAAGCTGGGCGCCGGCGTCATGACGATCGGGATTCCGCTCGGCTTCGGCGTCATCGTCTTCACGGTGGTGATCACCGCCATCTACGTGCGGCGCGCCAACAGCGAGTTCGACGATCTCACGGCCGCAATTTCCAAGGCGGTGCTGAAATGAATTACAGGAATGACAACGCCCGGCGCATCCTGACGCTGCTGGCGCTCTTCGGCGTTTCCGCCGTGGCCTGGGCCGCTGGCGCTGACCTGGGCCAGGCCCAGAAACAGTCCACCAACTGGACGGCCATCGGCATGTTCGGCATCTTCGTGGTGGGCACCTTGTTCATCACCAAGTGGGCCGCGGCCAAGACCAAGTCGGCGGCGGATTTCTACACCGCCGGCGGCGGCATCACCGGCTTTCAGAACGGCCTGGCGATTGCGGGCGACTACATGTCCGCCGCGTCCTTCCTGGGTATTTCGGCCGCGGTGATGGCCAGCGGCTTCGACGGACTGATCTATTCCATCGGCTTCCTGGTGGGCTGGCCCGTCATCACCTTCCTGATGGCCGAGAGGCTGCGCAACCTGGGCAAGTTCACCTTCGCCGACGTCGCAGCGTTCCGCTTCAAGCAGGCCCCGGTGCGCATCTTCGCGGCGTCGGGCACCCTGGTCGTGGTGGCCTTCTACCTGATCGCGCAGATGGTCGGTGCCGGCCAGTTGATCAAGCTGCTGTTCGGGCTGGAGTACTGGATCGCTGTGGTCATCGTCGGCTCGCTGATGATGGTCTACGTGCTCTTCGGCGGCATGACCGCCACCACCTGGGTGCAGATCATCAAGGCCTGCCTGCTTCTCGGCGGCGCGTCCTTCATGGCCTTGTCCGTGTTGTGGCACTTCGGCTTCAGCCCCGAGGCGATGTTCGCCGGCGCGGTGCAGATCAAGACCGACCTGGCGCTGAAGGACGGCAAGACGGCCGAGGTGGCTTCCAAGATCGGCCAGTCGATCATGGGCCCCGGCAATTTCGTGAAAGACCCGATCTCGGCCATCAGCTTCGGCATGGCGCTGATGTTCGGCACGGCTGGTTTGCCGCACATCCTGATGCGCTTCTTCACCGTGCCCAGCGCCAAGGCGGCGCGCACCTCGGTGATGTGGGCCACCGGCTGGATCGGCTACTTCTACCTGCTCACTTTCATCATCGGCTTTGGCGCCATCACCTTCGTGCTCACCAACCCGCAGTTTCTGGACGCCAAGGGCGGCCTGCTTGGTGGCGGCAACATGGCGGCCATTCACCTGGCCAACGCGGTCGGCGGCAACGTGTTCCTCGGCTTCATCTCGGCGGTGGCTTTTGCAACCATCCTTGCGGTGGTGGCCGGCCTGACGCTGTCGGGCGCTTCCGCCGTGTCACATGACCTCTACGCCACGGTGATCAAGAAGGGCAAGGCTGACAGCGCTTCCGAACTGAAGGTTTCGCGCATGACCACGCTGGCGCTCGGCGCGCTGGCCGTGGTGCTCGGTATCGCGTTCGAGAAGCAGAACATCGCCTTCATGGTGTCTCTTGCGTTCGCGATTGCGGCGTCGGCCAACTTCCCGGTGCTGTTCATGTCGGTGCTGTGGAAAGACTGCACCACCAAGGGTGCGGTGATCGGCGGCTTCCTGGGCCTGATCTCCTCGGTGGTCCTGACGGTGGTCTCGCCCTCGGTCTGGGAAGCCACGCTGGGCAACCCCAAGGGCTCGGCGCTGTTCCCGTACACCTCGCCCGCACTGTTCTCGATGACGATTGCGTTCGTTGGCATCTGGTTGTTCTCCATTCTCGACAACAGCAAGCAGGCCAAGCTGGACCGTGCCGGTTTCCTGGCGCAGCAAGTGCGCTCTGAGACGGGCATTGGTGCCGCGGGCGCCTCGGGTCATTGATAGACGGGCGGCACCGGTGAACCTCGGGTTGCCGGTGCGATAAGCTTCAAGGGCTGCTGGCGATACGTCTGCAGCCCTTTCTTTTTTGGCTGGACGCTGCTGTGACGGATGCCTTCTGTTTCGATTCGCAACCCTTTGATTGCCTGAGTTCCGTCGAGCAGGCTCTTGTTCGAGAAACTGCGACCCGCACAGCCTTTCAAAAGGGCGATGCCCTTCTGTCGCCCGGTGTTGAGCCTCAGCATGTTTTCGTGATTGTCCAGGGGCATGTCGAGCAGGAGGAAGCGGGCGACGTCGTCGTCTTTGGCCCGGGCGATCATGTCGGTTTTCGCTCGGTCCTGACAGAGCGTGTCAGCGGTAGCGTGATGGCGCTGGACCCGGTGGACGCCTGGCGCATCCCGCGGGACACGGTTCAGTCGCTGCTTTCAGGCAACAACCGTTTCAGCGCCATGGTTTTCGCCGAGCTGTCCCGGCGACTCTCGGCGGCCGAGGACGGCAGCCGCAGCCGCGAGTTCTTGTCCTTGACGATGGTGCGCCTGCGCGACGCCTACCTGCGCAAGCCGTTCTACGTCGACGGCCATCTGGATCTGGTCACGGTGTGTCGTCAGCTCGCCGCGCAGGGGCTGACCAACGCCCTGGTGCGCGATGTGCAAGGCGGCGTGGAGCGGATCGGCATGTTCACCACCACCGACCTGCGGGATGCGCTGCTCGGCCCCGTGGCGCCCGACAAGCTGGCGGTGCGCGAAGTGGCGAAGTTCGAACTGATCGCGCTGGCGGCGGATGCCGAACTGGTTGATGCCCTGCTGGCCATGATCCATCACCGCGTCCACCGCGTTCTGGTGAAGGACGGCGACGAGATACTGGGCATCCTGAGTCAGCTGGACCTGATGGGATTTGTCTCCAACCAGTCGCACCTGATCGCCCTGCAGGTCCAGCAGGCGACGACCGTGGACGAGCTCAGGGCCGCCATGGCGCAGCAGGAGGGGCTGGTGGCTGTTTTGCACCGGGGCGGCATGCGCATCGAGATCATCGCCGGCCTGGTCAGCGAGCTCAACTCGCAGGTTTTCGCGCGCCTTTGGGCGTTTGTTGCACCCGCGGACCTGGTGCGCAACAGCTGCCTTATCGTGATGGGCAGCGAGGGCCGCGGCGAGCAGATTCTCAAGACCGACCAGGACAATGCCCTGTTGCTGCGCGACGGATATGCGCACGCTGATCTGGCTGGCGTGACGCAGCGGTTCAGCGAGGCGTTGCTGTCCTTCGGTTATCCGGTGTGTCCGGGGAACATCATGGTGACCAACCCCTTGTGGTGCCAGCCGGTGGCCTCTTTCAAGGAAGCCATCCGGGAGTGGTTGTACGGGCCGGGAGTTGATGGACCGATGAATTTCGCCATTTTCATGGACGCCCGCGCGGTGACTGGGGATGCATCGCTGTTGCGCGAGGCCAAAGACTACGCGGCACGCATCCTCACCGGGAGCGACGCATTCTTCTCGCGCTTTGCCAGTGCGGTCGACCAGTTCAGCGCAACGTCAGGCGGATGGTGGAGCCGGCTGACGGCGCTGCGGGGTCGCGACGCGCCGGTGTTCGACCTCAAGAAGCTGGGCACTTTCCCGATCGTGCACGGCGTGCGCGCGCTCGCGCTGGAGCATCGCCTGGACGCGTTGGGCACCGTTGACCGCCTCCAGAAGCTGGCGGAGCGGCAAGCCGTGTCACAGGAGCTGGTGCGTGACCTGGTCGAGGCGCTGCACTTCCTGATGACGCTCAAGCTGCGCAACAACCTGCGGCAACTGCAGCTGGGGCAACCGGTCGACAACCTGGTGGACTTGTCTAGCCTGGGCTCTCTCGATCGCGACCGCCTGAAGGACTCGCTGGCCATCATCAAGCGCTTCCGGCAGCATCTGGGCCTGCACTTCAAGCTGGAGCTTTGAAGCAACATGCAGAACCAGGGCCTCCCTGCGCCAGCAGCAACTAATGAATCTGCAGCGGGGCGACCGGCTTCCCCGCGCATTCCTGAAGGGCAGCGGCTGGTGGCGTTATTCGCCCTGGGCGTGCTGCTGCTGAACTTTCCACTCCTCGCGCTGTGGGATGTTCGGGCCACCGTGATGGGCATTCCCGTCTTTCCGGTTGCGCTCTTCGGCTTGTGGGCTCTGCTGATTGGCCTGGTGGGCTGGTTGGCGGACAGGAAGGAGCCCTAGGCGTGTCCCCGCAGCTGGTCGTAGGAATTTCATTCGCCTATCTGGCCCTGCTCTTCGCGGTGGCCAGCTATGGCGACTGGCGCGCGGCCCGTGGACGCTCCATCGTCGGCAACGCCTGGGTGTATGCGCTTTCCATGGCGGTGTACTGCACGGCGTGGACCTATTTTGGCAGCGTCGGGCGGGCTGCGTCATCAGGGGTGTGGTTCCTTCCGATCTACCTGGGGCCGACGCTGGCCATGGCCCTGGCCTGGCTGGTGCTGCGCAAGATGATCCGGATCTCCCGAAACAACCGCATCACTTCCATCGCCGACTTCATCGGCAGTCGTTATGGAAAAAGCCCGATGCTGGCGGGCCTGGTGACGCTGATCACCGTCGTCGGCATCGTGCCCTATATCGCCCTGCAGCTCAAGGCCGTTTCCGGAGGCTACGCCCTGCTGACCACGCCGCTCGGTGAGTCGCTGGTGCGCCACGGTCCGTGGTGGGGTGACAGCACGCTCTACTTTGCCTTGGCACTGGCCGGCTTCACGATCGTGTTCGGCGCGCGGCACCTGGACGCCTCCGAGCGGCATGAGGGCATGGTCGCGGCGATTGCGTTCGAGTCCATCGTCAAGCTGGTGGCTTTTCTGGCGGTCGGCCTGTTCGTGACCTATGGCCTGTTCAACGGCGTAGGGGACATCTTTGCCCGTGCGCAGGCGGTGCCTTCACTGGCCGGGCTGGTCCATGCCGGCGCCAGCGGCGGCTTTGCATGGGGGCAATGGTTCGCGCTGTTGTTACTGTCCATGCTGTCGGTCATTTTCCTGCCGCGCCAGTTCCAGGTCATGGTGGTTGAAAACGTCGACGAGCAGCACCTGCGCCGGGCGGCCTGGGTGTTTCCGCTGTATCTCTGGCTGATCAATCTGTTCGTGCTTCCCATCGCCCTGGGCGGCCTGTTGATTTTCGGCGCGGGCCGGATGGACCCCGAGGGGTTTGTGTTGTCCCTTCCGCTGGCCCACGGCCAGCCGCTGCTGGCGCTGCTGGCCTTCATCGGCGGATTGTCGGCCGCCA
>JAABQG010000099.1 GCA_011391595.1 Hydrogenophaga sp.
GGCCTGCTTGTCCTGCATCCAGCGCGCCAGTTGCGCCGGGCTGAGGTAGTCGCCACTGGCGGGCTCGGTGGAGTTGATGGCCAGCCAGACCACGCCTTGCGCCGTGGCTTCCTTCTGCAGCGCCTGCATGTTGCCCTGGTAGTGCTTGCGCACGAAGGGGCAGCCGGGGTTGTTCCATTCCAGCACGACCGTCTTGCCCTTGAAATCGGCCAGGCGCACCGGCTTGCCTGCGGTGTCCGTCAGCGTGAAACCGGGCGCGCTCTGGCCCACGGCCGCGGGCGCGGCCACGGCGTAGTGGGGCGCGAGAATGGCGGCTGCAGCGGCAGCGCTCAGGAATGAACGACGTTGCATGATGCGTGCTCCTCTCAATCAGACCAGAACCAAAATGACCTATTTCAGAGCGCGGCCAGTGCCGAACGCACCTCGTCCACGCTCAGGATCTCCGACAGCACGCGGGGCGGGTGCCCGGGCTGGTACAGCACGTACACAGGCACCCCATTGCGGCCCAAGGCGCTCAGCGCGGCGGTGATGGCCGGGTCGCGGCGGGTCCAGTCGGCGTGCAACAGTTGCACCTTCTTGGCGCGAAGTCGGCCAGCACGGTGGCGTCGGCCAAGGTGGTCTTCTTGTTGTACTGGCAGGTCACGCACCAGGCGGCGGTGAAATCGACGAACACCGGCTGGCCGCTGGCCACCAGTTGATCCACTTTGCCCGGTGTCCAGGGCTGCCAGCGCCCGGCGATGCTCGCGGCCGGGGTGGAATCTGAAAATTTCACGACATTCGGGCCAATTCCCAGCGTCAAAAGGGCGAAGCCTGCTATGGATAGCGTAGCGAAAACCAGGCGGGCGCGGCCTTGCAGCGTGAGCGCCCACACCACGAAGGCGCCGCTGACCAGCAGCGCCAGCAAGGCGCCGGCGCCGTCGATGCCGGTTTGCTGGCCCAGCACCCAGACCAGCCAGACCACGGTGGCAAACATCGGGAAGGCCATCAGGCGGCGGAAGGTATCCATCCATGCGCCGGGTCGCGGCAGCGCGCGGGCCACTGCCGGAACGAAGCCGGCCGCCAGGTAGGGCAGCGCCAGCCCCAGGCCCAGCGCGGCGAACACGGCCAGCGCCTGCCCCGCCGGCAGGCCGACAGCGAGGCCCAGCGAGGCGCCCATGAACGGTGCGGTGCAGGGCGAAGCCACGGCCACGGCCAGCATGCCGGTCAGGAACGAATCGACCACCGGGTGCTTCGCCTGCAAAGTGGCCACGCCGGACGGCAGGAAGCTGCCGAACTCGAACAGGCCTGCCAGGTTCAGCCCGATCAGGGTGAACAGCGCCGCCAGCGCGGCCACCACACCGGGGCTTTGCAGCTGGAAGCCCCAGCCCAGGCTTTCGCCGGCCGCGCGCAGCGCCAGCAGCAGGGCGCCCAGCGCCACGAACGAGGTAATGACGCCGGCGGTGTAGGCCAGGCCGCTGATGCGGTGGGCGCGCTGGTCGTCGGCGTGCCGCGTGAAGCCGACCACCTTGATTGCCAGCACCGGGAACACGCAGGGCATGAGGTTCAGGATCACCCCGCCGAGCAGCGCGCCGAGCAGCGCGGCCCACAGCGTGAGCGAGGCACCGGAAGGCGGCCCACCCGGGGTGGCGCCTGCGCCACTGGCTTTGAGCGCGGCCTCCGGTGCGGGCGACACCGCGGCGATGGGCGTGACCTTGGGCCATTCGCCCAGCACCTTGAGCTCGGCGCGCCAGCCCTCGCCGTTGGCTGCCAGCACCACCGGCATCACGGACGGACTGTTCAGGCGCTGCGCCGCCAGGGGAATGGTCGCCGTCCACTCCGCGCCGTTCCAGGCCTGTTGGGGCGTGGCGGCGGTCTCGATCACTTCGGTCGTTTCCGGGAAGACGTCCAGCGTCTTGCCGCGCAGTTCCACCGGCAGGCCTTGCACGCTGAAGCGCAGCAGCTTGCCGTCGATCTGTATCTGACTGTCCGGCAGAACCCCCCCGACGCTGCCCATGACGGGCCGGGGCTGCGCCTTCAAGGCCGCATCGAAGGCCGCGGCGTTGATCGCGGTGGAGCCCTGGAGCGGGATCTGGATCGCAAACTCGCCCTCTTCGGGGATGCACTCCTGGCGGCACACCAGCCAGGACGCCTTGAGCTTGACGTCCAGCGTATTGCCGGTCAGCGGCGGCTTGAAGTCGGGCGTGATCGTCAGCGGTACCGGCAGCAGGACCGTGCCTTCGTAGCCATAGTTGGCCAGGTTGCCGATCGGGATTTTTTTCGGCAGCGGCCAGGCGATATCGCCCGCAATGACCCCCGGCGGCAGCGTCCATTCCAGCGAGGTCGGCAAGCCGGAATCGCCGGCATTCTTCCAGTAGGTGTGCCATTCGGGCTTGTGCGTGAGCTGCAGGCCGACCCAGACTGGCTGTTTTTGCGCGGCGGCTTCAGGCTGGCCCACCGGCACGCCCTGGGGTGCGTGCGCCAGGATTTCGGCGCGCACCTGGGGCGTCGTGACCACGTTTTTCGATGAATTTTGAGCCCAACCCAGCGTCGAAAGGACAAAGTTTGCTATTAAAAATAAAGCAAACGCAGCGAAGCGGGGTGAGCGGGGGCGATTCATGGGCGGGTCGGGGAGCTGAGGCAATGGGAGTGCGGGGTCGCGCAATTGGTTCCCTGTGGACTATAGCCAACACCGGTCAGCGCCGGGTGGGCATCCCCGATCAGGCGGGCCTTCGCCGCTTCAGAGGGGCGCGACTTGACAAACCGCAAGGGCGCGCCAACCATTGTTGCTACCTTCGTAGCCTGTTTGGGGAGGGGCTGCCATGCTGGGTATCGATACCGCACTGAATTCAGCCCTGACGCCTTGGGCCGAGCGACTGCGTACGCGGGCAGACTTGCCGCTTTTGCTGCGCTGGGGCGACAGTCCGGCGGCAGCCATCCGGCTGGGCAAGACCGAGCCGCCACGCGTGGCGATCCATATCCGCCACCCGTCCGCCTTGCCGGCCCTGCTGTCGCCGAGCCTGGAGACCCTGGGCGAGGCCTATGTGGAGGGCCGCATCGACCTCGATGGCAGCGCGCCCGACCTGATCGACGTGGCCTGGAAACTGGCCGCCGCCGGCGCGTCCGACGCGGCCGGTCACCCGCCGGGGCCTCTTGCCCGGATGATGCAGCGCATCGCGCACGCCACGCAGCACAGCAAGGACACCGACCGCGACGCCATCCAGTACCACTACGACCTGTCCAACGACTTCTACGCGGCGTGGCTGGACCCGGACATGGTGTATTCCTGCGCCTATTTCGAGAACGGCGACGAGTCGCTGGCGCTGGCGCAGCGCCAGAAGATCGACCACATCCTGACCAAGCTGCAACTTGCGCCGGGCCAGCGCCTGCTGGACATCGGCTGCGGCTGGGGGGCGCTCGTCATGCGCGCGGCCTCGCACTTCGGCGCGCGCTGCGTGGGCATCACGCTGTCGCAGAACCAGTGCGACCTGGCGCGCGAACGCGTGCGGCAGGCCGGGCTGCAGGATCGCGTCGAGATCCGCCTGCAGGACTACCGCGAGGTGGACGGGCGATTCGATCGCATCGCCAGCGTCGGCATGTTCGAGCATGTGGGCCTGAAGCACCTGGCCGCGTATTTCCGCACGCTGCACGGCCTGCTGGCCGATGACGGCTGGGTGCTCAACCACGGCATCACCTCCACCGACGCGCACGACGGCGAGACCCACTATGGCGGGGGCCGCTTCATCGACCGCTATGTGTTTCCGCAGGGCGAACTGGCGCATATCGGTACCGTGCTCACCAGGATGCAGGAAAGCGGCCTGGAGGCCGTGGACGTGGAAGGCCTGCGCCGGCATTACGCGCGCACCACCCAGCTCTGGAGCGAAGCCTACGAGTCCCGCAGCGACACCCTCAAGGCCATGGTCGGCGAAAAGCGTTGGCGCATCTGGCGCCTCTACCTCATCGGCAGCCAGTGGGCCTTCGAGCATGACCAGATTTCGCTTTACCAGGTGTTGTGCCGGCGCTCTGGCGGCAGCGCCCAGGGGCAGCCGTGGTCGCGCCGTTGGATGTATGCGCAGGAAATGCCGCCGCGCCTGCAGCACCCGGCGCCCGCACCCGCGGTGCTACCGGTCAGTGCCGGGCCGCAGTGAGCCTTGATTGAACACCGCTGGCAGACGGGTCGGCGCCTGGATGCGCAACTGCTTGTTCACGTTTTCCTGGCCAAAGACCACCTCGATGTCGGCCACCCGCACGCCGAACAAGGGGGCCAGGAACTTCACCATGTAGTCAGTCGCCTTGCCGTTCTCCGGCTTGGCCTTGACGCTGACCCGCAACTGGTTGCCCTGGGCTTCGCCGATGGCGTCCTGCCTGGCGCTGGGCTTGCCGAGGATGTTGACGATCAGGACGTCGCCGTCCCAGCAGAAGAAGCTGTCCCCGGTGATGTTGCGGTGCTGCATGGGCGAGCCGTTCAGCCCGCGAACCCCAGCACGACGCGACGGGTGGTGGCTGATTTCTTTTCGATCTTGGTCACCACCACCGCCCCGATCTCGGACGTGTTGGCCACATGGGTGCCGCCGCAGGGCTGGAAGTCGATCAGTTCGGTTTCACCAATGCGGATCGTGCGGATGGTGCCGCTGCCGCGTGGTGGCTGCACGCTCATGCTCTTGACCAGCGCCGGGTTGGCGTCGAGTTCGGCGTCGGTGATGCGGCCCACCGTCACCGGCAGCGCGGCGGCCACCAGCGTGGCGATGCCGGCGCTCAGCGCGTCCTTGTCCAGCGGGTCAGTCATGTTGAAGTCCAGCCGCGCGTAGTCCGGCGTGATCGAACAGCCATTGACCAGTTGCGGCACGATGTGGCACAGCAGGTGAGTGGTGGTGTGAAAACGCATCAAGCGGTGGCGCCGCGCCCAGTCGAGGCGTGCCGTGACGGTGTCGCCGACCTTCAGGCCATGTGGACTGACTAAGTCCTGAATCAATAGCGAACTATTGCCATTCGAAGCGGGTATGTGGCAGATATTATTCGTGAACTGCCCTTCGGCGTCCTTTTCCTTGCGGGTGTCGGCAATCGGGATTTCGCGACCGTCCGCCAGCACCAGCACGCCCGTATCGCCGGCCTGCCCGCCGCCCAGCGGGTAGAAAACGGTGCGGTCCAGCACGATCCCCTGGTCGCTCAGGGCCGTGATGGTGGCGGTGCATTCGTGGAGGTAGGCGTCGGTGCGGAAGAGGTCGTGGGTCATGCAAGTAATGATAGCGGCGGGCCGCCGGGCCCCTTAAGATGCCATCCATGACGAAGATCCCCCGTTTCTGGTCCGACCTGGCGACCACCGATTTCGCGCAGCTGGATGTCGCGCGCACGGTCGCCGTGCTGCCGGTGGCCGCGACCGAACAGCATGGGCCGCACCTGCCACTGTCGGTGGACACCGATCTGGTGAATGGCATCGTGGCTGCCGCCCTGCCGCACCTGCCAGCGGATCTGCCGGCGCTTTTCCTGCCCACCCAGGCGGTGGGGTTCAGCCCGGAGCACGCGGGTTTTGCCGGGACACTGACGCTGAAGGCAGAGACCGTCCTGCGGCTGTGGACCGACATCGGCGAATCGGTGGCGGCCGGCGGCGTGAAAAAGCTGGTGTTGTTCAATGCCCATGGCGGACAGGTCAGCGTGATGGACCTGGTGGCGCGCGACCTGCGCGCACGTCTGTCGATGCTGGTCTACAGCGTGAGCTGGTTCAACCTGCCGATGGTGGATGCGACGGGCCGGGACGCCAATGCGCTGTTCAGCGCGGACGAGCAGCGCTTCGGAATCCATGCGGGCGACGTGGAAACCTCGATG
>JAABQG010000100.1 GCA_011391595.1 Hydrogenophaga sp.
TGCAGAAGAACATCTACGCCACGCCAGGCGACGACTGCGGCCTGCGTCGTGTAGGCTCGCAAGGCTCACTCGACGGGATGAGTTTGGTTTTTTTCCAGCACCAGAGACATACTGCAGACGCCATGGCCACCCGCAAATCAGAACTCGCCCGCTGCCTTCAATCCCTGCTGCTCGTCTTCAGCCTCCTCGGAACTTCGATCGCGTGGGCAGATTCCCCTGCGGCCCTGCGCGAGCAATATGCCAGCCTGGGTGAGAAGCTCAGCCAGTCGCCGTTCAAGCGCCCCCTGATTCTCGACTCCACCGAGGCCCCGGACCGGGTGCAGGGGGATGTCCTCGCGGTGATCAACTTCCCTTTTGCGACCGTCAAAGCCGGGCTGAACAGCCCTGACCACTGGTGCGACGTGATGATCCTGCACATCAACACCAAGTACTGCCGCGCCAGCACAGGGCCGGCCGGCAACTTCTTGCGGGTCCACATTGGCCGAAAGACGCCCGAAGCAATGGCCGACTCGGTGGGCGTCGATTTCAGCTACCGGGCAGCGGCTGCGTCGGACGAGTACCTCGATATATTTCTCAGCGCCACACAGGGGCCGATGGGAACCAGCGATTACCGGATCCGGCTGGAAGCGGTGCCATTGCCCGGCGACCGGACCTTCCTCCATCTGAGCTATGCCTACTGCACCAGTCTGGTCGGACGCCTGGCCATGGAGACCTACCTGGCCACGCTCGGCAGCGAAAAGGTGGGGTTCACTGTGACGGGTACGCAGGCCGACGGTCAAACCGAATTCATCGGCGGTGTGCGCGCCGTGGTGGAGCGAAACACGATGCGCTACTACCTTGCGATCGACGCCTTTCTGGAAGCCGAAAAGGCCGCGCCGGCGGAGCGGCTAGAAAGACGCCTGCAAAACTGGTTCACCGCAACAGAAAGCTACCCACGCCAGTTGCATGAGATGGACCGTGCGTCCTACCTCGAAATGAAGCGTGCCGAGGTGGCGCGCCAGAACAGCGTGCTGGAGTGACATCGGGGACACTCTGGGCGCCAGAAAAAGCGGCATTGTTCCTACAATCCGACCGGTCTGCCTTTCACTCTGGTACTGCCGCCCATGCCCGTTGTTGCCCCCGCCCCCGTCCGTTCTGAAGCGGACATCCATCGCCTGGAGCAGAGGCCGCTGGCGCAGGCCGTGCCTTGGGCCAGCACCTACGATCTCATTTGCGACAGCGTGCAGGCGTACCCGGACCGCCCGGCGCTGACCTTCCTGCATACCGGCCAAGTCGGGGGCCCGGTGACCCGCTGGACCTACCGCACCCTGCTCGACGGCATGCACCAGACCGCGAACCTGCTGCGTGAGCTGGGCCTGGGCTTCGAGGACGTGGTGGCGGTGATGCTGCCCGGCGGGCTGGCCTACCACCTGGGGCTGTGGGGCGGCGAGGCCACCGGCATCGTGCAGCCGCTGAACCCGCTGCTCAGCGACGACAAGCTGCTGTCGCTGCTGCGCGCCAGCGGCGCGCGGGTGCTGATCGCGCATGGCGACGACGACGAGTCCGGCATGCGCGCCAAGGCCTTGCAACTGAAGGCGCTGCTGCCTGAACTGAGAACCCTCCTGCTGGTCACCGCGGACGGGCAGCCGCTGCCGATGGCCAGCCCCCTGCCGGAAGGCGTGCTGGACTTCCATGCCCTGCGCGCCGACCAGCCGGCCGACCGGCTGATGAGCCATCGGCGCTTTGCGCCCACCGACATCGCCGCGTACTTTCACACCGGCGGCACCACCGGCGCGCCCAAGCTGGCGCGCCACAGCCATGGCGCGCAGGTGTTCACCGCCTGGGCCAACGCGACGATGCAGGGCTTCCGGTTTGACGACGTGCTGATCAACGGCTACCCGCTGTTCCACGTCGCCGGCGTGCTGCCCGGCTCGCTGTGTTCGCTGGCCGTGGGCATGGAGACGGTCATTCCCACGGCGGCGCTGTTTCGCAACCGCGACGTGATCCGGAACTATTGGAAGCTGGTGGAAAAGCACCGCAGCACCCTGATCTCGGGCGTGCCCACGGCACTGGCCGCGCTGGCCGCCGTGCCGCTGGACGGTGCCGACATTTCCAGCGTGCGCTCGGTGCGCACGGGCGCGGCGCCGCTACCGCCCGAGCTGGCCGCCCGCTTCCAGCGCGAGTTCGGCCTGGCGGTGCGCGAAAGCCTGGGCATGACCGAGACCGCCGGGCTGTCCACCGTCACCCCGCCCGGCGGCGACGCGCCGGCCGGCTGCGTGGGATGGGCCCTGCCCTACGCCCGGTTCCGGGTCGTGGCGCTGGACGCGGACGGCGCGCCCACGGCGCAGGAACTGGCCACCGGCGAGCCGGGCATGGTGCTTTACAAGGCGCCCAACCTGTTCTCCGGCTACCTGGATGCGGCCGAAACCGCCAAGGCCTTCACGGCCGACGGCTGGCTGATCACCGGCGACTTGGGCTTTCGCGACGCGATGGGCCGGCTGAACCTCTCGGGCCGCGCCAAGGATCTGATCATCCGCGGCGGCCACAACATCGACCCCAAGGTCATCGAGGACGCGCTGGGCGCGCACCCCGCCGTGCATCTGTGCGCCGCCGTGGGCGCGCCTGACGCCTACGCGGGCGAGCTGCCGGTGGCCTTTGCCACGCTGCTGCCCGGCGCCACGGCCACCGAGGCCGAGCTGCTGGCCTTCACCGCCGAGCGGGTCGACGAGGCGCCGGCAAAGCCCCGCTCAGTCACCCTTCTGGAGCACATGCCGGTCACCAACGTCGGCAAGATCTACAAGCCCGAGTTGCGAACGCTGGCCACCGGCGCGGTGGTGCAGGCGCTGGTCAACCAGGTCTGCGATGCGCTCGGCCGGCCGGTACAGGCCCGCCCTGAGGTCCAGGCCGCTGGCGACGCCCAGGTCCGGCTGTTGCTGGATGCCCGACGCCAGGGCGATGCGCTGGCCGCCATCGAGGCGAAACTGCTGCCCCTGATCGCGGCGCTGCCGGCCAAGGTGGCGGTGGACCGCACCTAATTCATTGAGGCGCTGCGCTACTGACCCGCCGGGCAGCCGCCGATCCCAAATCCCCGCAAGGCGCAGGGACAAGGCGCTGGCCGATTACCATTGCCGGCTGCCCATTTGCACCCTGCAAGGGCGCCCCATCCGCCACCGCAAGGCGCAAAGGCCCGCCATGATTGAACTCCTGACCAACCCCCAGACCTGGATCGCTTTTGCGACGCTGACCCTGCTCGAACTGGTGCTCGGCATCGACAACATCATCTTCATCTCGATCCTGGTGGACAAGCTGCCGAAGGCCAGGCGCGAATTCGCGCGGCGCCTCGGTCTTTTCATGGCGATGTTCATGCGGATCGGCCTGCTCCTGGTGCTGGCCTGGATCGTAGGGCTGGTGACGCCACTGTTCAGCGTGTTCGGCATGGAGATCTCCGGGCGCGACCTGATCCTGATCCTCGGCGGCCTGTTCCTGATCTGGAAGAGCACCACCGAGATCCACCAGTCCATGGAAGGCGCCGAAGACCACACGACCAGCGTCGTGAAGGCCACGTTTACCTCGGTCATCCTGCAGATCATGGTCATCGACCTGGTGTTTTCGCTCGACTCGATCATCACCGCGGTTGGCATGGTGGACGACGTGCGCGTGATGATCGCCGCGGTGATCGCGTCTGTGGGACTGATGATGCTGTTTGCCGGGCCGATCGGCCGCTTCGTGTCGGAGCACCCGACCATCAAGATGCTGGCGCTGTCTTTCCTTGTGGTGGTCGGCGTGGTGCTGGTGGCCGAAGGCTTCGAATACCACGTGCCCAAGGGCTTTGTGTATTTCGCCATGGCGTTCTCGCTGAGCGTCGAAATGCTCAACATCCGCATGCGCAAGCGCAGCGCGAGCCCTGTGAAGCTGCACCCGCCGCATATTCCGGGGGAGTGAGGGCGCAGGTACAGGGCGGGACGTCGCCTACTGGGTCTTCGCCCCCGCCTTGAACCATTCGCCGATCAGCGCACGCTCGGCCTCGGTCAGGCCAGTGGCGTTGTTCATGGGCATCTGTTTGAGCACCACCACCTGCTGGTAGATCATCTGGGCGCTGGCTTTCACGCCCTCGGGGGTGTCCAGGCGCACGTTTTTCATCTGGACGGCCGGACCGTGGCACATGGTGCAGCGCTGTTCCATCACATGCTGCACCGTTTTGAAGTTATTTTGACCACTTTCCATCGTCGCTGGGTCATTGTTTGCTACTGATTTTGAAGTATCCGTGGCCGCCGCACCAGGCACGGGCGCGGGTTCCAGCGCCTTCAGGCCGACGATCACAGCCAGGATCACCACCACGCCGACCGCCGCGAACGGCCAGGGGTTGGCGGCACGGCCGTGCCGCCAGCCGTGGCGCTGCACGAAGAACTGGCGGATCAGCGCGCCGGCCAGCATCATCAGGATCAGGATGACCCAGTTGTATTTGTTGGTGTAGAGAAAGCCGTAATGGTTGCTCAGCATCGCGAAGATCACCGGCAGCGTGAAGTAGGTGTTGTGCACGCTGCGCTGCTTGCCGCGTTTGCCGTGGATGGCCAGCGCCTTGGGGTCGGTCTTCTCGCCGGAGGTCATCGCCGCCACCACCGTACGCTGCCCGGGGATGATCCAGAAGAACACGTTCGCGCTCATGGCCGTGGCGATCATCGCGCCCACCAGCAAAAAGGCCGCACGACCGGCGAACAGCTGGCATGCTGCCCAGGACGCGATGCAGATCACGCCGAACACCAGCGCGCCCACGATGGCCTCGCCGTTCTCGCGAAAACCGAACCAGCGGCAGAAGCGGTCGTACAGCAGCCAGAAGGCCACCAGAAAACCCAGCGCTGCGGCAATCGCCGCAGCCGGCGACCAGTCCATCAGCGACTTGTCGACCAGGAAGGTGCCGGCGTTCCACAGGTAGAGCACGGTGAACAGCGCAAAACCCGACAACCACGTGGAGTAGCTCTCCCAGTAGAACCAGTGCAGCTCGGTGTGGATCTTCTTCGGCGCCACCATGTACTTCTGCGGGTTGTAGAAACCCCCGCCGTGCACCGCCCAGATCGCACCGTCCACACCTTTTTCCAGCAGGTCGGGGGACTTCGGCTTGAGCAGGTTGTTGTCGAGAAAGACGAAATAGAACGACGAGCCGATCCAGGCAAT
>JAABQG010000101.1 GCA_011391595.1 Hydrogenophaga sp.
CGACAAGAGGCCTAGAAAAATAACAGCGAAACGAATGCCCGATGCCTTCCCATCGTTCATAACAACCTCCTATTCAGCTCGAAAGACCAACCATATATTCATTTTCCTCGCTGCATCCAGCGCATCCGGTTTCGTCACAAGGGCTATTCGGCCTCAGACCCCAATATCCCCAGTTGCGACCTCGGGGACCGGCCCCTTCCCCACCACAAACCCGATCGCCGCGCACACCGCCGCCACCTGCGCTTCGATGCACTGCTCGGGCGTGGTGCGCGGGCTGTCGGGGTAGACCTCGGTGGTGGTGGTGTAGCGCGCGCCGGTGAGGCTGGCGCACAGACCCCAGGCTTTCAGCGGATAGCGGACCACGCCCGGCGCCACCTCGGGGCAGCCGATGATCTCGCCCCGGGCGTCCGCGGGCGCAATGTGGGTGACACGCGCCACAGCATCGATGATGGCCTGCTGGAAAGCCGGTTGCGGGTTCTCGGTGTCGTCCACCAGGTAGAAGCCGTCGGGGATGCTGCCGGGCTCGAAGGGCTTGCCGTCACGGGCGGCCAGCGCGAGGCGGAACTCGGACTCGTCGGTGTCGGTGGTTTCGTGCAGGTCGATGTGCGCCGCGAACCGCCCGAGCCAGGGCGCCACCAGCCGCATCAGCGCCTCCGATTCGGGCGCCGGGCTCGGCGTGCGGAAGGAGCGGTTGGGGTCCACCGCATCGAAATTCCAGCGGTGGATGCGCTCCCAGGCCCAGGGGCTCACACACGGCGCCACCAGCAGGTTGACGCGCCCGGCATAGCTGGCCGCATGCTGGTCGAGAAAACGCAGCGCGCCATGCACGCCGCTGGTCTCGTAGCCGTGCACACCGCCCGTCACCAGCACGCCGGGCAGGCCGGCTTGCCACGCGCCGGGGCGCAGCGCCAGCAGGGGGAAATGCTCGCCCGCATACGCGACCTCGCCATACGGAATGACTTCGAAGCGCGGCGCCAGCCGCCCGACCACGGCCAGCACGTCGTCCGCATAGCTGCGCTGGCGCACCTGCAGCGCACGCCATTCGGCCAGCTCTGCAGGGCCCCACGGCTGGCCGGGGGTGCCGATGGGGTAGCTTGCGGGTGTGGTCATGGTGGATTTGCTTGCGTCTGCGCCGGTGGCGCAGGCGGGATGTGACAAAGGCGACGAAGCGGATTATGCGCAAGCCCTGTGGCGACGGCATGCGGGAAATCGGACTAGACTTTGCCCCATGCATCCCCGGCAAGCCCTCACGCCACCTCACAGACCAGGAAACCCATCATGAAGAAGCTTCACGTCACGATCAAGCTGGAGATGTCCGTCCCGGACGACTGGGAGCTGACCGAAACCTCTGAAGGCGGGCAGGTGGTGAAGTTGCCGAACAAGCAATTCCTTGACATTGCCATCGAACCCCTGTTTGCCAGCAACCCCGAGGAAACCTGGAGCAGCACGCCGGACGATGATGCCCTGAACGATTTCCTGGACATGGTCGAGAACGAAGACGTCATCTACGAATTCGTCACGCATTAAAGGGAGTTCGCGGAAACTGGGGAACTTGGGGAACTTGGGGAACTTGGGGTCAGCCTCCCCAGGAATTCCCCGCCCGCCTAGAATCCGCCACACCTCCAACGCGGCTTTGTCGCATCAACCCTCCAGGTACCCACCATGCCCCAGCTCAAGCTCAGCTACTTTGACTTTCACGGCGGCCGTGCCGAGCCGGCGCGCCTGGCGCTGCACATCGGCGGCATTGCGTTTGACGATCACCGCCTTAGCTACGCCGAATTCGGCGAGTTCCGCAAGACCGCGCCTTTCGGCCAGGTGCCGACGCTGGAAGTGGACGGCGTGCGGGTCACGCAGTGCGATGCGATCAACCGCTACGTGGGCAAGCTTGCCGGCCTGTACCCGACCGACCCGTTCCAGGCCCTGCTGTGCGATGAGGTCAGTTACGTGGTGGAAGACGCCAGCGTCAAGATGAGCCCCACCTTCCGCATGACGGGCGACGCCCAGAAGGAGGCGCGCCTGGCCCTGGTCAACGGTTCGATGCCGGTCTATCTGGCCTGGCTGCAGAAGCAGTTGCTGGCCCATGGCGGCGAGTACTTTGCCGACAACCGGCTCACCGTCGCCGACCTGAAGGTGTTCGTGGACGTGCGTGGTCTCAACTCCGGCCGCCTGGACCACATTCCGACCGATCTGGTGGAAAAGGTGGCCCCCGCGCTCAACGCGCACATGCAGCGCATCGCCAGCACACCGGCCGTGGCGGCGTACTACGCAAAGTTCGCCGCCTGAGGAAGCTCGGAACTGCCCGCCGCGAGGCAGGCCTCGTCCCACGGTGCCCCGGCCGTCAGGGTGGCCAGGGTTCGCAGCCTTTGGTGCGCAGCGCTCTCCCGGTCCAGCGGCAGGTTTCGCTTGGCGCTCAGGTAGTGGGCGCTGAACACGTCCAGCCAGGCGCTGAGCGTCTCCCCAGCCCGCGTTTCACCGGCCAGTTCCAGGCACTGGGCAGCGACCTCGGCCGTGCAGAAGTGGTGCCCGTGCGCGGCGCGGCGTAAGCGGTAGACGGACGCCTGCCCGGAATTCAGGCTCAACACCGGTAGCGCATCCAGATACGGGCTCTTGCGAAACATCTTGCGCGCCTCGGACCAGGTGCCGTCGAGCAAGACAAACAGGGGGCGCTTGCCGGCCGTCTGGCATGCTGCGGCAATGGGCAACTCTGTCACCACGCGGCGCGCTTCGACAAACTCACCCGGGAACACCAGCAAGGGTTGCCACTGCGGGTCGGCCAGCAGCGCCAGCAAGGCCGGGTCCACGGCGGTGCGGGACCAGCCGAAGGCCGCGGTGTCGGCCACCACATCGGCCACCAGCCAGCCGGTGTTGCTGGGCTTGAGCGGTTCGATGTCGCCCATGATCAGGCAAACGCCGGCGCGCGTGGGCACTGCGGGGCGCAAGGCACACACGCAGTGGCTGGCAATGAGCCGGCAGCCCGCGCAACGCCCCGGCCCCGAGCCGCGCGCCAGAAAGGGCTTGGCGCTGGCCGCCAGGCGCGTTGCGCGCAACGCCGAGACGGCGTGATTCATGCGGCAAACCGGAGGTTGGCGGGAGCGAGCGTCATGCGGTAAATGTAGGTGCATGGAAGGCGCGCAGGCTGAGTGCGAAATGGCGAACCGCGCCGCGCCTGAAGGAAAATCAATATTGATAGCTAAAAACGGTCATCCAACGCTGGCAATCGATCATTTTCATTGAATTCTTGACCGAACGGAGGGGGCGTGCAAGTCCGGCCCACACCCGGAGCACCCGCGTGCAATTTGTCCAATGCCGCTTTGTCTAGCACCCTGACCGGCCCAAAACCCCAAACCAAGGAGACAGCCATGATCAAGATCAGCGTGGCGTACCCGAATCCCCCCGGGGCCAAGTTTGACCACTCCTGACATGAGTGATTTCACTTGAGGACCACTATAGAAGGAAGCGATACATCGGCATTCGTAACTGTCACGGTTGACACCGGCGGTTCGAATGTTGCGCCGATCGGTGTCACGGTGTAGGTGCCCGGGGGGAGATAGAAAAAAGCATAGTAACCACCACTGCCCGAGTAGACGACATATTCGTTTCCGCTTACGTTCTTCAGGACGACGATGGTGTCCGGTCGCCCGACGATGTCAGGGAAGGTGCTCTCGAGAATGACGCCTGACACGCGATAGCAGGGCATCAACTGCGAGGCGACAAAATCCAGGCCGCGTATGTCTTCGCTACTTGATGCCGTGACTGTGAAATTCCGGCTCGACGGCGAAAAACTCAAGCATTCGGTGGACTGAGGTGGAGCAAGCACCAGCGAGGGGGTCACGCTGTAACTTCCTTCGCGGAGATTGCTGAATGAAAATTCTCCGTATGTTCGAGTCGTTGCACTGCTACTTCCGGAAAGACTCACAGTTACATCGGGAACGTAGGCCCCCGTGGCCATGACCACCTTGCCCAGTGCTTTTACCAATGGATAGCGTGAAACAGTTACTGAAGCCGACGCGCCATCTGAAAGGCGGATTGTGATCACATTCGTGCCGAGTGCCAGCGGCACGGTTGCTTCAAAAGCGGTGAGACATGCAAGAATGCAGATGGTCTGCTGTGTAACCTGCCCGGACGTTCCATTGCTGGTGGTCCAGGTGATCGGATCCACCCGATTCACCGCCGCATTGCCCTTCACCAGAACCGTTGATTCACCGGTGGCATCGCCATCGGTAGGCTGATCGATGCGTACCCAAGTCGGGGATGGCTCCCCGCCGTCGCTGACATTGCCGCCGCAAGAACCAAGCAGCATTGAAGCGACCAGAAAGAGACAGAGCATCACTCTACGCGAAACTGATGATTGCGTGAGATTCTGCGATTGCTTCAGCATGGAATGCCTCCTGCGTCATCAGGATCTATTTACCTTCGCACTTGCGGAAAATATATGGAAAGGCTGGGTTCAAAGGCGCCACATGCCGTCCATCCCTTAACTACCCCTACTGTCTCGTTTTTCATTGGGAACCTGGTTGAAACGATCTGCGCTGACATAGATCAATGGCGAGCGTTGAGTTAGTCGGTCAGACGGCCCTTCGTCCGGTTGCGCGGGATTCCCGAATGACCGCCGCCGCCGCAAATGTGACACTCAAGTCCGCTCTTGATCAGGCTCCCCGGGGCCTTCCCGCGACAGCGGCGGCACAATAATCGTCATGGCGTGCGGTATCACGCCCAGATCGTGCAACCCAGAAAGTCCATGCCGTGATTCAAGAGTTTCCCATCCGCTACATCGACCCGGTCTTCCGCCCGCCCAGCGAGGCCGAGTCATTGATCCTGCCGGTCACCAATGGTTGCTCGTGGAACAAGTGCACCTATTGCGAGATGTACACCGCGCCGCAAAAGAAGTTCGCCCTGCGCGCCGAGGCCGAGACACTGGAGTCGATTCGCCGCAGTGGCGAGCAGCTCGGGGACCAGGTGCAGCGGGTGTTCCTGGGCGATGGCGATGCGATGGCGCTGTCCACGCGCCGGCTCATGACCGTGCTGACTGCCATCCGGGAGCATCTGCCCAGGGTCCGGCGCGTTTCCAGCTACTGCCTGCCGCGCAACGTGCGCAACAAGTCGGTGACGGAGCTGACGGAGCTGCGCGAGGCCGG
>JAABQG010000102.1 GCA_011391595.1 Hydrogenophaga sp.
TATTAGGCATGCGGCTATGAGTCCAATTTCGCCTGCCGTCGCGTTGGTCTTATGACCAGTCCACGCTGAGCGTCTTCTGTTATGCCAACAAAACCGCCATTACGGCGACAGCGCCGGCCCGCAGCCAGTCTAGACTGCGCCTGAAACTACCCGGAGACACCCATGCCCGACTTTTCCACCCTGCGCATCGCGCCCGACGCCGCAAACCCGCGCATCGCCCGCCTGCTGCTGAACCGCCCCGAGCGGCTCAACGCCATCAATCACGAGACGCCGCGCGACATTCGCGCTGCCGTCGAATGGGCCAATGCCGAGCCCGGCATCCATGTCATCGTGGTCGAAGGCGCGGGCAAGGGCTTTTGCGGCGGCTACGACCTCAACGTGTTCGGCGACGCCGACATCGACCACCCCTGCCAGCAGGAGCGCACGCCGTGGGACCCGATGGTCGATTACGCCTACATGAAGCGCAACACCGAGGACTTCATGACGCTGTGGAAGAGCGCCAAGCCCACCATCGCCAAGGTGCATGGCGCGGCGGTGGCCGGCGGCAGCGACATCGCGCTCTCCTGCGACCTGCTGGTGATGGCCGAGGACGCGCGCATCGGCTACATGCCCACGCGCGTCTGGGGTTGCCCCACCACCGCGATGTGGACCTACCGCCTGGGCCCCACGCGCGCCAAGCAGCTGATGTTCACCGGCGATTTGATCGACGGCCGCACCGCCGCCGCCTGGGGCCTGGCCAACGAGGCCGTGCCGGCCGACCAGCTGGAAGCCGCCGTGATGAAGCTGGCCACCCGCATTGCCGGCGTGCCGTCCAGCCACCTGGCGATGCACAAGATGGTGGTCAACCAGGTGATGCTGACCATGGGCCTGGAGCAGTCGCAGCAGATGGCCACGGTGTTCGACGGCATCACCCGGCACAACCCTGAGGGCCTGTGGTTTCGCCGGTATGCGCAGGAAAACGGCTTCAAGGCGGCGGTGCAGTGGCGCGATGGCGGCCAGCCGATTCCGGAAGGCGACGAGGCGCGCTCGCTGGTGCGGGAGATGGAGGCGCGCAAGGCCCAGCCCGGCACCTGAGCGGCCCGGTGGCGCCTCGGGCATGAACAATCGAAATTGAAAAGCTCCTGAATAAGGAGCGACAATTGACCGTTCGACGATGGGATGATGGCCGTTAGACTGTCAAGATGACGACGACGGCCGATCCCGGGAATCCACGCGCCCTGGTCCTGCTCAATCCGCATGCCGGCGGCGGTCGCGCGGGCCGGTTGTACGCACCGCTGGCAAAAGCGCTGGCGGACGTCCCCCGTGGCGATGGCGTGGCAGTGCCGCACTTCACCCTCACCGACAGCGAGGCCACGGCAGTGGCCTGCATCGACGCCCTGCCCCACAACAGTCGCGTGGTGGTGGTCGGCGGCGACGGCACGCTCAACCGCCTGCTGCCGGCGCTGCTGCGCGGCGGCCACAGCCTGGGCCTGGTGCCGGCCGGCAGCGGCAATGACACGGCGCGCGCGCTGGGCCTGCGCGGCATGACCTGCGATGCAGCGCTGCGCCTCGCCCTGAGTGGCGAAGCCACGCCGATCGACGTGGGCGAAGCCACTTTCGAGCTGCCCCAGGGGCCGCAGGTCGTGCCCTTCCTGTCCAGCCTGACCGCCGGCTTCGATTCCGCGGTGGGCCTGCGCGCCATCAATGGCCCGCGCTGGCTGCGCGGCCTGCCGCGCTACCTGCTGGCCACCTTTGGCGAGCTGGCGGCATTGCGCAACTGGCCGCTGCAGGTCACGACGGATGGTGAACTGATTCACAACGGCCCCGCGCTGTTTGCCTCCTCGCTGAACACGCCGACCTTTGCCGGTGGCATGCCCGCCGTGCCGCACGCGCGCAATGACGATGGCAGGCTCGACCTCCTGCTGGCGGGTCCGTTTGGACTGGCCGGCACCCTGCTCATGTTGCCGCTGCTGCTGGCTGGGCGGCATCTAGGCAGGGCAAAGGTGCGCACGCGTGCCTTCCACGAGATGGTGATTTCTTCGACCCAGCCGGTTCCACTGGCCGCCGACGGCGAATACCTCGGCGAGGCGCCGCAGATCACGGTGAAAGTGCTGCCCGACGCGCTGCGGGTCGTGCGTGCTGGTGCCGCGCTATGCTCCCCCCCATGTACGCGCACCATTTCGGATTGAGCCAGGATCCGTTTTCCATCGCACCCGACCCGCGTTACCTCTTCATGAGCGAGCGCCATCGAGAGGCACTGGCGCATCTGCTTTACGGTGTGGCCGGTCCCGGCAGCGAGGTCGGTGGCGCCAGCGGGGGTTTCGTGCTGCTCACCGGCGACATCGGCACCGGCAAGACCACGGTGTGCCGGTGTTTTCTGGAGCAGATCCCCGCCGGTTGCCATGTGGCCTATATCTTCAACCCCAAGCTCACGGTCAATGAGCTCCTGCAATCCATCTGTGACGAGTTCCACATCACCGTGCCGGCGGGCGTTGCCGGTGCGCCGACGGTCAAGAACTTCATCGATGCGCTGAACGCCCGCCTGCTCAAAAGTCATGCCGCCGGGCACAGCTGCGTGCTCATCATCGACGAGGCACAGAACCTGGCGCCCGACGTGCTGGAGCAGTTGCGCCTGCTGACCAACCTGGAAACGAATGAGCGCAAGCTGCTGCAGATCGTACTGATCGGGCAGCCCGAGCTGCGTGCCATGCTCGCGCGCCCGGAAATGGAGCAACTGGCCCAGCGCGTGATCGCACGCTTTCATCTGGACGCTTTGACCGAGCCCGAGACCGCGCGCTACATCGAACACCGCCTGGCCGTGGCCGGCTATGCCGGTCCGCCGCCGTTCGATGCCGCCGCCCTGCGCCGCATTCACCGCCTTTCCCGGGGGGTGCCACGACGCATCAACCTGCTCAGCGGGCGCGCGCTGCTGGGCGCCTGGGCCACGGGGCAGCACCGCGTCGACCGCAAAGTGGTCGAGAAGGCCGCCGCTGAGGTGTTTGGCCCGGAGCGCGCGCCTTCAACAGCGGACAGCGCCAGGGGCCTGCGTGGCGTCTACCTGCTGGCCGGCCTGGGACTGATCGCTGGTGCCGGGTTGATCGCCCTTGCCCTCTGGGGCTACCTGCTCAGGCCCGCCCCGCCAATGGCCGCCCGTCCAGGGGCTTCATCGACCGGCGTGGCCAGTCCCCAGGGCATCACCACGACGCCCGCCGTCACGGGCACTGCAGCGGCCACCCCGTCAACGACAGCATCCGCAACCGCAACCGCAACCGTACCCGCACAGGCTGCGACCGCTTCGTCCCCGCAGCCTGCCGCAAGTCTGGATGCGCTTCTCGCCCAGATGACGGGAAACATCGATACCGCCTGGCGCGAGCTGGCGCCCACCTGGAAGCTGCCGGCCGCTGGCGTGCCCCCCTGTCAGGCCGCCGCCACGCAACAGCTGCGCTGTTTCACGGCCAGCAACCTGACCGTGCCGCTGCTCCGACAAATCGACCGCCCGGGCATTCTCACGTTGCAACTGGGAAACAAGGCCCCGGTGTATGCCCTGCTGACCGGCCTGGGGCCGCAGAACGCAACGCTGGAGGTGGCCGGGCAACGGCACACCGTGACGCTGCTGGCCTTGGGCGGCCTGTGGCGCGGCGAGTTCGCGACCTTCTGGCGCCCGCCACCGGGTTACGCCGACGACGCCACGGACCTTCGCGATGGCAGCACTGGAAAGGCCGTGGACTGGCTGGCCGGGCGCCTGGCCTTGCTCGACGGCCAATCCGCCGCCGCGCCACGTGGCTTCGACGCGGCAATGAAGGCCCGCGTGCAGGCTTTCCAACGCGCGAACGGCCTGCAGCCCGATGGCAAGCCCGGCCCGATGACCCTCATGCAGATCGGTCGCGCCACGGGGGCGGACGATCCGCGACTGAACACGAACAGGCCCTGAGCCCATGTCCTACATCCTCGACGCACTCAAAAGGGCCGACGCCGAACGCGAGCGTGGCACTGTCCCCGGTCTTCGCGCCCAGACCGTCCCCGGCGTCACGCCTGAAAGCCACGGCGCCCATGCCCGTCTTCGGGCATGGCCCGTGATCGTGACAGGGATCGCGCTGGCGGTGGCCGTCATTGCGGCGGGCGTCTGGGTCTGGCGCAGCCAAGCCGGCAGCGATCGTGCGCCCGTCGTGGTCGCGGCGGCGCCCACCGTCCCGGCGCTGCCCGCTGCCCCGGCGTTGCCGCCGCAACCCGCGACGGTCGCGGCACCAGCACCAGAGCCAGCGGCGCACAACGCGGTGTCGCAGGCCACACCGGTCGCCCCGACCGTGCCGGCCGCCTCCCCCGCAGTCAAACCCAAGCCCCGGCCAGAACCGACCCCGTCGACGACGCCGCGAAGCGCCAGCACAGCCGTCGCGCCGGTCAAGCCATCGCCAGCAGCATCCACCGCCAGCCCGGCACTGCCCGTTGCCCCACTGCTCAGTGAATTGCCCGAAGAAATCCGGCGCCAGATTCCGACCCTGACCATCACCGGCGCGGTCGCTTCGGAAAACCCCGCCCAGCGCTTGCTGCTGGTCAACGGGCAGGTCCTCCCGCAGGGCGCGGCAGCCGCGCCGGAAGTACTGATCGAAGAGATCCGGGCGCGGAGTTCCACTTTCAAGTTCCGCGGCTCCCGGTTCCGCGTCACCTATTGATTCATCACTGGAAATCTCAATCGGGCAAGCCAGTCGCCGGGCCCCGCCCGCTGCCTGCCGAGCACCGCAAAGACCCCTGCATGAAGACAGAAACTTCCCGGCAAGACAGGCAGCCCCTTGGCGAGTCTTCGACTTTGGTCTTGCAGGTCGATGGCCTGTGTTTCGCGTATCCGCAACGCAGACTTTTTTCCGGCTGGTCGGCCCGCATCCCGCCAGGCGTCACGCTGTTGCGCGGTGGAGATGGCGTGGGCAAGACCACGCTGCTGCGCTTGCTGGCAGGTGTGGTGCCGGCCCAGGGTGGCGCGTTGTGCGTCCAGGGCGCCTCGCTGGCCGGGCAGCCCTCCATCTACCGGCAGCAGGTGTTCTGGGTCGATCCACGCACCGACGCCCACGACCCGCTGACGCCGGCCGACTGGTTCAGGTCGCTGCCCGCCTTG
>JAABQG010000103.1 GCA_011391595.1 Hydrogenophaga sp.
CGAAGGTAGACCTCGATGTGTGAGCCAGCGTGTGAGGACGACGGGTCAATGCAATCGTCTATCGCGAGCCCTCCTCCCTTGATGGCTTCAACCCGGCAGGTTCTCCAGGAATCCGAGGATGGCCGCGTTGACGATATCAGGATGCGTCAGGTTGGGGGCATGACCTGCGCCGGGTACCGAGACCATCGCGCCCGCATTGGGCAGCATGGCGCGCATGGCCTCCGCATTCTGAAACTCAATGGCCTTGTCCGCTTCGCCGTGAAAGACCAACGCGGGAACAGCGATCTGTCTCAGGGCTGCCGAAACATCATCGCGTGAACACAGCGTCTCGAAGGCACCCGCCACATTGACCGGCAGCATGGCCTTCCATTTCTTCTTCCAGATTTCAGCGTCCGTCCAGCCGGGACCGAGGATGGTGTTGGCGATATTCGTAGCAGTCTGATCGGAAAGCCCATGGGCGGTCCAGTCCCCCACCATCTGCTGATATCTTTGCACCCGCCTGGAATCCTCTGGCAGCGCCTGACTATCGATCAATATGAGCGCGCGGACGACAGGTGAATGCCGCAGGGCACAGCGAAGAGACAGGTAGCCGCCCTGAGACATCCCCGCTAGAACGGCGCGGCCAACGCCAGCGTTATGCAACACCTGCACCAGATCGTCCGAGGCATCGTAATAGGTGAACGGCGCCAATGCGTCCGTGGCGGTTCGGCCATGGCCGCGCTCGTCCCAGCTGATGCATCGGTAGCGATCCCGAAACGCTTCAACCTGCGGCACAAACATGGCGTGGTCCATCAGAATGCCATGTGAAAAAACGACGACCGGCAACTCGCCCCCGGTGTCTTCGTAGAAGATCTTCTGCTTGCCGTTGGTAGCAAATGGCATGGGTGAACTCCCGGAACGGTTCAAGGCGATGCTGACCTGCCCATCAGTTGAAGGCTATAGGCCACCGGCGGGCAGTTCAGATTCGGCGCTCAGATGGTGATCTCGTAGGCCTGGTTGCTGCGCACCCAGGACGCCAGTCCCGCCTTGATGTTCCTGATTCGCCAGGCGGCAAAAGCCGGGTCTGCATTGACGGCGTCCAGCGTCGCCCCCAGTTTGGCCGAGGAATCAAAGCGGCACGCGAAGACCATGTTGCCGACCTCGCCGACCTGAACCGACCAGAGGCTGACCTGGGCCCCGTGCTTTCGCCAAAGATCAGCGGACTCCTTGATCAGGCCCAGCAAGGCGGGCATGTCCGCGCCGGGTGTGGGTGTAAAAACGTACTGAAGCATTGTCTGCGCCATGATGTTCTCCTGATGATTGCAGCGGCCCGGAATTGGGCCGCTGCCACCGGATTGAGCGCTCAGACTTGACGTTCGTCAACTGAAATGCCCTGGCAGCAGTGAAGAGCGGCCGTTCCCGGCCGCCCTTCAAAAATCCATGCCCCGCTTCAAGGGAACGTGAAGTTGGTCGTGATCGTGGCGCCGGATGCCAAGGTGCCTAGCACGGCCGACTTGTCAGCAAAACCGGTCAAGCTGGCCCGGAGCGTGTATTTGCCGGCCGCAGCCGTGTCGGCAGTAAACGCCAGCACGGCGGGAACAGCCACATAGGGCGCGACCCGCGGGGCGTTCACGACCAGCGGAAAGCTGTAAGCACCCGTGGTGCCATCGACAAACCTGCCAGCGATCTCCACCGTGGTGCCCACCGCCAGCGGCTGCAACACTCGGACCAGGGTGTCCACCGGGGCCGTGCCGTTCACGGTCCCGCTGGCAGAGGCTGGCGGATTGAGCGCGGTGCCCAAAGCGTTGATGGGCGTCACCGTGTCGGTCGTCACCGGCACGCTGGTGACAATTTCCGTGGTGCGCCCCGGCGCCGTCAGCACCAGCGTATAGCTGCCTGGCACCACCGGCTGGAGCAGAAACTGGCCGGTGGCGCCTGGCGTGGTGGCTTTGATCACGACGCCGCCTTGCTGCAATGACACGCTGGTGTTGCCATTGACCAGGGTCGCATCGACAAAGCCCGTGACACCGGACACATAGCGTGGAACCACCGTGACCACGGGTTTCAGCAGGTATTGACCCGAATTTCCCGCGACAACCACCGATTTGCAGGCGTCGAAATCGAGCACGAAATCGGCCATCTTGTTGGCGGAAACGTCGATGTTGATGTTGGTCTTGACGCCGGATTGCTGCCCGCTCGGTGTCTTGAGGGCCGTTTCGGCCCCGCCTGTCGGCAGCACGGAATTGGCCAGCGGATGGGCGCTGTCATTGTCGGCCAGCACCATCCGGAGCTGCGTGTACTTGCCTGCAGGCAAGGGCGTCTGGCCCAGTTCGTCCAGCACGCCATTGGTCAGCGTCAGCAGGTTGATGCGGCGAGCGGGGTTCAGGACCACTTCGGACCAGCCGCTGTCCGCGTCGCTGGCAGTGCTGCTTTTGTGAACACGAACCTTCTGGATCGTGACGTTGACCGCGTCATAGCCGCAGGTTGGCGCGTCAGTCACCGCCAGGCGCAATGTGCCATTGCTGGCAGCGACGAAACTGACATCGTCGCCACCACCACCACCGCCGCCGCAGGCCGCGAGGCCCGCCAGCACCAAGGCGCCCAGCACCAGTTTCAGGTTGAAGCGTAATTTCATGAATAAGTCTCCTTTTAGACTGCCGGTTTCGTGTGGTCCATGCCAAGGCCCGAAACCGCATTATGGGCAACCTTTTGAAGAAAATGTAAGCGAAGCCACGCGTCGAGGCACCGGACGGCGAGTCCCATACGCCTGAAACGACCCCATCGTGGGGCGGCACATCAGCCAACGTCCAGACTCGGAATCTGCACACTGCTTGTTACGAATTTCTTTGTCTTTTTCCGATGGATCAACGACACCTCTGTTTCCCGGTTGCAATCCCATGACCCCCCGCTCGCCCGGCCGTCCGGTCAAGGCACGATCTGCGGCTGCCAACCTTGAAGTCGGGCCGCATCAACCAGACCGCCCGCCAGACGCCCCAGCCAACCTCACCTCACCGCCCGGGTCCCCTGGCACTTCGTTTCGCGAAAACGGCCGCATCCCCAGAAGATTTTGCCGGCGTTGCGGCCGCTGCCGACGACGCGCTGGACCATCGTGGCGCCGCACAGCGGACACAGTGGCACGGACCGGACGGGCGCTTCAACCATCGCCGGTGCTGCCCCGTCCTGCGGAAAATCCGCCGGCGCGGCTGTCGCTGCCCTGGCTTCGGCGTAGGGCACGGACGCCGGCCCGGTGGGGGCCGGCACGCGGATGCCGAGCAGCAGGGTCCTGCCGTCGATCAGCCTTATTTCCCGTGCTTCGGCAAATTTTCGCGCCTCGTCGGTGAAGTCGCCGGAGGTGACGATACAGGCGCCGACCCCATGCCGCGCGGCCATCGCACCATACAGATCGCGCACGGCCTGTACGTCCACGCGCATCGCGCGCCAGTGCCTGCACCGCACCAGGTAGCGGTCGGCGCCATTTTTCAGCACAACGTCCGCCCCGCCGTCCAGCCCGCCGCCGCCGTCCATCGACGCGAAACCCTGGCGGCGGAAATACTCGCCCACCAGCACCTCGAACTGGCGCCATGGCATGCGCGCCACGTCGTCATTGCGGTTGGCGGCGGAGGTGTGCCCCTGCCCCGCCCCTCTGCGCCTGAACGCCGACACTGCGGCGCCCAGCAGGAAAAACAGGGGCAACAGGTACTGTGCGCCGTTGGCCAGCCTGGTGGGCAGGCCCTCCGGCAGCGTCGCGTAGGCATGCAGGGCCAGGTAGCTGATGACCGCGAGAAGGACACCGACCCACCACGGCACCCGGGCCGCGAGATCCATCAAGCCTTCCGCCGGATTCTGCTTGCTGCGTCGCACCATATCCTGCTCGTCCTCTTCCTTTGGCTGATTCTGCGTGAGCGTCCTGCAAACGCTTCATTATTCATAGCTTCTCAAGACCATTCCACGCTGGGTACTGGCCAATTTTGCTTGAAAAACGGCCAAAATCACCTGCCAGACGCTCCCAGCCAGCCCCACCGCACGTCACCGCCCCGCCGTCTTCATTGCCGCCACGATGCGCACCGTTTCCACGCTCACCGTGGTCACGCGGGCCAGCAGGTCGATGACTTTTCCTTGTAGTCGGCAAAGCGGGTACTCGGCCAGGAAGATCAGATCGTGCTGCCGGCCCCAGGCCTTGAGCAGGTCCTTGAACGCCTCGCGCACGATGGTCTCGCGCTGACTGCCGCTGGCCCGCTTGATGAGGTCGAGCTGCTTGAGGTAGTCGTTGATGAGGATCTGGCTCATGGGGTGGCGGGGTGGGTCATTGCAGGGACATTATTGAGCCAAATTGGCCTTATCCCATCGTGCAATGGTCATTGATTGCTATTGAATTTGAAGATTCAACGTCCCGAAGGCTAAGCCGGCCACAGCCTTTGGCTACCGCCGGTTGCCCAGCGCCAGGATCGAGAGGCCGGAGGCGATGAAGGTGGCCCCGGCGCCGCGGTTGAGCCAGACTGTTGCGCGCGGGCGGCGCGCCAGCCAGCCCGAAAGCCGGGACGCGAAGGCGCCCAGGATGGAGAAAATCAGCGCCGTGAGCACGGCAAAGATGGCGCCATAGCCCAGCATCTGGACCGGCACCGACCCGCGCCCGGCATCAACAAACTGGGGAATGAAAGCGAGCACGAACAGCCCCGGCTTGGGATTGAGCACGTTGGAGAACAGGCCGACGCCGAACACCTTGGCCAGCGGCTGCTTCGCGGCGGGTTTGAAAGAAATCAGGTTGTGCGAGGCCAGCGCCCTGAAACCGAGCCACAGCAGATAGGCCGCACCGGCCAGCTTGACGACCCAGA
>JAABQG010000104.1 GCA_011391595.1 Hydrogenophaga sp.
TCGCCCTCGTACGAAACGGTGCCTAGCAGGCTCAGGCCCGGCACGCCGGCGACGCGATAGATGCCGTTGGCGCGCAGTATCAACGCGGGGACGTTGGTTGGTCGCTTGCCATTGAGCGTGGGGTCGATCACCGCATCCTGGCGTTCAGCCTGCAGCCATGTGGCGCTGGCGCCCAGTTTCCACGGGCCGCTGGTCAGGCCGGCGCCGAGTTCCACGCCCTGGTTGCGCACGGACCCGTCAAGCTGGCGGGTGCAGCTGCCAGCGAGGTCGCAGCTGCCCGCGTCACCCCAGAGTGGGCGCACGACGTTGAACCACGTGGCGCTCCATTGCAGGTTCTCGCCACTGCTCTTGAAGCCGATCTCGGTCTGCCGGCTCTTGAGCGCGGGCAGAGGTTGGCCGGCGTTGGTGTAGCGGCTTCGGCCCGGTGCGACGACGGATTCAACCCCCTCGCCATAGCTGGCGTAAATCATGTTTGCAGGATCGAGTTGCCAGGTGGCGGCGAGCCAGGGCGTGGTGATGGAGCGGCCATAGGCCGTGGGCTGGCTGCCGTCCGTGCGCACGCTCTCGCGATGAAGGATCGAGTGGCGCAGGCCCAGCCAGGTCTGGAAGGCCGACGTCCACTGGATCGCGTCGAAGGCAAAGAACTCTGTGCCGCGTTCCGTGCGGTTCGTGTAAGGGTCCTGGAAGGTCGGGTCCTGGGGCAGCACAGGCAGGGTGAAGATGTTGCCGGTGCCTACAGCCTGGTTGTTGTCGGCCTGGGGTTCACCAGTCTCCTTGTAACGGGTGCCCTGCAGGCCGAACGACAGGTTGTGACGTACCGACCCGGTGGCGACATCACCGATGACCTTGACTAGCGCGGACTGCGTCTGGCGGCGCTCGTTGTTGCTGCGGTAGTCGTACATGTCGAAGTCGCCGCTAGGACAGAAGCGGTCGGCATAGTAGGCACCCGACCCGGCGTCATAGCAGCCGAAGGGGTAGGCCAGGCGGTCATCGCTCTTGAGGCGCTGCGTGCCCATTTGTCCTTGCCAGCGCCACTGGCTGTTGATGGCTTGCTGGATGCCCAGGCTGCCGGTGAAGTTGTCCAGCTGATTGGGCTGCGACCAGGGCTGGCTGTTGATGTTGATGGTCGGGTCGGCCGGGGGCAGGGCATTGCCCAGCAGGCTCAAGCCCGGCACGCTGGGCTGGCGCAGCCGGGAGTATTCGAACTCGCCTTCAAGCAGCGTGTCACGCGACACGCGCCAGTCCATGGCCAGCGCCAGCAATTGCCGTTTGCCATTGGCGTCAGGCACATAGCTCTGGATGTCAGCGGCCACGGCGTTGAGGCGATAGCCGAAGCGGTTTTCGTCGCCAAACCGGCCACCCAGGTCAAGGTGCCCGAGCAGGCCGCCGTCATTGGTCGTTTCAAGGCGCAGCATGCGCAGTGTGCTGGCCGTCGGGCGCTTGACCACGTAGTTGACCATGCCGCCGGGCGCGCTGGTCCCGGCCAGGATGCCGCTGGTTCCTTTGAGGAATTCCACGCGCTCCTTGTTTTCCAGCGGAAGGGAGGTTTCGGCGCTGATCGGCAGGCCGTCGCGCCGGTAGTTGTAGGTCTGGTCGATGACAAAGCCGCGGATGGTGACGAAGTCCCAGTAGCCCACCGCGTTGTAGGCGTCGGACAGCGAGGCGTCCAGCCGGAACAGGTCCGACAGGCGCAATGCGCCGATCTCTTCGATGGTCTGCGAATCGACCACCGTTGCCACAAACGGGCTGCGGACCAGCGGGATGTCGGCAAATCCCATGATGTCGGCCTGTAGCGCGGCGCTGCGCTCGCTGACCGTGACGGGCTTGAGGGTGGCATTCCCGTCGGGTGTCGACGCGGTCTGGGCGGCCGCACTGGTCGATACAAAAAAAATAGCAAACAACGACCATCCCTTGCTGGGAAGGAGGCTATTTATCTTAAAAACTGTCTCTGGAGTTGCCACGACGTTACTTTCAACGCAATGGCAGGTCGGCTTGCTGCGACGTCGGCGCACCCGGAGATGAAAAGGTGCCGTCTGTGAGCTGGCTTCCCTGCGCGAGGATTACCTCAATCAGGTTCAAAGGGACTTTCTCAGTCGCTGCCCTGCGGCAGCAACACCCCTAGCGAATGCACCCTTGCGGGCGCGCTATGGATTGTAGAGCCAATGAAAAAGCCCGCTGTTTGGCGGGCTTGTCGAAGAGGCGGCGGCAGCAGCTCTAGTCGAATACGGGTGATTCGACGCCCAGCACCTTATGCAGTTTCGGGCTGGTGGTGGTGTACTGCAGGAACACCTTCTTTTCCGGAAAGATGAAGGGTACGGCGGCAAAGGCGGCCAGGGCGCACTCATGGAAACCGCACAGGATCAGCTTTTTCTTGCCCGGATAGGTGTTGATGTCGCCCACGGCAAAGATGCCGGGGACATTGGTGGAGAACTTCTCGGTGTCCACCACGAGCTGCTTTCGCTCGATCTGCAAGCTCCATTGCGCGATGGGGCCGAGTTTCGGGCTCAGGCCAAAGAACACCATCAGCACATCGAGCGGCACGACGCGCGTCACACCGTCGGCACCGGTGACCTTGGCGCCCGTGAGTTTGCCGTCCTTTTCGTCGATGCCTGTGACCTGGCCAACGATGAACTGCATCTCGTAGGCGTCGCACAGTTCCCGCATTTTCGCTACGTTGGCCGGCGCGGCCTTGAAGCCGTCACGGCGGTGGACCAGGATCACGCTCTCCGCCTTGTGCGGGCCTTCAGCAACGAAGTCCAGCGCCCAGTCCAGCGCCGAATCGCCACCGCCCACGATCACCAGGTTCTTGCCGGCGAAATCGGACGGGTGACGGACGCGGTAAAACAGTTGCGTGCCTTCGAACTTCTCCAGTCCGTCCACTTTCAGTGTGCGCGGCTGGAAGGCGCCGACGCCAGCGGCGATGAAAATGGTCTTGGTCAGGAAAGTCGTGCCCTTCGAGGTGGCCACGAAGAATCGGCCATCGTCCTGTGGCTGCACCGTGGTGACTTCCTGGCCGAGGTGAAACGTCGCGCCGAAAGGTTCAATCTGCTTGAGCAGCGCGTCTGTCAGTTCCTGGCCGGTGCACACCGGCACCGCAGGGATGTCATAGATGGGCTTGTCGGGGTACAGCTCCACCGGTTGTCCGCCCGGGTAGGCCAGCGAATCGATGACGTGGGCCTTGATTTCCAGCAGACCGAGTTCAAACACCTGAAACAGGCCGACCGGGCCGGCGCCGATGATCACGGCATCGGCTTCGATCGGGCCGTCATGGGCTTTGGCAGTGTCCATCACTTGTTGATTCAGTTGAGGTTCCATAAATTTTCAGCGGACCAGCATCGGGAGTTTCCCCGTCACGTCCTTCCAGTCATCGGCATCGGGCAGGGGGGCCTTGCGCTTGGTGATGCTCTTCCAGGTCGGCAACTTGGCCAGCTCGGCATTGAGCTTGGTCATGTGCTGCTGGTCCTTGGGCACGTCTTCCTCGGCGTAAATGGCGTTGACCGGGCACTCGGGGATGCACACCGCGCAATCGATGCATTCATCGGGGTCGATCGTCAGGAAATTGGGGCCTTCGCGGAAGCAGTCCACGGGGCAGACGTCGACGCAATCGGTGTACTTGCACTTGATGCAGGCTTCGGTGACGGTATGGGTCATGTTGGGTGCGATAGGAGTGGGTGAACGCAAAAGCCGCGCAAACGACTTTCCGTAAAAACCCTTGATTTTATTGGCATTCCGCCGGCAAGCCTCGTAGCGTAGCCTTGAAGGCCAAAGGGTTGCTTGATTTTCGTCAATTCACGAGGGCGGCGCCTGACGTTTTGTGCGAGGCGGTGTCCACCAGGATCAGCGCGCCGAGCAGGCGTGAGCGGGTGTAAGCCGTTACCGGCAGCGGCTCCTGCAGCACCAGTTCCACGTGGCCGATGGCATTGGGCTCGAGCTGCGTGGCGTCGTTCTCTTCCAGCGTGTTGACGTCCAGACGGTGCACGATGCGCCGGACCTTGGCCTTGACCCAGCGGTGCCCTTGCAGCGCCCAGTACACGCGCCCGGCGATCAAGGGCTCGTCGTCCATCCAGGCGATGGTGGTGCTGAGCTCCCGGCTCGCGGGCCAGGCCGGCCGCGGGGCCGGCGCGTCGAATTCGTCCGCCGTGACGGGCACCGCAACCGGGGCAGCCAGGATCCAGTCGCCGCGCGACACGTCGACCTCGCGGTCCAGCACGATGCCGGCGCTGTGCCCCGCAGCGATGTCTTTCGGACGGCGGGCGTGGTCCAGCACCTGGACAACCGTGGCGATCTGCCCGCCTGGGAAGACCTGTACCTGCGCTCCTGGCGGCACCGCACCGGTGGCCACCCGGCCCCAGAACACGCGCCGGCCCCGTGAGGTGTCGGCCGAAGAGGAGCGATGCTCCGCCGGGCCGCTCCAAGGAGCATCAGCGCCCTCGGGGGGCAGCGAACCACGCGCAGCGGGGAGCGTGGGGGCTCCAGGCTTCTCAACCCACTGCACCGGGAAAGCGAAGGGCAGATCGGTTTCTGCCGGCGTGGCCGGCAGCTTCTCAAGCAGGGCCAGCAGGGTCGGGCCGCTGTAACCGCACCAGCGCGGCTGGGCGGCAGCATCCACCACGTTCCAGCCCTTGAGCGCAGAGATTGGCACGATGGCGGTCACTGGGATGGCGGCGGCGCCGGCAAACGCCTGCAGCGCGCGGCTGATGTGGGCAAAGGCCAGGGCCGCGTCGGCCACGGCGTCGAG
>JAABQG010000105.1 GCA_011391595.1 Hydrogenophaga sp.
GCGGTGGCGGCGAAGAACGTCCAGGAACTGGTGGCGCTGGCCAAGGCAAAGCCTGGGCAGCTGAACTACGGCTCGGGCGGCAACGGCAGCGCGGCCAACCTGGCCACCGAGTACTTCAAGCTGCAGACCGGCGTGGCCATGGTGCACATCCCGTACAGGGGCACCGCGCCGGCCGTGACCGACCTGATCGGCGGGCAGATCCAGGTGCTGTTCACCGGCGCGCCCGCCGTCATCGGCCACGTCAAGAGCGGGCAACTGCGCGCGCTGGCCGTCTCCAGCCCGAAGCGGCTGGACGCCCTGCCCGATCTGCCCACGGTCGCGCAAGCCACGGGCATCAAGGACTTCGAGGCCGACCAGTGGTACGGCGTGGTGGCGCCGGCTGGCACGCCGCGAGAGATCATCACCAAGCTCAACGCCCAGATCAACGCGGCCCTGAACACCCCCGAGCTCAAAGCCCGGCTGGCCAGTGAAGGCGCGGTGGCCACGCCCGGCACGCCCGAGGTCTTCGGCGCGCTCATCGTGCGCGAGATCGCCCGCTGGAAGCCGGTGATCACCTCAGGGCGGGTGAAGGCGGACTGAAACAGCGCTCAAGCCCTGTCTTCTGAACGATTTTGGCGCCATCCCATCATGGAACGGTCATTGTCTGCTATCGAATCGGGACCTTATGAGCTAGCTTCAGGCCATCGGGTTAACATGCGACCACCCCACCCGGAGCCCCGTCCATGCACACGTCCCACCGCGACCTTCTGGGCAATGTCGTCACTCTCGCCGATGCAGCCAGCCTGGGCCCGCTCAACGATTTTGTCGAAGGCTTCATCGCCTGCGAGGCGCGGGTGGTGAACGTGCTGAACGTCGCCGACACCGAACCCAGCCCGCTGGTGCAGGCCTGCTGCGCGGCGCTGCACATGTTTGCCGAATCGGGCGATGCGCCGCGCAATGCCGCGCCCTTCATCGAAGCCGCGCGTCGCTCCACGATGAAGATCACGCCGCGCGAGAAGAGCTTCGTCGAAGCCGTGGCAGCCTGGGTCGATGGTGACCTGCCGCGCGCGATCGCGCTGCACGAGGAGCAGGCGAGCGAGCACCCGCGCGACCTGGCCTCGCTCAAGCTCGGGCAATACCACCTGTTCAACCTCGGCAACTCGCCGGGCATGCTGCGCATCGCGCTGGCTGCCCTGCCTGCCGCCGCCGATGTGCCTTACCTGCATGGCATGGCCGCCTTTGGCTGGGAGCAATGCCATCTGCTGACGCAGGCAGAAACTGCATCCCGCCACGCCATCGGGATGCGGGAGAAGGAGCCCTGGGCACAACATGCGTTGGCCCATGTGATGTTGACGCAAGGGCGCATCAGTGAGGGGCTGGACTTCATGCGCTCGGTGAGCGGACAGTGGACCGACCTGAATTCGTTCATGGTCACGCACAACTGGTGGCATCTGGCGCTGTTCGCGCTGGAGCTTGACGACACCGAGGCCGTGCTGGACCTGTACGACCGCCAGGTCTGGGGCGTGGTCAAGGACTACTCGCAGGACCAGATCGGCGCCGTCTCGCTGCTGGCGCGCCTGGAGATCGCCGGTGTGAATGTGGGCGAGCGCTGGCAGGACGTGGCCGATCATCTTGCGCCGCGACTGGACGATCATGTGCAGCCTTTCCTGGACCTGCAATACCTCTACGGACTGGCGCGCGCCGGGCGTACCGAGGCCGGCGTTCTGCTGTCGCGCATCGAAGCCTTTGCCGACCGCGCACCGGCCTGGGCAAGCACGGCCTGGCAGCAGGTCGCCGTGCCTGCGGCGCTCGGCCTGCTGGCGCATGCGAATGGAGACTGGCATGGCGCTGTCGAGGGCCTGGGCCGGGCGCTGCCGCAGCTGCAAAGCATTGGCGGCAGCCACGCGCAGCGCGACCTGTTCGAGCAGTTGCACCTTGATGCGCAGCTGCGCGCCGGCCACTGGCGCAGCGCGCAGCACCTGATGCAGCAGCGCGCCAACGCCTGCCCGCAGTCGCTGCGGCTGAAGCGCCAGCTCAGGCCCGTCTACGCGGCACTTGGACTGCCGGAGGTTTCGCAATGAGCGCCGCAGGGCCGCCCCAAGGCGCGAAGGCCCCCTCGGGGGGCAGCGACCCACGCGCAGCGGGGGAGCGTGGGGGCCACAGACTCACCCTGGTCCTGATCCCGGGCCTGGCCGCCGACCAGCGCATGTGGCAGGCCCAGCACGACGAACTCGGCGCGCAATGGCCGACCGCCGTGGCGACCGCGCACCAGGCCTGCAACAGCATCACCGCCATGGCGCAGGCCGTGCTGGCGCAATTCGAGGGCGAACTGCTGCTGTGCGGCGCCTCGATGGGCGGCATGGTCGCGCTCGAAGCCACCCGGCTGGCGCCCTCACGGGTTCGCGGCCTGGCGCTGCTGGGCACCGTGGCGCACCCGGAAACCCCTGACATGCACCAGTTGCGCAGCGACGCCATCGCGCTGTTCGAGCAGGGACGCGCCGAGGAGCTCATCCGCGCCAACGTGGCGCTGGCCTTTCACCCGGACCACGCCGGCGACCCGGAGTTGACGGCCTTGTATCTGGACATGGTGCTGGACGCGGGTACCGACACGCTGATCCGGCACAACCGCGCCGTGATGGCGCGACCCGACGCGCGGACGCACCTGAGACGCATTGACTGCCCGAGCCTGGTGCTTTGCGGCGAGGCGGATCAGCTGACCCCCGTCGAGCATTCACAAGTGATCGCGAACGCCATTCCGGGCGCCAGGCTGGAACTGATCGCGCGCAGCGGGCACATGCTGACCATGGAGCAGCCCGCCGAGGTCAACCGCATTTTGCTGGGATGGATCAACGGGTTCTGGCCGTAAATCTGAAGCCTGGGTTGTCGGAATCGACGGATGGGCTCGCCCGCCCGGGCCGCGTGGGACCGGAAAGGCCGCCATGCCATTTTTCAAGTTTTTTTGGCAGCAACCCAGCGCGGAATGGTCATTGACTGCTATCGGAACGGGAGTCTTCCACCTTCGCTTCTCAGCCACCCCAACCTGGCACTTGCCTGAAGATCCAGAGCAACGCGCTGATGCTGAAGAACGAGCCCACCGTCGTGCCCAGCAACGCCGCAGCGGCCAGGCCGTCGTGGCCGTGGCGCTGTGCCAGGATCGGGAAAATGCCCAGCATCGGCGAGGCGGCGGTCAGCACCACGCCGACGCGCAGGGCAGGCTCCATTGGCACCATGCCGGCGGCCTCGCACAGCAGCAGTGCGCCCAGCATGGCGGCGGGGTGCAGCAGAAGTTTGCCGATGGCGATCTGCGCCACGGGGCGGCGCAGCCCGGCGATGTGCAGGCCGGCCAGCGAGCCGCCGATCACGAACAGCGACAGCGCCGCGCTGGCCTGCGCGAACAACGTCACGGTGCGCGCCACCGGCGACGGCATCTGCCATTCCAGTGCCGACACGGCAAAACCCGCCGCCAGCCCCAACACCATGGGGTTGCGTGCCAGGTTCACCAGCGACTGGCGCAGCACCGCGTGCCAGCGTCCACCGCCACCGCTGCTGCTCTCTGCCAGCGCGAGCAGCAGCGGGATCAGCAGCAGGTTCTCCACGATCATGTTCAGCCCCAGCATCACACCGGCCACCGGGCCGACCACCAGCAGCGCGATCGGATAGCCCACGAAGCCGCTGTTCGGGCAGGACATGCCCATGGCCCAGAACACGCTGGTGTTGGCATCCTGACGCGCACCGCGACGCGCCCACAGCAAGCCCAGGCCCATCGCCGCCAGCGAGCCCAGCGCGTAGACCAGCATGTAGCGACCATTGAGGATGTCGCTCAGCTTGCGCTGCGCCAGCGCGTTGAACAGCAGCGCCGGCAGCGCGAGATTGATGACGAACTGGCCCAGCACGCGCATGTCGGCCCGCGCGAACAAGCCGCGCCGGGTCAGAAAGTAGCCCAGCGCAATGGTGATGTAGATGGGGCCGGTAATAGCCAGGATGTCGAGCATGTCGTAGTCGGTTGGGTCGGGACCTCAAGGCTTGCGCGCGCCCAGCAGCGCGTCGGCGTAGTCATGCCAGGCCGCAGGAGCTTTGGCGCCCTGGGCCACGCCGGCAAACACGCCGGCCTTGGCCTGGTCGGCCACCCACTGCTGCTTGTCGGCAATCGCAGAGGCCATGAAAGGCTCGAAGCCAGCTTCGCGCACCGTGTTGGCGGACTCGCGCATTTCCTCGGCGCGGCGCTGGCCGTGCTGCACCACGCGGCTGAAGAAGTAGGCGCCCTGCGCGCTCCAGTCGATGCTGGGGAAGGTCTCCTGCAGCGTGGGCAGCACGTGGTCTTCCACGCCGTAGGCGCGCGCGGTGCTGTAGCTCTCGATCACCAGCGCCTCCAGGCCCTTGATCATCACGCTGCGGCACATCTTGATCGCGCTGGCCACGCCGAGCCGGTCGCTGACGACTTTGGCGTCCATGCCCCAGCCGGCCAGCACGACGGCCAGTGCCGCCGCACGGGCGCCGCCGAGCAGCATCGGCACCCGGATGCCATAGGGCGGCACCGAGGTCATGACGCCGGCTTCGACATAGTGCCCCCCGGCCGCATCGATCAGCGCCGCGCACTGCTGCTTGGTCCCGGGCGAGGCCGAGTTGAGGTCCAGGAACACTGTGCCGGGGCGGATGAACGGCGAAGCCTCCTTCGCCACCGCC
>JAABQG010000106.1 GCA_011391595.1 Hydrogenophaga sp.
CCGCCAAGGAAGAACGCCCACAAACCGATGCATTTGTCGCCGAAATGCTGGGTCAGGCCCGGCAGGCAGGCGTCGCCGCGCAGGGGGAGGTCCGTAGCGGCAAGCCGTTCACGGAGATTCTTGCCGCCAGTGCGGCTTGCCACGCTGACCTGATCGTCATGGGCAGCCGCGCAGACAACCGCATTGGCCGTGCGCTGGTCGGCGGTGTTGCCCAAAAAGTGATGGGGCTCGCCGAAATTCCGGTCATGGTCCTCAATTTTCAATAGTCAAAGGACAGCTTCTCAATGAGTGACGCGCTCAACTACCTGATCAAGGCCCGGCCGGAAGCCATGGGTCACTATTTCGCCTTTCTGAAGGACGCCGGCAAGCATCTCGACCCCAAGACGAGGGACCTGATTTCTGTCATCACCAAGGTCCATGCACAAACCGAGCGCGGCTTCCGACAGTACGTTGGACGGGCCTTGCGCGAAGGCTGCACGCCCATGGAGGTGGTCGACGCACTGCTGATGGCGTTCCCGGCCCTGGGGCTGGCCAAGATCATCTGGGCCGTGGACATCATTCTGGAAATGAACATCCCCGGCTTCCAGCCCGAGGCGCTGACCAGCCCCCGCGTGGCGCGATGTGATGGCCAGCAAGGACATTCCGGACGGACAGGTGACGCGAACGGAATGCGAAGGACGCGGCCTGTTCATCTACCGCGAAAAGAAAGCCTTTCAGGTGTTTGACAGTCGCTGTCCGCACCAGAGCACCGACATCCCGGAACTGGCACTGACTGGAAAAACCTTGATCTGCCCCAAACACCAATGGGAATTCAATGCACATACTGGAGCATGCATAAAAAAAGGCAATAGCCCGCTCAAACGCATCGAGTCCAAAATTGTCAAGGGCCGTCTGCTCGCTTTCTGGTAAGCCCCACGAACGCCCAGCGCATGAATCCCTTCCACCGATCACCTTCCCAGTGAAAATCCCGCGTCAACCTTTCTTACAACTCTTGGAGACGACCATGAAAGCATCGAAAAAACTCTTTGTCCTGACCCCTCTTTGCGCCTTGATGGCCGCCGGTTCGGCGTATGCCACGGACGGCTACTTCCCGATTGGCTATGGCATGAAGGCCCAGGGCATGGGCGGCGCGTCGGTCGCGGCAACGGACAGTGCCTATACCGGTTCCAACAACCCGGCCGCGTCGGCTTTTTCCGGCAACCGCGTGGAGGGCGATCTCTCCCTCTTCATGCCGGACCGTGGCATGAGCCGCACCGGCGCAGGTCCTTTGGACGCCAGCATCGACAGTGGCAGCAACACCTTCCTGGTCCCCGCACTCGCCTACACCACCATGCTCAACAACGAATGGGGCGCGGGCGTCACGGTCTATGGCAACGGCGGCATGAACACCGACTACGCAGGTGGCGAGATCAACTGCGGTCAAGGGCCTGCTAACGTACTGTGCGGCTCAGGCAAGCTGGGCATTGACCTGATGCAGCTGATCGTCGCGCCCACCATCGCCTACAAACTGAATGAGAACAACTCCTTTGGCCTGTCGCCCCTGCTGGTGTACCAGCGATTCCAGGCCGAAGGCCTGCAGGCCTTCACGCAACTCTCCACCGCGCCTGGCAACGTCACCAACAACGGCTATGACAGCAGCACCGGCATCGGCGTGCGCCTGGGCTATATGGGCAAGCTGAGCGACCAGTTCACGGTCGGCGCCTCCTGGTCGCCCAAGATCAAGATGGGCAAGTTCGACAAGTACTCGGGTCTGTTCGCCGGATCTGGCTCCTTTGACATCCCCGAGAACTACACCCTGGGGGTCGCCATCAAGGCCACGCCAGAAATTTCCCTGGCGCTGGACTACCAGCGCATCAACTATGGCGGCGTCACATCGATTGCCAACCCCAGCACCCTCATCGGTGGCTGCATGATGGGGAACCCGGCCAACTGCCTGGGTGGCTCTGACGGCCCCGGCTTCGGCTGGTCGAACGTGAACGTCTGGAAGATCGGCGCCCAATGGCAGGCGACACCGCAGTGGAACCTGCGCGCGGGCTACAACCGGACGGACAACCCCATCCAGGCGCGCGATGTGACGTTCAACATCATTGCCCCCGGCGTCACGACAAACCACTACACGCTCGGTGCGACCTACACCCTCTCGACGACCACCGAAGTGACCTTCGCCTACATGTACGCGTCCGAGAACTCCGTCTCCGGTCCGTCGCTCTATAACGCCATGATTCCGGGCTTGAATGCCACCGAGACCATCCGCATGTCGCAGAACTCGATTGGCGTGCAGTTCGGCTGGCGCTGGTAAGGCAGGTTCGGGGCCGGATCAGGCTGGTCCGGCTCACGCAGCTCTGAATGATGCTGCATCCTTTGCCCGGTCTCGCCAGGTGTCGATGGACAACCGGGCGGGTCCGGATTGCCTTGCGCACGGGAGGGAGTTCGTGCGCTGTCATTGACGCTGATTCGAAGGAAAAGACATGGGAGCCAATCTGATATCGGTCATCAACGTTGCGGCGATTGCCGTCATGCTGGTGTGCTTGTACCTGGTGTTCACACTGCGGGGAAAAATCCCGGGTGGCGTGGTGGGCAAGCAGTGGCGGTTGCTGACGGTGCTGGTCACGCTGTTCACCGTCGGCTACTTCGTCACGCCCTTTTTCACCTTGCTGCCGGCCAACATCATCAACCTGATCGTGGCGCTGATCTTCTTCTTTGGCGCTATCTATGTACTGATCACGGTGCGCCTGATCTATCGCATCATTGAAGAGCTGACCAGCTGACCCACATGAACGGCACGGTCATCTTTGGCAAGACCCGAAAAGGCTTGGAAGAGCTGGCGCACCGCACGGCAGCGGTCCCGCAAAAGCTGCGCTCCGTGCTGATTCTGGTGGACGGGAAAACCCGCTGCGCCGAGCTGGTCCAGAAGTGTTCGTTCATCCCCCAATGCGATGAGCATCTGGAGTGGCTGGAAAAAAACGGCTTTATCGAGGCCGTCGGCTCGGTTACGACGGCGGCTTCCGCCTTGCCTGCCGCTTCGGCAAGTCCATCGCCCATGCAAGCGCCGGCCACCCAGTCCCCCCGGAAGGCTTTGCTTGATCTCGCGCAGGAGCTGCTGGGTGCCCATGCCGGCGCCGTGGTGCAGCGACTGCAGGACACCGACGACCACCACGACGCCCTGGTTCAGACGCTGGAGCGGTGCCACAAGCTGATCCGTCTCTCCATCGACGAGAAGAAGGCCGAGCAGTTTCGCAAGATGGGTTCAGCCGTGCTCGCGAGCGCACGACGCTGAACCCTCGCCCGGCCCAATCGAGACGCCGCTGGATCTCAGCCATAGCGCCTGGCCATGGCCTCCAGTGGCACCGGCTTGATCCTTGAGGCATGCCCGGCACAGCCAAAGGCCTCGAACCGTGCCTTGACAATGCCGCGGGCCGCGTTCTTCGCCGCCGTCAGCGCCTTGCGTGGATCGAATTCACTCGGCTGTTGCGCAAACACCTGGCGCATGGCGCCGGTCATCGCCAGGCGGATGTCGGTGTCGATGTTGATCTTGCGCACGCCGCTGCGGATGCCGCGCTGGATTTCTTCCACCGGCACGCCATAGGTCTCCTTGATGTCGCCGCCGAACTGGCGAATGATCGCCAGCCATTCCTGCGGCACGCTGCTCGATCCATGCATCACCAGGTGGGTTTTGGGAATCTGGGCGTGGATGGCGGCGATGCGGTCGATGGCCAGGATATCGCCCGTAGGCTTGCGCGTGAACTTGTAGGCGCCGTGGCTGGTGCCGATGGCAATCGCCAGGGCGTCCACGCCGGTTTTCTCGACAAAGTCCTTCGCCTGCACCGGGTCGGTCAGCATCTGGTCATGGCTGAGCTTGCCCTCGGCACCGATGCCGTCCTCTTCCCCGGCGTCGCCGGTTTCCAACGAGCCCAGGCAGCCCAGTTCGCCTTCGACTGACACCCCGACCGGGTGCGACATCTCGCAGACGCGGCGCGTGATCTCGACGTTGTATTCGTAGCTGGCCGGGGTCTTGCCGTCGGTCATCAGCGAGCCGTCCATCATCACGCTGGTGAAGCCCGAGCGGATGGATTGCTGGCACACCGCCGCCGACGTGCCGTGGTCCTGATGCACCACCACGGGGATCTCGGGATGGGTCTCCACGGCCGCCAGCATCATGTGACGCAGGTAGGCTTCACCCGCGTACTTGCGTGCACCGGCGGAGGCCTGCAGGATCACCGGGCTGTCGGTCTCCTGCGCCGCCTCCATGATGGCGAGGATCTGCTCCAGGTTGTTGACATTGAACGCTGGCACGCCGTAGCCGTGTTCGGCAGCGTGGTCCAGTACCTGGCGAAGGGAAATCAGGGCCATGGGATGTCTCCAGAGGTTGAGAAACTTAAAATATGAGTCAAATTGGCACCAGCCCAGCGTACTATGGTCATAGTTTGCTACGCTAATTGAATCATCTGGGGCGCACCCATTGCCGCTCAGGTCGAGCCTCAGCCCGCCGCGCGCCGGGTAAGTATCTCCAGCGCCGGCAGCGTCTTGCCTTCGAGCACCTCCAGGAAGGCCCCGCCACCGGTGGAGATGTAGCCCAC
>JAABQG010000010.1 GCA_011391595.1 Hydrogenophaga sp.
AGCGTGGTCTTCGCGCCTTCTTCCGAGCTGATCATGAATGGCTTGACCAGTCGGTCCAGCGGCCAGGGCAGCACGCGCCAGATACCGGTGGCCACCACGCCGGGGTGCAGCGCGTAGGTGGTGACGCCGGTGCCCGCCAGGCGGCGGGACAGCTCGGCCGCGAACAGGATGTTGGCCAGCTTGGCCACGCTGTAGTCCATCAGGCCGCCGGCGCTGCGGCTGGGCTGACGCACCGCGGCGAAGTCGATGCCTTTGGCGTGCCGGTGCGCCCGGCTGGCCACCACCACCACGCGCGACGGCGCGGCTTGCTTCAGGCGGTCCAGCAGCAGGCGGGTCAGCAGGAAGTGGCCGACATGGCAGACGCCGAAGGCCAGCTCGAAACCGGATTGGGTGAACCCTTTCTGGCCGGCCAGCCCGGCGTTGTTGACCAGAAGGTGCAGCGGCAACTCGCGGGCGTTGAAGGCCTGCGCGCACTGGCGCACGCTGTCCAGGTCGCCCAGGTCCAGCGCGATGAACTCGGCCCGGGCCGTGCCGCCGCTGCGCTGGGCGATTTCGTCCAGCACCTCGGCGGTCTTGCCCGCGTCGCGGCAGGCCAGAAAGACGTGGAAGCCGCGCAGCGCCAGCTCAACGGCCGTGACGCGGCCAATGCCGGAGTTGGCGCCGGTGACCAGGGCCACGCGGCCGTTGGGGGTGGCGGGAGGGGCTGGAGGGGCCATCGACTTGCAGGTTCTCACGAAGGATGAAAGACAGGGGTCAACACAATCAACAACTCATGGACGATATCCGAGAACTGGACGTTCGCTGCTCCTGGTTCTCGTGAAAATTTCCTGCGCGCCACCGAGGGCCGTGGAGATGGGCCATGCCTGGTGCGCTCGCCTGAGGGCGCTGGCGCCGGTCGGTGGCTCTTTTGCTGGGGTGTTGATCAAGGTCATGGCAATTTCAGACCGTCGGTGCAGGATAAATACAGGGCTCAGGCCCGTCCCGGTGCTCTCCGGGCTCCGGGAGTTGCAAAGACCCTTCGGAGGAGAAATCATGAAACGCCTGAACGCTTGTTTCCCTGTTACGTTTGCAGCGACCGCGCTGGCGGCGTCCCTGTGGGCTGTTCCCGGCTTTGCGCAACCGGTCGCCGAATCGCCTGCCGCGACACCGGCCGGCACGGTGATGACCTTTCATCGCAAGAGTTCCGGCAGCCTGGGCACCTTTGACGGGCCGGTGGTCTGGACCATTTCCCACGGCACCTGGGAAGGCCGTCCGGCCGTGATCCAGACGGCGCGGCTTGGCGGCACCGCTTTCGACCCCAAGACCCACGCCAACATGGCCACCCTGGATGCGGAGGGCAAGGCAACGATGGTTTTTGACCCGCCGGTGGGTTTCCAGTGGCCCATGCAGGTGGGCAAGACCTGGACGTCGAAGCACACTGTGACGACGCCGGCCACGGGGCGGAGCGTTCCGCTGGAAGTGAACTGGAAGGTGGAGGCCTGGGAGGACGTCACGGTGCCGGCGGGCACCTACAAGGCCTACAAGGTGGTCACCACGAACAACTTTGGTGAAGTCGAAACCCGCTGGACCGCGCCCGGCGCCGGTATTGTGTTGGCCAAGCGCCTCGTCACCCGTCCCGCCACCCATCCGCAGGGCGCGGGTGAGCTGGAAGCGGTGTTGCTGTCGCAGGTTCCTCCCGCCAAATGAGCCGCGGCGCGGTGGGATCCCGACGCGGCTACACGTCGATGTTGCCGGCGCGTAGTGCGTTGGTCTCGATGAAGTCGCGGCGCGGCTCCACCTCGTCGCCCATCAGCATGGTGAAGACGCGGTCGGCCTCGATGGCGTCGTCGATCTGCACCTTGAGCAGGCGGCGCACGGTGGGGTCCATGGTGGTTTCCCACAGCTGTTCGGGGTTCATTTCGCCCAGGCCTTTGTAGCGCTGGCGGCTGGTGGTGCGCTCGGCCTCGGAGATCAGCCATTGCATGGCCTGGCGGAAGTCGCCGACTTTTTCTTCCTTCTGGCGCTCGCCCTCGCCGCGCATGACGCGCGCGCCCTCGCCCAGCAGGCCGCGGAAGGTGTTGGCGGCCTCGGCCAGCGCGGCGTAGTCGGCGCCGTGCACGAAGTCCTGCGTGATGACGCTGCTCTTGATGTTGCCGTGGTGGTGCCGGCTGATGCGCAGGATGGGCTTGTCGGTGCGGGCGTCGAACTCGCTGGCCACTTCGGCCGGCGTGCCGGTGGTGTTGAGCTCGCGCAGCTTGAGCTGCAGCGCCACGGCGCTGGCTTCGGCGTCGGCCACGGTGTCCAGGTTGATGGCCACGCCATCGGCCATGGCGCGCAGCGCTTCGGCGTCCATGAACGCCCCCACGCGCGCGATGACGGCCTCGGCCACCTGATGCTTGCGCGCCAGTTCGGCCAGCGTGTCGCCGCTGAGGGTGGTGCCGGCGGCGCCGCCCGTGAACACGCTGGCGTGCACCAGCGCGATGCGCAACAGGTAGCTGTCGAGTTCGTTCGCGCCTTGCAGGTAGAGCTCTTCCTTGCCGGACTTGACCTTGTACAGCGGCGGCTGGGCGATGTAGATGTGGCCGCGCTCGACCAGTTCGGTCATCTGGCGGTAGAAGAAGGTCAGCAGCAGGGTGCGGATGTGCGCGCCGTCGACGTCGGCGTCGGTCATGATGATGATGCGGTGGTAGCGCAGCTTGGCGACGTTGAAGTCGTCGTTGCCGGTGGTGCCGCCGGCCTTGCCGATGCCGGTGCCCAGGGCGGTGATCAGCGTGAGGATTTCATTGCTGGTGAGCAGCTTTTCATAGCGGGCTTTTTCCACGTTCAGGATCTTGCCGCGCAGCGGCAGGATCGCCTGGAATTTGCGGTCGCGGCCCTGCTTGGCGGAGCCGCCGGCGGAGTCGCCCTCGACGATGTAGATCTCGCACATCGCCGGGTCTTTCTCCTGGCAGTCGGCCAGCTTGCCGGGCAGGCCCATGCCGTCGAGCACGCCCTTGCGCCGCGTCATGTCGCGGGCCTTGCGGGCGGCCTCGCGCGCGCGCGCAGCTTCGATGATCTTGCCGACGATGATCTTGGCGTCGGCCGGGCGCTCCTGCAGGTAGTCGGTGAGCAGCTTGCTGACGATGTCTTCGACGGGGCCGCGGACCTCGGAGCTGACCAGCTTGTCCTTGGTCTGGCTGGAGAACTTGGGCTCGGGCACCTTGACGCTCAGCACGCAGCACAGGCCTTCGCGCATGTCGTCGCCGCTGACCTCGACCTTGGCTTTCTTGGCCAGCTCGGATTCGTCGATGTATTTGTTGATGACGCGGGTCATGGCCGCGCGCAGGCCGGTCAGGTGGGTGCCGCCGTCGCGCTGAGGGATGTTGTTGGTGAAGCACAGCACCTGCTCGTTGTAGCCGCTGTTCCACTGCATCGCGACTTCGACGCCGATGTTGGTGCCCTGGTCGCTCTGGCGGTCGCCCATGGCGTGGAAGATGTTGGGGTGCAACACCGTCTTGCCCTTGTTGACGTAGTTCACGAAGCCGCGCACGCCGCCAGCGCCGGCGAAGTCGTCTTCCTTGCCGGTGCGCTCGTCCTTCAGGCGGATGCGCACACCATTGTTCAGGAAGCTCAGCTCGCGCAGGCGCTTGCTGAGAATTTCATAGTGGAAGTCGTTGTTCTGCTGGAAGATCTCGGTGTCGGGCAGGAAGTGCACCTCGGTGCCGCGCTTCTCGGTCTCGCCGATCACTTTCATGGGCGAGACCTCGACGCCCGCCACGGTCTCGACGATGCGGTTCTGCACGAAGCCCTTGCTGAACTCCATCACGTGGACCTTGCCTTCGCGGCGGATGGTCAGGCGCAGCATCTTGGAGAGCGCGTTCACGCAGCTCACGCCCACGCCGTGCAGGCCGCCGGAGACCTTGTAGCTGTTCTGGTTGAACTTGCCGCCGGCATGCAGCTCGGTCAGGGCGATTTCGGCGGCCGAGCGCTTGGGCTCGTGCTTGTCGTCCATCTTCACACCGGTGGGGATGCCGCGGCCGTTGTCGACCACGCTGATCGAGTTGTCGGAGTGGATGGTGACCAGGATGTCGTCGCAGTGGCCGGCGAGCGACTCGTCGATGGAGTTGTCGACCACCTCGAACACCAGGTGGTGCAGGCCGGTGCCGTCTGACGTGTCGCCGATGTACATGCCGGGGCGCTTGCGCACCGCCTCCAGCCCTTCCAGGATCTGGATGGCGCCTTCGCCGTAGCCTTCGGAGGCGCCGGCCTGGTGGGCGTCGATGGTGGGCTGGAAGTTGGAGCTGTCCTGCGTGGACTCGCCGGTGTGCACGGCGTCGTCGGGCTTGTTTTCTTCGGTCATGTTCTGCTTTCTCAATCTCTTTAATGATCAAAACCCGCTTGATCCAGCGGGTTTCGGTCATTGTTTGCTATCAATGTGGTAGCGTCAAATTCGCATCGGCATCACCACGTACTTGAACGTGGCGTTGTCGGGAATGGTCAGTAGCGCCGAGCTGTTGGAGTCGGCCAGATCGACGCGAACCATGTCCTGGCTCATGTTGGTCAGCGCGTCGATCAGGTAGGTGACGTTGAAGCCGATCTCGATGCTGTCGCCGCCGTAGTCGATGTCGAGTTCGTCCACCGCTTCTTCCTGCTCGGCATTGTTGGACGCCACGCGCAGCGTGCCGGGGTCGATGTTCAGGCGCACGCCCTTGAACTTGTCGCTGGTCAGGATGGCGGTGCGCTGGAGGCTGGCCAGCAGGGGCACGCGGCCCAGCGTGATGCTGTTCTTGTGGTTCTTGGGAATGACGCGGTTGTAGTCGGGGAACTTGCCTTCGACCAGCTTGGTGACGAACTCCATGTCGCCAAAGCTGAACTTGGCCTGGTTGTTGGCAAACTGCATGGCGATCTGGGGCTGGTTGTCGCCGCCGGCGTCGCTGAGCAGGCGCTGCAGTTCGATCACGGTCTTGCGCGGCAGGATGACTTCCTGCTTGGGCACTTCCACGTCCAGCGTGGCGCTGGCGAAGGCCAGGCGGTGGCCGTCGGTGGCCACCAGGCTGAGCTGTTTGCCCTCGGCCACGAACAGGATGCCGTTGAGGTAGTAGCGGATGTCATGCACCGCCATGGCGAACGACACCTGGCCCAGCAGGTCTTTCAGGGTCTTTTGCGGCACGCTGAACACCGGGCCGAAGCTGGCGGCCTCCTGCACCAGCGGGAAGTCTTCCGCCGGCAGGGTCTGCAGCGTGAACTTGCTCTTGCCACCCTTGAGGATCAGCTTGGCTTGCGAGGATTCCAGGCTCACCGTCTGGTCGGACGGCATGGTGCGCAGGATGTCGATCAGCTTGCGCGCGCCCACGGTGGTGGTGAAGCTGCCGGTGTCACCGTCGAGCTCGGCGGTGGTGCGGATCTGGATTTCAAGGTCGCTGGTGGTTAGCTGGATGCTGCTGCCGGTCTTGCGGATCAGCACGTTGGCCAGCACCGGCAGCGTGTGACGCCGCTCCACGATACCCGCGACCGATTGCAATGCCGATAGCACCTTGTCTTGTGTTGCCTTCAGGACGATCATGTCAACCTCTTGTCTGTCTTTTTGATATCAAACTGCCGCATTGCGGGAAAACCGTGCACCGCTGCGTGCAAACCGGCATTTTCCCCTTTTTCACGCAGCCCCTTCACCATCCTCAACCCTTGAGCGTCTGCTCCAGCACATGCAGTTGCTGGTTCAGTTCGGTCAATTGCTGGCGTTCTGCGGAAATCTTGCGCACGGCGTGCAGCACGGTGGTGTGGTCCCGCCCGCCAAACAATTCTCCGATTTCCGGAAGACTCTTCTGTGTCAGTTCCTTGGCCAGGTACATCGCTATCTGGCGCGGCCGCGCAATGCTGGCCGGGCGCTTCTTGGAGTACATGTCGGCCACCTTGATCTTGTAGTAGTCGGCCACCGTCTTCTGGATATTCTCGACGCTGATCTGCCGGTTCTGGATCGACAGCAGGTCGCGCAGCGCCTCGCGCGCCAGCTGGATCGAGATGTCCTTCTGATTGAAGCGCGAATAGGCGAGGATCTTGCGCAGCGCGCCTTCAAGCTCGCGCACGTTGGAGCGCACGTTCTTGGCCACGAAGAAGGCCACTTCCTCGGGCATCTCGGTGCCCTCGGCGCGCGCCTTGTTGATCAGGATGGCCACGCGCATTTCCAGCTCGGGCGGTTCGATGGCGACCGTCAGGCCCGAATCGAAGCGCGAGACCAGGCGCTCGTGGATGTCGGCCAGCCCCTTGGGGTAGGTGTCGCTGGTCATCACGATATGGCTCTTCTTGGCCAGCAGCGCCTCGAAGGCATTGAAGAATTCTTCCTGCGTGCGGTCCTTGTTGGCGAAGAACTGCACATCGTCGATCAGCAACAGATCCAGCGAGTGGTAGCGCTCCTTGAACTCGTCGAAAGTCTTGCGTTGGTAGGCTTTAACCACATCCGAAACGAATTGCTCGGCGTGGATGTAGAGAACTTTCGCGTCCGGGCGGTCCACCAGCAGCTTGTTGCCGACCGCGTGCATCAAGTGGGTCTTGCCCAGACCGACGCCGCCGTAGATGAACAGCGGGTTGTAAAGGTGCCCGGGCATGGTCGCCACGTGCATGGCCGCGGCGCGCGCCATCCGGTTGGCCGTGCCCTCGACCAGGGTGTCGAAAGTCAGCGCGGTGTTGAGCCGGTTGCGCAAGCCGTTGGCGGCCGCCTCTTCCGCGGCCTGGCCGAGGTCCGGCGCGGCCTCAAATGCGGCGATGGCCGGAGAAACATAAGTCCTGGCAATATTTTCACGGGGGGTGAGCGCTAACTCTGTGTGAATGGACTGGCCGTAAATCTTCTCCAGCAGGGCGGAAATACGGCCGGCGTACTGCGCGCGGACCCAGTCGAGCTTGAAGCGGTTGGCCACGAAGATCGTGGCCTTGGAGAAGTCGTCGGCCACCTGGGCTGTCAGGGGCTTGATCCATGTGTTGAATTGCTGCTCCGGGAGTTCCTGCGCCAACTGGTCAATGCAGGCCTGCCACAGGCTTTGCCCCGCACCGTGCGCCACCTGCGCATTCGGGCTGGAGTGATGTCCCTGGGTCATTATGGTTTTTTATTTCTGTGGATAGTTATGTTCTGGCGAGTGCTGGATTCTAATTTATCAAGGGTTTATCCACATGATGGAAAGCCCCTATTGGCCCGCTTCGGACGCGGCCTCCATGGCGGAGCCTTATTGCCGGACTTCAGAAAGTTTGCGATAATAGTCGGTTTCCCTGAAAGTGTTCAGGGTGATCTGATACTGAACATTGCAAGGACACCATCATGAAACGCACCTACCAACCCTCCAAGACGCGTCGCGCCCGCACCCATGGCTTCCTGGTTCGCATGAAGACCCGCGGTGGCCGCGCCGTCATCAACGCACGCCGCGCCAAGGGCCGCAAGCGTCTGGCCGTCTGAGTTCGCGCTCGCGAACCCGTTCTGGCGAAGCTTCGCTGGCGATGTGTTCCGTTGGGCTCCAACCGTGCAGCGGCTGAAAACGCGCCCGCAGTTCCAGGCCTCGCTGGCGGGCGAAATTGTTGCCCGAACGGCCCACTTCGCACTTCACCGCTCGGCACTGGACCTCGCGCCCCTATTCAGTGGGGCGCCGGACGTGCCGGGCCCGGCCCGACCCCCGGCCCTCTTTGGTGTCGAGGATGTCTGGCTCGGCGCCATGGTGCCCAAGCGCTGGGCACGTCGCGCGGTCACCCGCAACGCCATCAAACGTCAGATCTACACCGTGAGCGCCACATTTGCACCGCGTCTGCCGGCGGCCGCCCACGTCGTGCGCCTTCGCTCGGCCTTTGACCGCAGCCGCTTTGTCAGCGCCACCTCGGATGCGCTCAAGCGCGCCGTGCGCGGCGAACTGGAGCAGTTGTTCAGCCGTGTCGCGCTGCCGGCCACCGCGGAGTCGCCTGCATGATCGTCAAGCGCCTGCTGATGGGCCTGGTAAAGGCCTACCGGTTGCTGCTCAGTCCGTCGCTGGGCGGCTCTTGCCGCTTCGAGCCCACCTGCTCTGCCTATGCACTGCAGGCGCTCGAGCAGCATGGCGCGGCAGCTGGCAGCTACCTGACGCTGCATCGCATTGCGCGCTGCCAGCCCTGGTGCGACGGCGGCCATGATCCAGTTCCCCCCGAGAAGCCCAGGCTGTTTTCCCAGCTGCTTTCCCCCACCTCGACAAAGAAGTCTTCATGAACGATATCCGGCGCACCATCCTGTGGGTGATTTTTGGCTTTTCCATGGTGATGCTTTGGGACCAATGGCAGGTCTACAACGGCAACAAGGCCACCTTCTTCCCGTCAACCGCCAAGACAGCGGCAAGCGCCAGTGAGGGCAGCACGGCCCCGTTGCCCGCTGCCTCGGGCGTGCCCACAGCCTCCGCGACACCGCCTGCCCCGGCGGCGACGGCGGGTTTGCAGGTGCCCGGCACCTCCACGCCGGCAGCGGGACAGCCCGCGGCGCCGCGCGAGCGCATCGAAGTTGTGACCGATGTGCTGAAGCTCACGTTTGACACCCAGGGCGGTTCGATCATCCGGTCGGAACTGCTCAAACACGCCGACCTGGTGGACAACCAGAAAGCCTCCGTGCTGCTGGATGAGAGCCGCGACCGTGTCTATGTGGCCCAGACCGGCCTGATCGGTGGCGCATTCCCGAACCACAAGACACCGATGACCTTCAGCGGCGAGCGCTTGCTCAAGGATGGCGCCAATGAACTGGTGCTGAAGTTCCAGTCGCCCGATCTCGGCGGCGTCCGGCTGGTCGAGACCTACACCCTGTCGCGCGGCTCGTATGCCATTCGCGTGAAGCACGATGTGGTCAACACCGGTACGGCGCCGGTGTCGCCCCAGCTCTACCTGCAACTGGTGCGAGACGGCAACAAGCTGCCGGGCGAATCGGCGTTCTATTCGACTTTCACCGGCCCGGCGATTTATACCGACGCCAAGAAGTACCAGAAGGTCGAGTTCAGCGACATCGAAAAGGGCAAGGCCGAGATTGAGAAGACCTCGTCCAATGGCTACGTGGCGATGGTGCAGCACTACTTTGCGTCCGCCTGGCTGCTGGCCGACGGCGTGGTCCGCGAGTATTTCGTCCGCAAGGTCGACAACAACCTCTTTGCAGTGGGCATGATCACCCCGCTGAAGGACATCGCGCCAGGTGCCACCCAGTCCGTGGAATCGCGGTTTTTCGTGGGTCCGCAGGAAGAAAAGGTGCTCGAGTCCCTGGCGACGGGCCTGGAACTGGTCAAGGACTACGGCTGGTTGACCATCCTGGCTAAACCGCTGTACTGGCTGCTGGACCAGTTGCACAAAGTACTGGGCAACTGGGGCTGGTCGATCGTGGCGCTGGTGTTCTTGCTCAAGGTCGCGTTCTACTGGCTCAATGCCAAGGCCTACTCGAGCATGGCCAAGATGAAGGCGATCAACCCCAAGATCATGGAAATGCGCGAGCGGCTGAAGGACAACCCGCAGCAGATGCAGCAGGAGATGATGCGCATCTACCGCGAGGAGAAAGTCAACCCGATGGGCGGCTGCTTCCCCATCCTGGTCCAGATCCCGGTGTTCATCGCGCTGTACTGGGTGCTGCTGTCCAGCGTCGAGATGCGCAATGCGCCCTGGATTTTGTGGATCCATGATCTCTCGGCACCGGACCCCTTGTTCATCCTGCCGCTGCTGATGACCGTCAGCAGCATGCTGCAGACCGCGCTGAACCCCCAGCCGCCGGACCCCATGCAGGCCAAGATGATGTGGATCATGCCGCTGGTGTTCAGCGTGATGTTCTTCTTCTTCCCGGCCGGCCTGGTGCTGTACTGGCTGACCAACAACATCCTGTCGATCGCCCAGCAGTGGGTCATCAACACCCGCATGGGTGTGCCACCGCAGTTCAACCTGCCCAAGTTCTAAGGGACTCCCCAAGGGCCGCGCAAGCGGCCCTTGCGCATTCAGACCATGCTGCCGAGCCTGAACGATCCGATTGCCGCCATTGCCACGGCGCCCGGGCGCGGCGCCGTGGGCATCGTGCGGGTTTCGGGCCGGGGGCTGGACAGCCTGGCCCAGGCCTTGACCGGCCGAAGCCTGAAGCCGCGCGAGGCCCGCTACGGGCCGTTTCGCGATGTCGAGGGCTCGCCCATCGACCACGGGCTGGCGCTGTTCTTTCCCGCGCCCCATTCCTTCACCGGCGAAGACGTGCTGGAACTGCAGGCCCATGGCGGGCCGGTGGTGCTGCAACTGCTGCTGGCGCGCTGCCTGGCGGCGGGCGCGGAAGTCGACCCCGGCACCGGCCAGCCGCGGCTGGCACGCCTGCGTATCGCACAGCCCGGCGAGTTCACCGAGCGGGCCTTCCACAACGACAAGATCGACCTGGCGCAGGCCGAGGCCATCGCCGACCTGATCGACGCCAGCACCGAGGCCGCGGCGCGCAGCGCCAGCCGCTCGCTGTCGGGCGAGTTCTCCGGTGAAATCCACGGGTTGCGCGACGCGCTGATCCACCTGCGCATGCTGGTGGAGGCCACGCTCGATTTCCCCGAGGAGGAGATCGACTTCCTGCAGAAGGCCGATGCGCAGGGCCAGCTCGCGCGCCTTCAGCAGGCGCTGGCGCGGGTGATGCAGCGCGCGCGCCAGGGCGCCTTGCTGCGCGAAGGCATCAAGGTGGTGATCGCCGGCCAGCCCAACGCCGGCAAGAGTTCGCTGCTCAATGCACTGGCTGGGGCCGAGCTGGCCATCGTCACGCCGGTGGCCGGCACCACCCGCGACGTGGTGGCGCAGACCCTCCAGATCGAGGGCGTGCCGCTGCATGTGATGGACACGGCCGGCCTGCGCGACAGCCATGACGAGGTTGAAAAAATCGGCATCGAGCGCGCCTGGGGCCAGATCGAAACGGCTGACGCCGTGCTCTTCCTGCACGACCTGACCCGTTCGGATACTCCTGATTACATAGCAGAAGAAGGCCGTATCACGCTGGGCATGGCGCAAAAACTATCCAGAAAAGTGCCCGTGATCGATGTCTGGAACAAACTGGATGCGGTTCCCGCCGCGCCAACCCGTCCGGGCGTGATGTTGTCGGCCAGAAGCGGGCAGGGCCTGGAGGCGCTGCGCCGACGCCTGCTCGAAGTGGCGGGCTGGCAGGCCGCGCCCGAGGGCGTCTTCATCGCGCGCGAGCGCCATGTGCAGGCGCTGCGCCGGGTGGACGAGCACCTGCAACTGGCGGCCGCCCACCTCGCGGCGCAGGCGCGCCTGCTGGACGTGCTGGCCGAGGAGTTGCGGCTGGCGCAGAACGCCCTGAACGAGATTACCGGCGAGTTCACCTCCGACGATCTGCTGGGCGTCATCTTTTCCAGTTTCTGCATCGGCAAGTAGCCGGTCATTGCGCGCGGCCTGTGGCGGCTTGAGCGGGCAGCGCGCTACAAAAGGAACCGCGCCGCCGCCTGAACCGCTGCCGCGTCGGCCTCGACGGTCGCTGGCGCGCCGCCCTTGCCCCACAGCACCGGGCCGCTCAAGCCGCCCCAGGACATGGACAGAAACTGCGCGCACAACGCCACGCTGTCGATCATGGGTTGCGCCTTGGCACGGTCGCCGCTGGTGGTGATCAGGCGCAGGGTCTTCTGGGCCATTGCTTCCTTGAATGGCACGCCGGGAATGCGCATCCAGCCGCTCCAGTGGTCGATGAAGGTCTTCAGCGTTGACGGCAGGCTGTACCAGTACACCGGCGTCACCAGCACGATGTCGGTGGCGGCCAGCGTGGCGTCGAGCAAGGTCTTCAGGTCGCCCTCGGGCATCGGGTACTGGCCGGCGGTGTGGCGCAGGTCCACGAAGGTCGGCAGCGTCATGCGCGCGAGATGCATCCAGTGTTGTGTGGCACCGGCCGGCAGTGCGGCGGCGGCCTGGCGCGCCAGCCATTCGGTGTTGCCCAGGTGGCCGGCTTCGCGGGTGGATGCGACGATGAAAAGGAATTTTCGGGTGTCAGTCATGGCGTCAATATAAAGAAAAACTAAACTCCAGCACTATTCATCACACAGACTGATCGATGAGCACCTTTGACCCCGACGCGCTGGAATGTCTGGCCGCCATCGTGGAGGAGACCGGTTTTGAGCGCGCGGCGCAGCGGCTGAACATCACGCAGTCGGCGGTCTCGCAACGTCTGCGCGCGCTGGAGGCGCAGGTGGGCACGGTGCTGATCGTGCGCAGCCGCCCGCTCAGGGCCACCGCGGCCGGGTTGCTGCTGCTCAAGCACACCAAGCAGATGCGCCTGCTGCGCGCCGATCTGGAACGCGACCTGCGGGAGCTGGCACCCAGCTCCACCGGAGGCGGGCGCGAGGAGGAACGGATTTCCATCGCCATCAATGCCGACAGCATTGCGACCTGGGCGCTCGGTGCGCTGGGCGATCTGGTGCGACAGGGACTGCCGCTGGAGATCATCACCGATGACCAGGATTTCACCCAGGAGTGGCTGCGATCCGGGCAGGTGCTGGGGTGCGTGACGACCATGAAGCAACCCCTGCGCGGCTGCCGTCTGGTGCCGCTGGGGGCCATGGACTACATCGCCGTGGCTTCACCAGCCTACGCCGAGCGCCATGCACCGCAAGGACTGACCCCACACAACTTCAGCCGCATCCCGTTCATGGCCTTCAACCGCAAAGACGACATGCAGGGCGAGTTCGTCGGCAAGGCCTTCGGGCTCAAGCGGGTCGCGCTGAGCCAGATGTTCGTTCCCAGCTCGGAAGGCCAGGTGCGGGCCGTGCGGGCAGGCTGGGGCGCCAGCGTGCTGCCCGCCCTGCTCGTGCGCGATCTGATCAGTGACGGTCATCTGGTGGACCTCGCGCCGGGGCGTGCCTTGCCGATCCAGCTCTACTGGCATTGCTGGAACCTGGAATCCGAGGTGCTGGACGCGCTCAGCGCCGCGCTCACCCGCGCGGCAGCGCTGGCATTGAGCCCGTCGGCTGCCAGGCCTTGACTTCCAACGGCCCGCCGGCCACCATTCGCCGAACCCATGCCTGACACCCATTTCCAGCCGACGTATTCGATAGAGACGCATGAAGCGGACCCCCGCCGGCCCTGGTTCAACCTGCGAAGACTGCTGGTTTTGCTGGTGCTCCTGGGTGCCGCGCCGCTGCTGGTGAACGAGTTTCTCAGCTACCAGCGGCAGCGTCTCGATCGTCTCGAGAGCACCCGACGCAGCATCGATGCGCTGGCGGACGTCGTTGCCGACAGCAGTGCCCAGATGGCGCGGGGTGTCGGGCGGCTCCTGACCGCCGTGGCAGTGTCGCCGCTCGTGCTGGCCGACGACCCCCCGGCGTGCTCACGCTATTTCAAGCGCTTGCTGTCACAGCAGCCAGATTTCCTGAATTTCGGTCTGATCGGGCTGGACGGACGGGTGGTCTGCGAAGGTACGGGCGTTGGCGCAAATGCCCTCCTCGGCGACCGTGACTATTTCAAGCGCGCGCTGGAGAGCGACCTGTTGACGGTCGGTGCCCACCAGGTCGGCCGCATTACGGGACGCACTTCGGTCGTTTTTGCCCGCCCTGTGGTCCAGGAAGGCGGCAAGGTGAAGGGGGTGCTGTTCGGCGCGATGGATCTCAAGTCACTGGCGGGAAGCCTGCGCGGCGCAGGGGCAGTGCCTGGCGCGGCAGTGCACCTGGTGGATGTGGCGGGTGTCGTGCTGGCCTCGACGGGCGAAGGGGTCAGCCCCGACAGCCTGCCATTGACCGATACCGTGCTGCGCGACGCCATCCGGGCACGGCGCACCGGGCGCGTGGCGGGGCCCGGTGGTGAGGAGGCGGGAATGTTGCGGAGCCTGCAACCGGTGAATTTTCAAGGCACGGGCGCCCTGTATGTCACGGTGGCGGTGCCGACCGCGCGCGTCGTCGCGGCGCCGACGCACGACCTGGAATTTCGCATGGCAGTGCTTGTGGTCATCGCGTTGACGCTGGCGGGCGTCGGCTGGGTTCTGGGCGAGCGCCTGATCGTGCGTCCGGTTGAGCGTCTGATCGATGCGTTGCGCCACGTCCAGACCGGCGACTATGCACGGGCCCTGCGCCAGCCGGTCGCACCGCTGCGCGAGCTGGACCAGTTGCAGCGTTCGCTGGGCAGTCTGGTGACGTCGCTGGTGGGGCAGCGCTTCGAGCGCGATGAGGCGCTGGGCGCCCTGAGCGAACGTGAGGCCCGCTACCGCGAGCTGTTCAGCGCCAATCCGCAGGCCATGTATGTGTACGACATCCAGTCGCTGCGCTTTCTGGCGGTCAATGAGGCGGCGACTGTTTTCTATGGGTACACCCATGAAGAATTCATGGACCTGACGGTGCTGGACATCCGGCCCGCGTGGGAGCGCGAGCCTCTGCTGGCGCGCCTTTCGCGTCTGGGCAGCCAGGCGTCTGGGGGGGAGGTGCGACGCGTCTGGACACATCAGAAGAAGAATGGCGAAACCCGGCAGGTGGAGGTGATTTATCAGCCCACCGTGTTTGAAGGTCACGCGGCCGAACTGGTGATGGTCTCCGATGTCACGGCCCGTCTGACCGTCGAGGCCCAGGTCCGTGCGCTCTATGAGAAGCTCGAGTACCGGGTGACCGAGCGCACGCAGGAGCTGGAGGCCTCCAACAGGGAGCTGGAGGCATTCTCCTACTCGGTATCGCACGATCTGCGCAACCCGCTGGGCGCGGTGGGCATGTTCGGGCAGATGCTGTCGGCCCATCTCGGCGAAACGGCGGATGAGCAGGCGCAGCTCTATCTGGCGCGCATCGAAAAGGGCGTGCGCGGCATGGAGCAGCTGATCGACGACCTGCTGGCGCTGGCGCAGGTCACGCGGGCCAGACTGGAGGTGGTGGAGGTCGATCTGACGGCCCTGTGCCGGGACGTGGTGAGCGCGTTGCGCGAACTTGACCCGGCACGGGAGGTCGAGGTGACGCTGGACGACGGCCTTTCCTGCGAAGGCGATGCGGGGCTGCTGCGCCGGCTGATGGACAACCTGATCGGCAACGCCTGGAAGTTCACGGCGCGCACACCCGGGGCCCGTATCCATATCGGGCGCCAGACGGAGGACGTGGTGGGCGGTGCAGCGGTGTTTTTCGTTCGGGATAACGGGGCGGGCTTCGACATGACCTTCGCCAGCCGCCTGTTCCTGCCGTTCGAGCGCCTGCATGGCGAGCATGAGTTCATGGGGACCGGCATCGGCCTGGCCACGGCGCGGCGCATCGTGGCTCGCCATCATGGGCGGATATGGGCAGAAGCGGCTGTGGGACAAGGCGCTACCCTGCGATTCACCCTCGGCCCGTTTTCCGCTGGCGCCTGAATGAAACGGGCCCGCAGTCTGAACAGGCAGGATGTTTCGTGACGATAAGGTAAATAAATGTACGGTGCGTGCAAGGGGAATACTTGACAGGCTAAAATTTAAAGATGAATACGCTCGCACCCGTCAAAGTCTCTTTCAAAGCCCAGATGCACCTGGCCCGGGAGGACGCCATCGTCCAGGCCGTCAACCGCCTGCTCGCCGAAAAAGGTTTTGACGCCATGACGGTCGACGAGGTGGCCGCCGAGGTGGGCATCGCCAAGGCCAGCCTGTACAAGCATTTTCCGAGCAAGGAAGACCTGGCCTGCGCCGCCATGGTCCGGGTGATGCGCCGCGCGCAGGCGTTCCTCAAATCCTTGCCGGATACCGCTGCGCCGATTGACAACATCAAGGCCGTGGCGCGCTGGGTCATGGCGTTGAATCTGGCGGGTGAAATGCCCACCCTGCCCAGTGAGAACTCCAGCCTGCGCGGGACGTTGATCCAGAGCCGGGACTACATGGACGGGCTGATCGAAATCAGCGACATGCTTGGCGGCTGGATCGAGGCGGCCCAGGCGCAGGGCACGCTGAATCCTGGACTGCCCGCCATCGTCGTGCTCTACACGCTGTACGCCCGCGCCTGCGACCCCGTGCTTGAGTTCCTGAAGGCTGCCGGCCAGCACACCGACGCGCAGATTGTCGATCTGGTCATGAGCACCTGTTTTGAAGGCTTGAACGCGCGTTGATGGCGTTCCAGCTGACCGGCTGGCGTGCGACATCGGAAATTCAAGTCAAATACGGCTTCGCCCAGCGTCAGTTGGGCGCCGTCAGCTACAAAATCAAGAGTAAATGAAAAGGCCCGCATGGCGGGCCTTGGGGCAAACATGGCAGAAGGTGGCTGCTCAGGAGCGCCTTGGTGCCTTCATCGCACCAGCAGCACCGGCACCGCGCAATGCGCCAGCACCTGTGTCGCCACCGAGCCCATCACCAGGTTGGTCAGGGCGCCGTGGCCATGCGAGCCCATGATCACAAGATCGAACTTGCCAGCGGCGGCAAATTTGGCGATGGCTTCGCCGGCGTGGCCGACCTTCCAGGCGCTTTTGGCATCGATGCCGTGACGTTCGAGGAACTTGCACACCGGAGCCAGTATTTTTTCGGCTTCCTCGGCGTGGTAACTGTCCGCGATCTCCTTGCCGACAGCGGCGCGAGCCCGCGGGGGCAGCGGGGCTTGCGCCGTGAACACCGTGTAATCGTTGACCGCCGAGAACAGTTCGATGTGGACGCTCAGGTAGGCGAGCATCTTCTTGGTGTACTTGCTGCCGTCAACAGCCAGAAGAATTTTCATGGGGGCTCCTTGTCGGTGGATGAATGAGCGAGTTTAGCCTTCACCCGGCGCGGTGCCGAGCCCCCATGCGCCATCAGGGCTTCGGCAGGATCACCTTGTCGATGACATGAATCACGCCATTGCTGGCGAAGACATCGGTCGCGCTGATGCCGGCCACGCGGGCGCGCTGGTCGGTGATCTTCAATGACGCATCGATGGTGAAGGTTTCGCCCTGCACCGACGTAATGGGCGCGCCGATGGGCACCTCAGCCTTGAGCACGCGGGCAGCCACGACGTGGTAGGTCAGTATGCTGGTCAGCAGCGCTTTGTTGGCAAACAAGGCATCTTTGGTCACGCCGAGCTCGGTCAGCGCTGCAGCAAAGGCGGCGTTGGTCGGCGCAAAGACGGTGAACGGACCGGGGCCCTGCAGCGTGGTGACCAGACCGGCCGCAACGACGGCCTCGACCAGGATGCTGAAGTCGGGCACGCTTTGAGCCGTCGCCACGATGTCCTTGTCGGAGGGCAGGAGAACCTTGTCGATGACATGAATCACGCCGTTGCTGGCAGCCACATCGGTCACGGTGATGTTGGAAACGCGGTTGCTCTCATCGGTGATCTTGAGACCCCCGGTGCTTTCAATTTTGAACACACCGGTTTCCACCGTCGTAATGGTCTTGCCCACAGGCACGCTGGCGGCAGGGACCTTGGCAGCCAGTACGTGGTAGGTCAACACCCGGGTCAGGAGGGCCTTGTTGGCAAGCAGCTGGTCCTTGGTGACTTTGAGTTCTCCCAGCAATGCAGCGAACGCGGTGTTCGTCGGCGCGAACACGGTGAACGGGCCGGGGCTCTGCAACGTGGTGACCAGACCTGCGGCGGCCACCGCTTCGACCAGGATGCTGAACTGCGGGTCAGCCTGAAGCACCCCCACGATATCCAGCGGTGCATCGTCGCCGCCGCCACAGGCGGCCAACGCAGCCGTGGCGGCTGCCGCGACGGACAATTTCAGAAACGTTCTTTTGGGCATTGATTGCATGGCGGGGCTCCTGGGGTTGCCGGTCAGGGGACTGATCCGGCGGGGGTTGAACGATGAAGGAGCCCCGATAATAAATACCAATCAGTCACCATATTGATCTAGTGGGTATTATAGAAGACTAATGAGTATTTATTCTGAATTTTCGGTCACTTCCAGCGTGAGGCACGCCCGGAAGGCGGCCTGCTCGCCCTTTCGAAGGTAGCCCAGCGGGTTGGCCACGACGCGGCAGCCGTGGTGCTGGTAATCGCTCGGCGCATGCAGGTGCCCGTGCAGCCAGAGGCGAGCTCGAGGCAGCAGGTCGTCCAGGGCGTTGCAGAATCCGGCCGTGCCCGGGGTCATTCCGTAGCGGGTGTCGGCACTTTTCAGGCTGGGCGCGAAATGGGTCACCGCGACCGTGGGTCCGTCAAAGGGCTCGGCCAGGGCTTCGCGCAGCCACTGCTGGCAGATCAGCGCCTGCTCGCGAATCGGCTCGGCGAGGAAGGGCGCGCCGCCCCGGGTGCCGCCGGTCTTGCGCAGGTAGAAATTGGCGGCGCGAAAGGCCTTTTCGCGTGAGCGCAGTTGCTGCGTCAGCGCATCGGTGTGCCCGCCGGCAGGCGGGCCCAGCGCGTCGAAGTCGCTCCACAGCGTGGTGCCGACAAAGCGCACCCCCGCCAGCACCACGGCTTCGCGTTCCAGCCAGATCAATCCCAGGCGCTCACAGGTGGCACGCAGGCGGGCGTGGGCGATGTCGAAGTCCAGCCCGTCGTATTCATGGTTGCCGGGAATGAAGAGTACCGGCGTGGGCCATCCACGAAGTGGCGAGAAACGCGCCAGGCCGAAATCGGCGTCGCTTCGGGCGCCCAGTTGCGAGCCGCCCTGGTAAGAGCCGATATCGCCCGCCAGCACCAGCACATCCGCGTCCGACGCGGGTTGCGGCTGGAAGTCGGGGTTCGACTCCAGATGCAGGTCCGACATCAGCTGGACGTTCATCGATGCGCCAGGCCTATGCCGGCCGCCGGCCTATCGGACCACAAGGACGGGCACGTGGCTGGAGGTCAGCACACCCTGCGTGACCGAGCCCAGCACCAGTGACGTCAAGCCGCGATAGCCGTGGCTGCCCATCACGATGAGGTTGCACTCCTGGCGCCGGGCAAAATCAGGAATCACCGTGGCCGGCTTGCCCTGGAGGGACATCTTGACAGCCTCGAAGCTGACCTGGTCGCGCAGAAAATGGGCTGCTTCGTCGAGGATCGGCTCGCTCCGGCTGTCTCCTGATGCACCGCCACGTCCCGGAGCACCCGGCGCGCCCGGCGCCACGTGCAGCAGGATGTAGGTGAATTCGCGGCGAAACCACTTCTCGTTGGACGCCACATAGATCAGCATCTTGCGCGAAAAGGGGCTGCCGTCGACGGCCAGCAGAATCTTCATCGTCGCGAGTGTACGGGATGGCTTCTTCTCGCGGGGTCAGTGGTTTCCATGGCCCCGGGAGGCCTGCGACCGGGCCCGTCAGGCGCCAAATGCGCGGCCGGCGGCATGCGCCAGCGTCCGGCGCAGCCACTGGTGGGCGCTGCTGTGCTGCGTGCGCCGGTGCCAAAGCGCCTCCACGTGCACGGCCGGCGCCTCGAAGGGCAGCTTGCGCACCACCAGTTCACTGGCCATGCCTGTTTCGCGGACGAAATGCCGGGGCATCACGCTCAACAGGTTGGAGTGCGCCACGACACGGCCGGCGGTGAAGAACTGATTGACCGTCAGCACCACACGGCGTTGCCGGTCCAGCGAAGCCAGCGCCTCGTCGATGAAACCCCAGGGGCGCCCCGAAAAGCTCACGAGCAGGTGGCGCGCCGCGCAAAAGCGCTCCAGCGTCATGGCGCCGCGGGCCAAGGGATGGCCACGCCGCATGACGCACACGTACTCGCCACCGTAAAGGCGCTGGTGCGCAAAGGCGACGGATTCACCGGCCTGCTCGCGGGCCGTCAGGTCGGCCAGCACGGCCGGGAAATAGCCCACGGCCAGATCGGCGGCGGCTTCGTCGAGCAGGCGCCGGGGGTCCCGCGTGGTCAGCGGCACCACCCGCAGGGACACGCCGGGGGCTTCCTGTTCCGCCGCCTGAATCAGGCCGGGGATGAGCGTGGCCGCAGTGGCGTCGGCCATCGCAAGCACAAAGGTGGTGGCTGCGCTGGCGGGGGCGAAATCGCTCGGCGCCAGCGTGGCCTGGAGCGAACGCAGCGCCTCGCGCACGCTGGGCCACAGCGCCAGCGCGCGGACCGTGGGCTCCATGCCGGAACCGCCACGGCGGAAAAGCTCGTCACCCAGCGACTCGCGCAGCCGGCGCAATGCGTTGCTGACGGCGGGCTGGGTCAGGGAAAGGTTGCGCGCCGCCCGGGTCAGGCTGCGCTCGGCCATGACCTCGTCGAACACGCGCAAAAGGTTCAGGTCGAGCGTGCGGAAATTGGGCTGGAAGGGAAGGGAAGCCATGGGGAGGGGTCGGGATTGTCCAGTGGCTGAACTATATATCACTGTTGTGAATGCAACACATCATCAATATAAAGTGGAGTCGCATTAGTATTAACCCTAGTATTTCCCTATGCCCCCGTCCCGAAAGAGGGGGTTCACGCAAGAAGGGAAAAGAGCATGACGAGTTATACCCACGCCGGATATTCGACACGACATCCTGACGCCGAGCAGGCTGAAGCGGCCTTGCAGACGGCGCGCGAACTGCACAGGGGAATCGACGGCGGCAAAGGCATGGCCGCCGTGTTGCTGGCGGCCATCGTTTCGGCCTTGCTGGTGGTCGCCGACCAGTTGCTGGACACCTGGGCGGACGGCCATCTGATGGCGGCCTGGGTCGCATTGTGGGCGGTCGGTTTTGTTGCCATCGCCTTGCTGGCGGGCACGGTGCGCCGTTTTTCGGGCAAGGTGGTTGCTGCGCTGGACGGCTGGGCCGCCCGCATGGCGCAATCCCGCGCTGACGAGCGCCTGTGGTCGATAGCCCTCAAGGACGCGCGGGTCATGGCCGACTTGCAGTCCGCGCTGGCCCGTGACGACGCAAAGGCCGCGCTGCCCCCGGCCGTGGCACAACGTGCCCGAGCCCACCAGCCTTGAATTCGACGGGCCCTGCGCGGGGCCCGTAGCCGCACCGGCCACTGGCAGCAGCGGCTTTGCCCGGTTGCTGCGGCTGTCTGGGGCGTGAGTTCAGCGGGCGCGGGACACCAGAAATATCCCCGGCAGGATCAGCGCGGCGCCGATGGCGTGGTGCATGCCGAGCGGTTCACCCAGAACGCCCCATGCCGCCAGCGCGGCATACAGCGGCCCGAGGTACAGGCTCGAGGCCACGCGGCTCGCACCGAGCACTTTCTGCGCAAAGCCATAGGCCCAGTAGGCGCCCACCCCCGGCACCAGCGCGGCGAGTGCCGTGAGCACGGCGGCCTGCAGCGTCCAGGGGGGTGTTGCCGGCTGCAGCAACTCCCAGACAGCGAACGGCAGCAGCACCGCGACGCCGCCTGCGCTGGTGGCGGCCAGGCGCGCCGTGGCGCTCAAGGTGCTGGGCCATTTCTTGAGCAGCAGCGCGTAAGCGGCCCAGGACAGCATGCAGGCGACGATCCACCCGTCACCGGCGACCCATTGCACCTGGGCCAGCGCCAGCCATTGGCCTTTCACGATCACATGCATCACGCCGGCCAGCGCCACGGCCACGCCCAGTGCCTGGCGTGCGGAAAAACGTTCGCCGAGCCAGGCCACGGCGCCCAAGGCGATCAGCACCGGCGACGCGGAATAGATCAGCGCGATGTTCATGGCGCTGGTGGTGCGTGCGCCCTGGTACACCCAGGCGCCGCAGATGAACATGCCCAGCGTCCCGAGCGCCAGATACTGCGGCCACGCCGCCAGCACCGCCCGCCGTTTCTGCCAGAGTTCGGCCCTTGCAATGAAGCCCACGATCAGGCCCGCCAGCGCCCAGCGCCCCAGCGCCAGCAGGTGCGGCTCCACCACGCCCGGCGCCTTGCGCGCCACGATGTAGTTCACCGACCAGAGCGCAGGCGTGATCCACAGCAGGGCAAGCGCCAGACGCTGGCGCGATTCAGGGGTTTTCATGGGGGATGCTCAGGTCGCAGGGGCGTCGCCGATGAGCTACTGATTAAGTAGCAATGAATCAAGCCTTGACGCTGGAATGACCTCATTTTAGTGCCGAAAACCATGAAAAAAGCCGCCCCGGTTTGTGGCCGGGACGGCGCAAGGCGGGGTGGCCGGGTAGGCCACCAAGCCCTTATATAAGGGTCAAAGCACCGTCAGACGGCCGCCAGACGCTGTTCCAGCGCGGCCTTGGTTTCGACCAGTTCCTTCGGCAGGTGATGCGCGAGCTGCTCGAAATGGGCGTCGTGAAGCTTGAGCTCCTCGACCCAGGCGGCCTTGTCGATACTGGTCACCGTCTTGAACTGCTCTGCGGTGAAAGGCAGGCCGGTCCAGGTGAGTTCGCCATAGGCCGGCGCGATGCCGAACATGGTGTCGGTGCCCTTGGCCTGCCCTTCGAGGCGGTCGATCATCCACTTGAGCACGCGCATGTTCTCGCCATAGCCGGGCCAGACGAACTTGCCGGCTTCGTCCTTGCGGAACCAGTTCACGCAGAAGATCTTTGGCAGGGTGTGGCCCATGTCTTCGAGCTTGTGCTCCATGTCCAGCCAGTGCTGGAAGTAGTCGCTCATGTTGTAGCCGCAGAACGGCAGCATGGCGAACGGGTCACGGCGCACCACGCCTTGCTGGCCGGCGGCCGCCGCGGTCGTCTCCGAACCCATGGTCGCGGCCATGTAGACGCCTTCCATCCAGGTCCGGGCCTCGGTCACCAGCGGCACGGTGGTGGAACGGCGCCCACCGAAGATGAACGCGTCGATGGCGACACCGTCGGCGTCATCCCACTGCGCGTCCAGCGCCGGGTTGTTGATGGCGGCCACGGTGAAGCGGGCGTTCGGGTGCGCAGCCTTGGCGCCGGTCTGCTGGGCGATCTCGGGTGTCCAGTCCTTGCCCTGCCAGTCGATCAGGTGCGCCGGGACGCTGCCGGTGTCCTTCTCCATGCCTTCCCACCACACGTCACCGTCATCGGTCAGCGCGACGTTCGTGAAAATCACGTTCTTGTCCAGGCTGGCCATGCAGTTCGGGTTGGTGTGGAAGTTGGTGCCCGGCGCCACGCCGAAGTAGCCGGCCTCGGGGTTGATGGCGTACATCTTGCCGTCGGCGTGCGGCTTGATCCAGGCGATGTCGTCACCGATCGTGGTGACCTTCCAGCCCTCGAAACCAGCCGGCGGCACCAGCATTGAGAAGTTGGTCTTGCCGCAGGCGCTGGGGAAGGCGGCCGCGATATGGTATTTCTTGCCCTGGGGATTGGTCACGCCCAGGATCAGCATGTGCTCGGCCAGCCAGCCCTGATCGCGGCCCATGTTGGAGGCAATGCGCAGCGCGAAGCATTTCTTGCCCAGCAGCGCGTTGCCGCCGTAGCCGGAGCCATAGCTCCAGATTTCGCGCGTCTCGGGGAAGTGCACGATGTACTTGGTCTTGTTGCAAGGCCATTTCACGTCGGCCTGACCCGCGGCCAAGGGCGCCGCCACGGTGTGCATGCAGGGCACGAAGTCGCCGTTGGCACCCAGCACGTCGAACACGGCCTTGCCCATGCGCGTCATGATCCGCTGGTTGACCGCGACATAGGCGCTGTCGGTCAGCTCGATGCCGATGTGCGAGATGTGCGAGCCCAGCGGGCCCATGCTGAAAGGCACCACGTACATCGTGCGGCCCTTCATGCAGCCGTCGAACAGGGGCTGCAGGGTGGCGCGCATGTCGGCCGGGGCCATCCAGTTGTTGGTAGGGCCGGCGTTTTCCTTCTTCTCCGAGCAGATGTAGGTGCGGTCTTCCACGCGCGCCACGTCGGTCGGATCGGAGCAGGCCAGGAAGGAATTGGGCCGTTTGGCGGGGTTCAGTTTCAGGAAGGTGCCGGCGTCCACGAGTTGCTGGCACAGGCGGTCATATTCTTCCTGCGAGCCGTCGCACCAATAGACGCTGTCGGGCTTGCACAGCGCCACCATGTCGGCGACCCAGGCAACCAGCTTCGCGTTTTTCACGTACGCGGGGGTGTTCAGGTTCAGGCCCTGCATCACGGGTGAGTTCATCGGAAAACCTCCTAAGTTGAAAATCAATTTTCCAAAGGCGGGTGCCTTTGGAAAAGCGATTCGGGCAGTCGGCTCCCGGGTGGCTGCGATGGGTGCGCAACAAGGAACGCGAAGGCTAATTCACGCACCGCAGGCTGGCTGGGAGGTCGATTTTATGAATCTCCACGCATAGTTTCCTGTCTAAAGTCTGATTAACTGCGAATAAGTATGCAAAACATGCATGATGTTATGCATCAAACAGTCTGGCGGTCTTCCTCCGCGGACGGGCAGCGCGCTCACGGCTTTGCCGGTGTCAGAAGCGGTCGCCTCCGGCAATGGCAACCGGAATCCGCTTGCGGCCGAAGTCTTCCGCCCGCTCGCCGAACCGGCCAGCCACTGCGGCACCGCAGTCCGGGCAGTGTCCCTCGGGCGTGAGCCGGTAGCGGCGGATCTGGTACCAGTCGCGCACGATCAATGGCGCGCGGCAGTCCGGGCAATAAGTGGTGTCGCCAGCCTCGTGGCGCACGTTGCCGGTGTAGACGTACTGCAATCCCTCCTTCATCGCGATGTCGCGCGCCCGTACCAGCGTGGATGGTGGCGTGGCCGGCACATCGGGCATCTTGTGGTCCGGGTGGAAGGCCGAGAAATGCAGCGGCACGTCCGGGCCGAGTTGCTTCATGATCCATTGGCTCATCGCGGTGATCTCGGCGTCCGAATCGTTGTGCCCCGGGATCAGCAGGGTCGTGATCTCGAACCACACCGAGGTCTCGTGCTTCAGGTAGACCAGCGTGTCCAGCACCGGCTGCAGGTGCGAGCCGGTGAGCTTGAAGTAGAAGTCGTCGGTGAAGGCCTTCAGGTCGACGTTGGCCGCGTCCATCTTGGCAAAAAACTCGCGCCGCGCCTGGTCGTGCATGTAGCCCGCCGTCACGGCCACCGTCTGGATGCCACGGGCATGGCACGCGTCGGCCACGTCCATCGCGTATTCGGCAAAGATCACCGGGTCGTTGTAGGTGAAGGCCACGCTGCGGCAGCCGGCCTCGGCGGCGGCGCGAGCGATCGCCTCGGGCGACGCCTGGTCCATCAGCCGGTCCATGTCGCGCGACTTGCTGATGTCCCAGTTCTGGCAGAACTTGCAGGCCAGGTTGCAGCCGGCCGTGCCAAACGACAGCACGCTGCTGCCGGGATAGAACTGGTTCAGCGGCTTCTTTTCAATCGGGTCGATGCAGAAGCCGGACGAGCGCCCGTAGGTGGTCAGCACCATGGCATCGTCCTCGCGCATGCGCACAAAGCAGGCGCCGCGTTGCCCTTCGTGCAGCCGGCAGTCGCGCGGGCACAGGTCGCACTGGATGCGGCCGTCGTCCAGCACGTGCCACCAGCGGGCGGGATAGTTGTCTGTTTCGGTCATGCAGCCTCCATCGCGGGCGGGCCATCGGGTGTGGGCTGGAAATCGGTCTCCTTCCACTTGGTCACGGTGTAGCGCTCCAGCCGCACCTGCGCCGACCAGAAATCCGCCGGCAGCCCGGCCTTCTGCTTGAGGTGGGCCATGAAGCCGGCCGCGTCAGGCAACTGCGCCCACACCTGCGGCAGGAAGGTGCTGCGGAAACGCCCAAACTCAAACACCACGCCGTCAACCCCGGGGCGCAGTTGCGCGAGCGCCTCGGCTTCGCTGCGAAACGCCAGCGTCTGGCGGACAGACAGCAACGAGATTTCGATGTCGGTCTGTGCCAGTTCGCGGGCCTGCAACGGCGCAAAGCGCGGGTCGCGCAGCGCGGCAGCCACGGCGTTGGCAGCCACATCCTGGTGCAGCGGACGGTGTGCCTCCAGTGTGCCGATGCAGCCGCGCAGCCGGCCCTGCTGTGTCAGGGTGACAAAGCTCGCGCCCGGCGCCTGCAGCCAGGACGCGGCGGTGGACGGATGCGTTGGCGCAGCAGTCTGGCCCAACGCTTGCGCGATGGCGGTGCGGGCGATGGGCAGCAGCATCCTGCCTTGCTCAGTGGATGGCATGCGGGGCCTCGCTGAAGATCAACGATGCATAGCCAACGACGCGGTTCTTGTCGCCTGCCGTATCGCCCGAGTTGCACAGGCCCAGAAGGCGTGGCTGCAGTCCATGGCGCCGGGCGGCCAACAGGAGCCCGTTCACCGGCGTGCCGCCGCAGGCCTGTTCATGGGTCAAAGAGCCCTCCAGCGCCAGAATCCGCTGCACCGTGCCCTGATCGGTGGCCTGCGCCATGCGGTAGGGCAGGAAGTGGGACAGGTCCGAACTGATGACGATCAGCGTTTCCGGCCCGCCCCAGAGTGCTTCCAGTACCTGCGCCACTTCCGTGGCTCGGGCGTCGCCGACCGCGAGCGGCACGAGCGCGAATTGGTCCAGAACGGTCTGCAGGAAAGGCAGCTGAACCTCCAGTGAATGCTCCAGGGCGTGTGCGGCGGCGCTGGTCACCACCTGCGGCAAACTGGCCACGGAGGCCAGGGCGGCCGGATCCAGGGGCACCTCGCCCAGTGGCGTGGCAAAGACCTCAACCCCCGGCAGCGCCAGACCGCGCACCGGCACCCGGTGCACCGGGCCCAGCAGCACGACCCTGCGGATGCTGGCGCGCCACGGCACCAGCTGCGCATAAGCCCGTGCGGCAGTCGAGCCCGAATAGACATAGCCTGCGTGCGGAACGATCAGGGCTTTGGGGGCGACAAGCGCAGCTCCAGCTTCAGGCGCCACGGCGCCCAGCAAGTCTTGCACGGTCTGCGACAACACAGCCGCCCGCGCCGGATAGAACGTCCCGGCCACAGCCGCTTGACGGATCGTGTGCATGAAAACCCCCTTCCAATGAAAGCAGGCCCAAGGCCATTTTCATGTTCTGAAACTGGGGCCGACTTGCACGAGATCAAGTTCTACGCACTTCGGCGCGATCGGGCGGGCGATGGCGGCGCGGTTCGCTGGGCCTGGCAGGGCGATGCGGGAGCTTGCCCTGAATCGAATGATTCACGCACGCCAACGCAAGGGTTTCAGTCGGTGGGCTGCCCGCGACGCTGAGGCCGGGCGCCGGAGCGTCCGGTGGTCATCGCAGGGCGATGATTGCTATCTGATATATAGCTTACAAGCACCGAAGGGTGCTGGACAGGAGCTGTTTTAGCTCAGAATCAGCTTTGTCCGCCGGGTTCAAGCCATGGCCACGGCAATGAAGGCCAGCATGAAGATCAACACGGCGCCGACCACTGGCAGCACGATGTGCATGTGCTTGACGATCCCTTCAATGGGGTCTTGTTCGGCGGCGTGATCGTGGGGGGCAGGAGCAGACATGAAGTTTCCTAATTCGGTCAGGGTGGCGGAATTTTAGCGGTTTGCCCGCGGCGGCGCCTCACAACAGCGCGTACGTCGTCGTCGCCCGGCAGGCGCTCTTGCCGTCGCTGGCGCCGCGAATGTCGATTTCGCCAAACGCCAGCGCCTTGCCACAGCGCAGTACCCGCGCCTCGACGAGTGCATCCTGATTCGACAGGGGTTTCAGAAAACTGCTGTTCATCTGCACCGTGGTGCAAGGGCGAAACGCGCCGAAATGGCTGATCAGCGCCAGCACCATCGCCGTGTCGGCCGCCGCCATCATGGCCTGGCCGCTCAGCATGTTGCCGATCCGGCTGAGCTGGTCACTTTGCGGCAGGCGCAGCGTCACCCTGCCGGGCTCGAACGATTCCACGCGCAGGTTCATTGCCTGCACCCAGGGCGCAAACAGGTCGGCCAGTGCGGTCTGCAGGGTTTCGGTGTTCATGGCGTGACGGCTCCGGGCTCGGGGTGCAGCCGGGCGGCCTTTTCGCGATGCGACTGCAGTTCCAGAGGATTCGAGGGGTCGATCGATGCGACGTGCTGGAAGCTCATGGTTTCAGGTCCTCAAAGGGAGCGGTCTGCCGTTGAACGAAAGGGCGGTGAGACATCGACAGGTTCAGTAGGGCGTGGCGTCGAAGCCGGCGGCCTGAAGTCGTTCGAGCACCTGGCGCACATGCGCGTGCCCGCGGGTTTGCAGCACAATTTCGATGTCGACGCTCTGGGCCGACAGCGCGCTGAAGGCCCGCTGGTGATGCACTTCGTCGATGTTGGCACCGGCCTCGGCCACGGTGGACGTGATGTGTGCCAGCGCGCCGGGAATGTCACGCGAGCCGATCCGCAGGCGCGCCAGCCTTCCGGCCCGCACCATGCCGCGCTCGATGATGGCGGCCAGCAGCAACGGGTCGATGTTGCCGCCACACAGCACGAGGCCGACTTTCCTGTCCTTGAAGCGCTCGGGGTATTTCAACAGCGCTGCCAGCCCGGCGGCACCCGCGCCTTCAACGACGGTCTTCTCGATCTCCAGCAACATCAGCACGGCCTGCTCGATGTCGCCCTCGTCCACCAGCACCATGTCGTCAACCCGCTCGCGGATGATGGCCTGGGTGATGATGCCCGGTGTGCCCACGGCAATGCCCTCGGCAATCGTGGTGGTGCCCTGCGGGAGGTGGGTGCCCTTGATCGCGTTGTACATCGCCGGGAACCGCACCGTCTGCACGCCGACGATCTCGATGCCCGGTTTGACAGCCTTTGCGGCGATGGCGATGCCTGAAATCAGTCCGCCACCGCCGACGGCGATCACCAGGGTATCGAGCTCCGGCACCGCTTCCATCATTTCCAGCCCGACCGTGCCCTGGCCTGCCACGATGGCTTCATCGTCGTAGGGGTGGACGAACGTCAGTCGCTGTGCCGCGGCCAGTTCGAAGGCGTGCGCACGGGCTTCCTCCAGCGTGTCACCGTGCAACACCACTTCGGCGCCAAAGCCCCGCGTGCGCTCCACCTTCACGCCCGGCGTGAAGCGCGGCATGACGATGACAGCGCGCAGGCCCAGGCGTTGCGCATGGTAGGCCACGCCCTGGGCATGGTTTCCCGCCGACATGGCGACCACCCCGTGCGCGCCCTCGGCGGTTGTCAGCTGGGCCAGCTTGTTGCAGGCGCCGCGCTCCTTGAAGGAGGCTGTGAACTGCAGGTTCTCGAACTTGAGAAAGACCTGCGCATGCACGATTTCAGACAAGGTGCGCGACTCCACGCAGGGCGTGAGCAGCACCTGTCCCTGCAAGCGGGCGGCGGCCTGGCGAATGTCTTGAAGTTCAATCATCCACAAATTGTCGGTGCTAATGCGGGCCGGCGGTATGGTTTTTCCGCATCAGAGTCTTCCATCTGCGGGAAGACTGCGTTATGGTGAAGTCAGCGTGCCAACTGCTGGAGGGTGATCCATGGTCAAGCGTGCGGTTCAGGATGTTTCGGGCAGCTCCGTCTTGCCTTCGCCGGGGCTTGCCGACGCGCCCGTGCTTGACTTGATGTGCTCGCATTTTGTCCTCACGCTGGCGGCCAAGCAGGGTCCGAAGTTCAACGTGCGTCGCGACCTCAACGGCCTGCTCTCCCTGGCGGGACGACACCTGGTCTGGCCCGCACCCGTGCTGGAACGTCTGCGCGAGTTTCTGGCGCGTCGCTGCAAGGACAACGAGTTCTGGCGCCGGCACGAAGCGCTGTCCCCGCGCGGTTTTCTGGACCGGCACGGCGCCTGGCGCGGTCCCTATGAGGAGGGCACGCTGTTTTTCTACCTCGATGAGTACGCCAAGGATGCGCCCAAGGACCTGTTGGCGGTGCTGACGGCCACAGGCGCCTGGCTTAACCACGCCCTGAAGAAACAGTCCACGCTGGTGGAGAAGAATATCAATGCGCTTTCGGGCCTGTTGCAGCTCAACAAGGCCGAGCGCGCCTTGCTGCTCTACGGCACGCTGGCGCGCTACCAGCGCGACCTGCGCAGCATGCTGGTGGAGTTCAAGGTCAGCAACGCGCCCGAGGCCTACGCGGCGATCGCCGAGGTGGCCGGGGTCAGCGCTGCCGACGTCGGAGAAGCATTGCGCGCAGGTTCACGGCTGGAGCGCATCGGCCTGGTGGAAAACCTGATTTCCGAGCACAACATCACCGACCTGGCCGATCTGATGAAAGTCAGCGAAAAGTTGCCGCCGGTGCTGATGCGAGAGTACCGCGACACCTCCGAACTCATGGCGGTATTCACCCGCCCCGCCACGCACAGCGAGCTGGCGCCGGCCGATTTCAGCTTCATTGCCGAGGACGTTGCCGTGCTCGTGACGCTGTTGCGCCGCGCGATCCAGAGCAAGGCTTGCGGCGTCAATGTGCTGCTTTACGGCCCGCCCGGCACGGGCAAGACCGAACTGGCCCGCGTTGTGGCCCAGGCCGCGGGAGTGAACCTGTTCGAAGTGGAGTACGCCGACCGCGATGGCAACAGCCTGAGCGGGCGCGACCGCTACCGCTCGTTGCAGATCGGCCAGGTGTTCCTCAAGGGCGCGCAACACGCCGCCTTGCTTTTCGACGAAGTGGAGGATGTATTTCCGCCGATCAGTGTCGATGCGGCGAGCCTGATGGCGCGGCATGAACAGGCGCTGTCGGCCCCCGTCAGCCAGTCGGTCAACGGCAAGGCCTGGGTCAACCAGATCCTCGAATCGAATCCGGTGCCCACGATCTGGGTGACCAACCGGATCGAGCAGATTGACCCGGCCTTCCGACGGCGTTTTGCCTACCACCTGGAGCTGAAAAGCCCGCCGCCGGGCGCCCGCGAGCAGCTGTTGCGCAAGAGCCTGGAAGGCGTGGCCGTGAGCGAGGCTTTTGTCGCCCGGCTTGCCGAGCGCAAGGGCCTGACACCGGCGCAGATCCGCACGGCGGTGCGCTTTGCGGGGCTGGCCCACGAGGAAGGGAAGGCCGTAGACAGGGTTCCGGCTTTCGAGGCGCTGATCGAACGCCAGCTGAAAAACGCCGACGCTGCCCTGGGCAACAAGCTGGCCGGTGCCAAGGGTCGCAGAGCCGTCACGACGTACGACCTGGGCATGCTCAACGTCGAAACCCGGTTCGAGATTCCGCGCATCATCGAGGCGCTCAAGGCGCGTGGCCACGGCACGCTGTGCTTCTACGGCGCGCCCGGCACGGGCAAGACTGCCTTGGGCGAACACATCGCACAGGCCCTGGCCCGTCCCCTGATCGTCAAGCAGGCGAGTGACCTGATGAGCAAGTACGTGGGGGAGACCGAGCAGGCCATGGCGGCCATGTTCCGCGAAGCTGAAAGCGAGAAGGCCGTGCTGCTTCTCGACGAGGCCGACAGTTTCCTGCAGGACCGGCGCGGCGCCCAGCGCACCTACGAGGTGACCGAGGTCAACGAGATGCTGCAGGGCATGGAGCGCTTCGCCGGCATCTTCATCTGCACCACCAACCTGTTCGATCGCATTGACCAGGCTGCGCTGCGGCGCTTTACCTTCAAGATCCAGTTCAAGGCGCTGACGGCGCTCCAGCGCGAGGCCATGTTCGTGACCGAGGCGCTGGGCGGCGATGCGTCATGCCTGAGCACGCAAGCCCGGGCCCGGCTGGCGAAGCTGGAGCAGCTTTGCCCCGGTGATTTCGCTGCGGTCAAGCGTCAGACCGACATTCTGGCCACCGTTTTCAGCGCTGACGAGTTCCTTGAGCAGCTCGAAGCCGAGCACCGCATCAAGCCGGAGGTGCGGGAGGGGCGGGGGATGGGATTCCTGCAGTGAAAAAGGGAGCCCTCCAGCGTGAATGGGTCGTTGTTTGCTATTTAGTTTGAGTCGACACCCGCGCACACCCGCAACACTGCCGCCGCATAGGCCTCCAGCTTCTTCGCACCCATGCCGCTGATGCCGCCCAGGTCTTCGAGCGTGCGCGGGCAGCGCTCGGCCACTGCCGCCAGCGTGGCGTCGTGGAAGATCACGTAGGCGGGCAGGTTGTGCTCGCGGGCCACTTCGGCGCGCCAGGCCTTGAGCGCGGCAAAGCGGGCCAGGCCGGCCGCGTTGAGTGCGGCGGCGGCGGGCGGGGTGGCGCGGCCACCCGGCTTGTCGCGCCTGGGCTTGCGCTCGGTGGGCGTGGACACCGACTCGCGCAGGTTCACCGGCAGCTCGCCCTTGAGCACGGCGCGCGACAGATCGGTCAGCTTCAGTGTGTTGAAGGCCTGTGCATCCACCGCCAGCGCGCCCATGGCGATCAACTGGCGCAGCACGCCGCGCAGCTGCAGCTCGCTGAAGGCAGCGCCGATACCGAAGGTGCTCAGGCCCTCGTGGCCGAACTGCGCCACTTTCTCGGTCGCCTTGCCGCGCAGGATGTCCATGATGTGGCCGGCGCCGAAACTGATGCCGCTGGCCTGCTGCACGCGGTAGATGGTGCTGAGCAGCTTGCGCGCGGCGTCGGTGCCGTCCCACACCGCCGGCGGATTCAGACAGTTATCGCAATTCCCACAGAAATAGCGCGCCCCCACGCTCGGCACTGACGTGTCCTCGCTGCCTCCCCAGGGGGCCGCGCCTTGCTTGGGGCGGCCCGGCGCTGCGGCGTAGGCCTCACCAAAATAAGCCAGCAGCCGTACCCGGCGGCAGTCGCTGCCTTCGGCCAGGGTCAGCAGCGCATCGAGCTTGCCGCGCATCACCTGCCTGAATTCCTCGTGCGCAGGACTCTCGTCGATCATGCGGCGCTGGTTGACCATGTCCTGCAGCCCGTAGGCCATCCAGGCGTCGGCCGGCAGCCCGTCGCGCCCGGCGCGGCCAGTCTCCTGGTAGTAGCCTTCGATGTTCTTGGGCATGTCCAGGTGCGCCACGAAGCGCACGTCAGGCTTGTCGATGCCCATGCCGAAGGCGATCGTCGCGACCATCACGATGCCGTCCTCGCGCAGGAAGCGGTTCTGGTTTGTCTGGCGCACCGCGTTGTCCAGCCCGGCGTGGTAGGCCAGCGCGGTGATGCCGTGGCCGCACAGCGTCTCGGCGATGTCCTCCACCTTCTTGCGCGACTGGCAATAGACGATGCCGGCGTCCCCCGGGTGCTCCCGGGTGATGAAGCGCAGCAGTTGCTGCGTGGCGTCCTTCTTCTCGACGATGGTGTAACGGATGTTCGGCCGGTCGAAACTGCTGACGAACTGTCGTGCATCCTCGAGCTGCAGCCGTTCCACGATGTCAGCGCGGGTCAGCGCGTCGGCGGTGGCGGTCAGCGCGATGCGCGGCACGCCGGCGTAGCGCTCGTGCAACACGGTCAGCGCGCGGTACTCGGGGCGGAAGTCGTGGCCCCACTGGCTGACGCAATGCGCCTCGTCGATGGCGAACAGGCTCAAGGCGCGCTGCGCGTGCAATTCGTCGAGCAGGCCGAGGAAGCGCGGCGTGTTCAGCCGCTCGGGCGCGACGTAGAGCAGCGTGATGGCGCCGGTCTGCAGCCGGAACTCGACGTCCTGGGTCGCGTCCCAGTCGAGCGTGGAGTTGAGAAAGGCCGCCTCGACCCCGGCCTCGTGCAGGGCGCCGACCTGGTCGTGCATCAGCGCGATCAGCGGCGAGACCACGATCGCCACGCCGTGGCCCGCCTGCTGGCGCGCGATCGCGGGGATCTGGTAGCACAGGCTTTTGCCGCCGCCCGTGGGCATGAGCACCAGCGCGTCGCCGCCGTTGACAACGTGGTCAACGATCCCGGCCTGCGGTCCGCGGAAGGACTCGTAGCCAAAAACCTCGCGCAGGATGGACTGGGGTGTCAAATGAATTGCTACAGAAAAAATAGCTATTGATGACAAGCTGACGCTGGAAAATGGCTACTTTGATTGAAAAAATGGCCGGTCTGGCACCCTCCGGGCCGCGGCACGGCTTCAAGGCGCTACATCTGCTCCCAGGGCAATCCGCAATGGCGCCAGCCATTCTCGGTGGAGCGGTGCTGGTGGTCGTCCAGGTCGCCCTCGAAGCCGTCGAGCACGTTGACCACATCCGTGAAGCCCGCAGCTTCCAGTGCGATGCCGGCGTCCACGGTGCGCTGGCCGGTGCGGCAGATAAGGATGACCGTGCGGGCCGTGCCGCCAGCCTCGCGCTCGATGGCGGCCACGAACCGCGGGATGTCCGGGGTGAGCACGGGGTATTCGTACCATGGGATGTTGACCACGCCGGGTGGGCGCCCGACGTACATCGATTCGATTTCCATGCGCACGTCGACAAAAAGGGCGTCGGGTTGCTGCTGGATCAGGGCCCAGGTTTCCCCGGGAAGGAGATTTCTCATGCCACTATTGTCGGGGCAAAGGCCGGGCCGGATGGCCCTGCGCCGGGCAGGCGCGGCCCGGCCTGCCCGATAATCGGGCCCCTATGAAGCCCGTGAACTACACCCGCGCCCAAGCCCTGCCGGCCCTCCTGAAGCATCGCATCGCCATCCTGGATGGTGCCATGGGCACCATGATCCAGCGCTTCAAGCTGACCGAGGCCCAGTACCGCGGTGAGCGATTCCGGGACTTCCCCAAGGACGTCAAGGGCAACAACGAATTGCTCTCGCTGACCCGGCCGGACATCATCCGCGACATCCACGAAGCCTATCTGGCGGCCGGCGCCGACCTGGTCGAGACCAACACCTTTGGCGCCACGACGATCGCGCAGGCCGACTACGACATGGCGCACCTGGCGCGCGAGATGAATCTGGCCTCCGCCCGGCTGGCGCGCGAGGCCTGCGACAAGTTCTCCACGCCCGACAAGCCGCGCTTTGTGGCTGGCGCGCTGGGCCCGACGCCCAAGACCGCCAGCATCAGCCCCGACGTGAACGACCCGGCCGCGCGCAATGTGACGTTCGAACAATTGCGCGCCGCCTACTACGAGCAGGTCGAGGCGCTGGTCGAAGGCGGTGCCGACGTGCTGCTGATCGAGACGATTTTCGACACGCTCAACGCCAAGGCCGCACTGTTCGCCATCGACGAGTATTTCGAGAAATCCGGCGAACGCCTGCCGCTGATCATCAGTGGCACCGTGACCGATGCCTCGGGCCGCATCCTGAGTGGCCAGACCGTCACCGCCTTCTGGCACAGCGTGCGCCACGCCCGACCGCTGGCCATCGGCCTGAACTGCGCCCTGGGCGCGGCGCTGATGCGCCCCTACATTCAGGAGCTCGCGCGGGCGGCACCGGACACTTTCATCAGTTGCTACCCCAACGCCGGCCTGCCCAACCCGATGAGCGACACCGGTTTTGATGAAACGCCCGAGGTCACCAGCCGGCTGATCCGCGAGTTCGCGGCTGAAGGCCTGGTCAACATCGTCGGCGGCTGCTGCGGCACCACGCCCGAGCACATCGAGGCGATCCACAACGTCGTTGCACCCCTGGCGGCACGCAGCGTGCGCCAGGGCGTGTTTTACGCGGAGAAAGAAAGCGAGCCGGCCTGAAGGTTGCAAAACCGGCGAAGGCTTGTCCGGTAAAATCCGGCGCTTCCAAGGAGCGTTGCAGCAGGAGTCCCGAACGGACGCCTGTCAGGCTTGGACCCTGCCTGGCGGGATGCAACGACGCTCACCTGCTTGGCATTTTTTCAGGTGAGTTGCATGTCCGATCCCTCGATTTCCCCCATGGCGGCCGACCGCATGGCGTCCGCTGTGCCCCCGATGAAGCTGTCCGGCCTGGAGCCGGTGGTGATCGGACGCGTCCATTCAGTTGGGGACAGAGCTGAAGGTCTGTCCCCAAGCGCTTCGTTTGTCAACATCGGCGAGCGCACGAACGTCACCGGCTCCAAGGCCTTCGCCCGCATGATCCTGAACGACCAGTTCGAGCAGGCGCTGGCTGTCGCGCGCCAGCAGGTCGAAAACGGCGCGCAGGTCATCGACATCAACATGGACGAGGCCATGCTGGACAGCCAGGCGGCCATGGTGCGTTTTCTGAACCTGATCGCTGGCGAGCCTGATATCGCCCGCGTGCCGATCATGGTGGACAGCTCCAAGTGGAGCGTGATCGAGGCCGGCCTGCGCTGCATCCAGGGCAAGGGCATCGTCAACTCGATCAGCATGAAAGAAGGCGTGGAGGAGTTCAAGCGCCAGGCCAGACTGGTCAAGCGCTACGGGGCTGCCGCCGTGGTGATGGCTTTCGACGAAAAAGGCCAGGCCGACACCTACGCCCGAAAGATCGAGATCTGCGAGCGGGCTTACAGGATTCTGGTGGACGAGGTGGATTTCCCGCCGGAAGACATCATCTTCGACCCCAACATCTTCGCCATCGCCACCGGCATCGAGGAACACAACAACTACGCCGTGGACTTCATCGAGGCGACGCGCTGGATCAAGCAGCACCTGCCGGGCGCCAAGGTGTCGGGCGGCGTGTCGAATGTGAGCTTTTCCTTTCGTGGCAATGACCCGGTGCGCGAGGCCATCCACACCGTGTTCCTGTACCACGCCATCCAGGCGGGCATGGACATGGGCATCGTCAACGCGGGCATGGTCGGCGTCTATGACGACCTGGAGCCGGAACTGCGTGAACGGGTCGAAGACGTGGTGCTGAACCGCCGGGAGGACGCCGGGGAGCGGCTGGTCGAGATCGCCGAGAACGCCAAAGGCGCGGCGAAAGACGACAGCAAGAAGAACGAATGGCGCGCTCATGGCGTCGCCCAACGCCTGAGCCACGCGCTGGTGCACGGCATCACCGAGTTCATCAGCGAAGACACCGAGGAAGCCTACCGGGCGATCCTGGCCAAAGGCGGACGCCCGCTCCACGTGATTGAAGGCCCGCTGATGGACGGCATGAACGTGGTCGGCGACCTGTTCGGGCAAGGCAAGATGTTCCTGCCGCAGGTAGTGAAGTCGGCCCGCGTGATGAAGCAGGCGGTGGCCCACCTGCTGCCCTATATCGAGGCCGAGAAACTGTTGCAGGCGGCCGCCGGCGAGGACGTCAAGGCCAAGGGCAAGATCGTCATGGCCACCGTCAAGGGCGACGTGCACGACATCGGCAAGAACATCGTGACCGTGGTGTTGCAGTGCAACAACTTCGAGGTGGTGAACATGGGTGTGATGGTGCCGGCCCACGAGATCCTGGCGCTGGCCAAGGCCGAGGGCGCGGACATCATCGGCCTGTCGGGCCTGATCACGCCCAGCCTGGAAGAGATGCAATACGTGGCCGCCGAGATGCAGAAGGATGCGTATTTCCTTGGGCGCAAGATGCCGCTGATGATCGGTGGCGCCACCACCAGCCGTGTGCACACGGCGGTCAAGATCGCGCCGCACTATGACGGCCCGGTGGTCTATGTGCCCGACGCCTCGCGCAGTGTGGGCGTGGCGCAGGGCCTGCTGTCTGACCAGTCCGCCGCCTACATTGCCGAACTCCAGGTCGACTACGAGCGCGTGCGCACGCAGCACGCCAACAAGAAGCCGGTCGTGCTGTGGCCGCTGGACCAGGCACGCGCCAACAAGACGCCGATCGAATGGGCCGGCTACGTGCCGCCGAAACCGAAATTCATTGGCAAGCGCGTCTTCAGGAACTTCGACCTGGCCGAGCTGGCGCGCTTCATCGATTGGGGCCCGTTTTTCCAGACCTGGGATCTGGCCGGCCCCTACCCGGCGATCCTGGACGACGCGGTGGTGGGCGAGCAGGCGCGCCGGGTGTTCGCCGACGGCAAGGCGATGCTGCAGCGCCTGATCGAGGGCCGCTGGCTGAGCGCCAGCGCGGTGATCGGCCTTTACCCGGCGAATACGGTGAACGACGATGACATCGAGCTGTACACGGATGAATCTCGCAGCCAGGTGGCGCTGACCTGGCGCGGCTTGCGCCAGCAGACCGAGAAACACGAGATCGACGGCGTCATGCGCCCGAGCCGCTGCCTGGCCGACTTCGTGGCGCCGAAGGGCGTCGCGGACGACTACGTCGGCGTGTTCGCCGTGACCGCCGGCCTGGGCGTGGAGAAGAAGGAAAAGGCCTTCATGGACGCGCACGACGACTATTCCGCGATCATGCTCAAGTCGCTGGCCGACCGCCTGGCCGAGGCCTTTGCCGAATGCCTGCACCACCGCGTGCGCACGGACCTGTGGGGCTATGCACCACAGGAAGTGCTCACTAACAATGAGATGATTGCCGAGAAATACACCGGCATTCGTCCCGCGCCGGGCTACCCGGCCTGCCCGGACCACAGCGTGAAACGCGGGCTGTTCGAACTGTTGCAATGCGGCGACATCGGCATGGGTCTGACCGAAAGCCTCGCCATGACACCGGCCGCCAGCGTCAGCGGCTTCATGCTGAGCCACCCGCAGAGCACCTACTTCAACGTCGGCAAGATCGGCGAGGACCAGTTGCACGACCAGGCGCGCCGCCGTGGCATGGCCGAGGCCGATCTGCGCCGCCTGCTGGCGCCGAATCTCTAGACTCCCGGGAATTAATGCGCAGTCTGTCGCTTTTTCTGGCGACGATCCGGCACGACACCGGCGGCAGGCCGTCGAAAATGGCGCCATGACATGGGTGGGCCTTTTTTTCATTGCTTGTTGCCGGCGCGGTGCCTCACGCGCCGTGCTGTTGGCCTGCGTGGGCCTGCTCATGGCAACGGCGAGCGCCCGCGCCGAACTCCTGCAGCCGGTCGTCAGCCTGTCAGAAGCGACACCCGTCGTTTCGCTGGCCGGTCGGAGCCAGTTCATGATCGACCGTGGCGGGCGGCTGAGCGCGTCCGACATCGAGTCCCGCCAGGCCGCGTTGCCTTTTGCGGTACGGCCTGCGGGCCATCAGGTTCTCCTGGCCGGTCGTGACGCGCTCTGGATCCGGTTTTCCGCGAGGGGGTCCTCGCTGGAAAATCACTGGTTGCTGGAAGTGGACCTTCCCGGCGTGGACAGCGTGGCCCTTTTCTACCGCGATGCGGCCGGGCAGTGGGTCGAGCAACAAGCAGGGGACAGCCTGCCCCAGAGTGCCTGGCCCCAACGCGGTCTGCAGCCCCTGCTGGCGTTGAGCTCGGAGACGGGTCGTGATGTGGCCTATTTTTTGCGCATCCAGCATGATCGTGTCCCGTTCTCCGGCGGGCTGTCCATCAAGACGCAGACCTTCGCCTCGCAGCAGGCGCAGCGAACGCAGTTCATGCTCGGCGCCTATTTCGGTCTGGCCGCGCTGGCGATCTTCGTGGCGCTGGCCAATGCCCTGGTGTACCGTGATCGCGGCTTCGGCACTTATGTCGTCTACATCGCCGCAATGGTGCTGGCGCAGGCCGGGATCACAGGCGTCGGAGGCATGCTGTTCTGGCCCGACCACCCGGGCCTGAACAATCCCATGACGTTCTTCATGCCGGTCTTCGCGGGCGCCGCGGGCGTGTGGTTCGTGCGCACCGTCGTGACACCGCGGCAATTTTCTGTGTTGCTGGACCGTGCGACGATGGGCTTCATCCTCGCGCTGCTGGCGGTCGCGGGGTATGACGTGGTGGTGCCCAGCGTGGCCGGTTTTGATCTGAGCATGAATCTGATGGCCCTTTCCATGGCGCTCGTGATGCTTTTGCTGGTGCTGGCCACTGCCCGTGGCGACCGCCCTACGCGATGGATTGCGGCCGGCTTCGGCCTGCTCGTCCTCGGCGGCACGTTTCCCCTGGCGCGAAATCTCGGGCTGATGTCGTCGGGTTTTCTTTCCGAGTACGGCCTGATGCTGGGTTCCAGCCTGGAGATACCGCTGTTGTTCTACGGGCTGAGCCGTCGCCTGAACGAGCAGACGGAGTCGCGCGCGCGGGCCCGGGCCCTGGCGGTGACCGACCCGCTGACCGGGCTGGCGTCACGTCGCAAGCTGCTGACCCAGCTGCAGATGTCTCTGGCACGGGCCCGTTCGGGCAGGCCCTTTGCAATGATGGTGCTTGAACTCGCCAACCATGCCAGCCTGGCGCGAGAACACGGCTCCGAATGTGCTGAGCGAGCATTGGTGCTTGCCGCAGCAAGCCTCAAGCGAGTGGTTCGCGAGATCGATACCGTTGCACGGGTGGGCGACCAGCAGTTTGCTGTATTGATGGAAGGCCCCTGTTCACTGGATGAAGCCAATGCCATGGCGACTCACGCCGTGGCCCAGGGGCTGCGCGAAACCAGTGACCTGCCCGAAGGTGCAACGCTGCGCTTTCACGTGGCGTTGTGTGTCTTGCCGCTGATGGGTCTCGATGCAGCGGCGACGCTGCAGACACTTTTGCAGGAAGTTGAACTGATTGCGCCCAATGCCCGCAAGACGATCCGGCTGGTCAAGGGCTGATCCATCGACCCGATCTGCGCCGGGGGCCAAAAAGGTGATTTCTGGCGGATTTTGAAGAAAAGCCCCGCTATTCCAGCGCCAATGGGCTATGAGCAGCTATTTTTCAGGAGTTTTCGCGCCCGAGCTCAGCCTGCGCGCAGCGCCCGCCGGTACTGCACGGCCTCGGCCACGTGCGTGACCTGGGTGGTTTGTGCGCCGGCCAGGTCGGCAATCGTGCGGGCCACCTTGAGCGCGCGGTGGATCGAGCGGGCGCTCCAGCCCAGGCGGGCGGCCGCGGTATTGAGAAATTTCGCGGCGGCCGCGTCCAGTGCGAGGTGTTCGTCGATTTCCTTGCCCTGCAAGGCCTGGTTGGACTTGCCCTGGCGTGCCAGCGCGCGTGCCCTGGCGTCGGTGCAGCGTGCGCGAATGCTGCTCGTGTCCTCGCCGGGCAGCGCGGCAAGCAGGTCGGCCGCAGGTAGCGCCGGCACTTCCACATGCAGATCGATGCGGTCGAGCAGCGGGCCGGAGAGCTTGCCCTGGTAGCGCAGCACCTGATCGGGCGTGCAGCGGCAGGCCTTGAGCGGCGAACCCAGGTAGCCGCAGGGGCAGGGGTTCATGGCCGCAATCAACTGGAAGCGTGCTGGAAACTCCGAGCGCCGCGCCGCGCGTGAAATGGTGATGGTGCCGGTCTCCAGCGGCTCGCGCAGCGCCTCCAGCGCGGCGCGCGGAAACTCCGGCAACTCGTCCAGGAACAGCACCCCATGGTGCGCCAGCGAGATCTCGCCGGGGCGCGGTGGTGAGCCACCACCCACCAGCGCGACCGCACTCGCGGTGTGGTGCGGACTGCCGGTGGGGCGCTGGGCCCAGCGCTCCAGCGAAAACCGTCCGCCCAGGCTGGCGACGGCGGCGCTCTCCAGCGCTTCGGCCACGGTCATCGGAGGCAGCAGGCCGGCGAAACGCTGGGCCAGCATGGACTTTCCTGAACCGGGCGGCCCGACCAGCAAAAGGCTGTGGCCCCCGGCGGCGGCGATCTCCAGGGCGCGCTTGGGCGCCGCCTGGCCCTTGACGTCCGCCAGGTCTGCGTAAGTGGCGGCCTGGGGCAGTGGGGTGGGGGACAGGCGCGCCCAGCCGTCGCCCGTGCCCGGGGCGGCCTCGCGCGCCGCGGCCTCAGGCAGGAATTGCCGCACCACGTCCAGCAGATGACGCGCCCGGTAGACCTGGGCATCAGGGACCAGCGCGGCTTCCTCGGCGCTGCCGGGCGGCAGCACCAGCTTCGTGGCCACGTGCTGGCGGTGCAGCGCCAGGCTCATGGCGAGTGCGCCACGCACCGGTCGCAATTCTCCGGACAGGGAGAGTTCCCCGGCAAATTCGTGACCTGCCAGCTGGGTTGCGTCGATCTGGCCGCTGGCGGCGAGGATGCCCAGTGCAATCGGCAGGTCGAAGCGGCCGGAATCCTTGGGCAGGTCGGCCGGCGCCAGATTCACGGTGATGCGCTTGTTGTGCGGAAACTCCAGTCCGGCGTTCTGCAAGGCCGAGCGCACGCGTTCACGCGCCTCCTTGACCTCCACGTCGGCCAGACCGACCAGCGTGAAGCTGGGCAGGCCGTTGGCCAGGTGCACTTCGACGGTAACCGGCGAGGCCTCCAGACCCAGCAGGGCCCGGCTTTGCACCAAAGAAAGGCTCATGGGCGAATCATCCTGAATTGGTGCGTCTCAGGGACGACGCTCCCGGAAAGAGCGCACCAATATTGTGCATACTGTGATTTCATACAGACATGGTAGCGCAGACAAGCGGTTTGGTCCATCAGGCTCGGGGTCGGGTGCAAGAAAACAGTGGCACGGTCTGTGCTTGGGAGGTGCATCCCCTTTTTAACTTTGGAGCACTCCATGAAGAACTTTTCCATCAGCAAATTGACCTTCGCGGCCGCAGCGATCATCGTTTCCGCCAATGCCCTTGCTCAGACGGCTGCCCCTGCCAAGGCGCCCGAGCCCGAATACACCTTCACCGGCAACCTTGGCATTTTTTCGGACTACCGTTTCCGCGGTATCTCTCAGACCAACAAGTTGCCGGCCATTCAAGGCGGCATCGACTTCGCCATGAAGAATGGCCTGTACCTGGGCAACTGGAACTCCAACGTCGACAGCACCATGTACAACGGCGCCAACATCGAGATGGACTTCTACGGCGGCTACAAGGCCACCCTCGGCGATTTCGGCCTGGATGTTGGCGGCATCTATTATTACTACCCGGGTACCGGCGCCAACCCTGCCGGCCTGGATGTCAAGAACGGTGAGCTCTACATCGGCGGTAGCTGGGGCCCGTTGACGGCCAAGTACAGCTACGCGGTCACCGACTTCTTCGGCGCGCCGGACTCCAACGGCAGCTGGTACCTCAACGTCGCGGCCGCGCATGACTTTGGCAACGGCTGGGGCATCAACGGCGCCATCGGCTACCAGGGCCTGAAGGGCGGCGCGAAAGTGGCGCAGATCAACGGCAGCGTGGTCGACAGCATCACCGACTGGAAGCTCGGCGGCACCTACACCATCGACAGCTGGGTGCTCGGTCTGGCCTACATCTCCACCAACCGCGACCTCGCCGGCTACACCAGCCCCAACAAGAACATCAGCAACGGCACGGCCGTGGTGTCGGTCACCAAGAGTTTCTGAGCCCCGCATTGCCAAGGAGCATCCGTATGAAACTAGTTACTGCCATCATCAAGCCCTTCAAGCTCGACGAGGTGCGTGAAGCCCTCTCCAGCATGGGTGTGCAAGGCATCACGGTCACTGAAGTCAAGGGCTTCGGGCGCCAGAAGGGTCACACCGAGCTGTACCGTGGCGCGGAATATGTGGTCGATTTCCTGCCCAAGGTCAAGATCGAAGCGGCCGTGGCCGACGATCTGGTCGAGCGCGTCATCGAAACCATCGAGGGCGCGGCCCGTACCGGCAAGATCGGCGACGGCAAGATCTTTGTCTACAACCTCGAGCAGGTCGTGCGCATCCGCACCGGTGAAACCGGCACGGAAGCGCTCTGAACGCCGGCCACCCAAAACAAGAGGATATTGAAATGAAAAAACTACTTGCCTCCCTCGCGCTGGGACTGGGTTTGCTGATGGGCGGAACTGCCGCCATGGCGCAGGCCCCCGCAGCCGCACCCGCCGCCACGGCGTCGGCCGAAGCCAAGCCGGCTGAGGCCGCCGCGCCTGCTGCTCCGGCAGCCGCTGGTGCGGCCGTCGCAGCAGCAGCGCCCGCCGCCGCCGTAGCAGCCTCTGCGCCAGTACCCAACAAGGGCGACACCGCCTGGATGATGGTCTCCACCCTGCTGGTGATCCTGATGACGCTGCCCGGCCTGGCGCTGTTCTACGGCGGCCTGGTGCGTAGCAAGAACATGCTGTCGGTGCTGATGCAGGTCATGGTCACGTTCTCGATGATCGTCGTGCTGTGGTTCATCTACGGCTACAGCCTGGCCTTCACCGAGGGCAACCAGTTCATCGGCGGCTTCGACCGGCTGTTCATGGCGGGCATCTGGGACAACGCCGCAGGCACCTTTGCCAATGCCGCGACCTTCAGCAAGGGCGTGGTCATTCCGGAGATCGTTTTTGCCGCCTTCCAGGCCACCTTCGCCGGCATCACCTGCACGCTGATCGTGGGCGCCTTTGCCGAACGCATCAAGTTCTCCGCCGTGCTGGCCTTCATGGTGCTGTGGTTCACCTTCAGCTATGCGCCGATCGCGCACATGGTCTGGTTCTGGATGGGTCCTGACGCCTATACCGGCAAGGAAGTGGTCGATGCCATGAACGGCAAGGCCGGCATGATCTGGCAGTCTGGCGCTCTGGACTTCGCCGGCGGCACCGTGGTGCACATCAACGCGGCGGTTGCCGGCCTGGTGGGCGCCTACATGGTGGGCAAGCGCATCGGCTACGGCAAGGAATCCATGGCCCCGCACAGCCTGACGCTGACCATGGTGGGCGCCTCGCTGCTGTGGGTGGGCTGGTTCGGCTTCAACGCCGGCTCCGCGCTGGAAGCCAACGGCTTTGCCGCCCTGGCCTTCATCAACACCTTCGGTGCCACGGCGGCAGCAGTGCTGGCCTGGTGCGTGGGTGAAGCGCTGATGCGTGGCAAGGCCTCGATGCTGGGTGCCGCTTCCGGCGCCGTGGCGGGCCTGGTGGCGATCACGCCGGCGGCTGGCAACGTCGGTATCGGCGGTGCCCTGGCCATCGGCTTCATCGCCGGCTTTGCCTGCCTGTGGGGTGTCAACGGCCTGAAGAAGATGCTCGGTGCGGACGACTCGCTCGACGTGTTCGGTATTCACGGCGTCGGCGGTATTGTCGGTGCCTTGCTGACCGGCGTGTTCAACAGCCCGGCGCTGGGCGGCCCCGGCTACGTGGCCGACTGGGTCACGGCCACCATGGTCACCGCCGCCGACTACTCGATTGCCGCCCAGGTCTGGGTGCAGGCCAAGGCCGTGCTGACCACCATCGTCTGGTCCGGCGTGGTGTCGGTCGTCGCCTACAAGATCGTCGACCTGACCATCGGTCTGCGGGTGCCTGAAGAACAGGAGCGCGAAGGCCTGGACATCTCGTCCCACGGCGAAACTGCGTACAGCCGGTAAACGGCCAACCGGGCGCGGTGACCCTCACCGCGCCCCACTTTTTACTGCGAGAGTCTCCCTTGGATATTCGGCCCACTTCGGTGGGCCTTTTTTTGCCTGCGCGTCGTCCGCAGGTTGCAGGCTGCGAGGCGCCTTGCCGCGGGTGGGTTGCACGATGGCGGTTGAACGCGGGACCCGGGGACGAAGTCAAGCGGATTCCCGGTGGCTCGAAAAAATCGCAGGCGCGGCGTTCAAAAAATTCAGCACTGCGGCCTTGCGACCGGTTTACCATGCCTGACCATGCAAGACACCGCGCTTCAATCCCTCATCGACGCTGTTCAGGCTGCCGCGGCCAGCGCCGCGCCGCTGTGCATCCGCGGGGGCGGCACCAAGGAATTTCACGGTCAGAACCTGCACGGCAAGGCCCTGGAGATCAGCGCCCTCAGCGGCATCGTCAGTTACGAACCCAGCGAACTGGTGGTTACGGTGCGCGGCGGCACGCCACTGGCCGAACTCGAAGCCACGCTGGCCGGACAAGGCCAGTGCCTGCCTTTCGAGCCGCCGCGCTTCGGCCCGGGCGGCACAGTGGGGGGCATGGTGGCCGCGGGCTTGTCCGGCCCGGCGCGCGCCAGTGTTGGCGCTGTGCGCGACTATGTGCTGGGCCTGCAGCTGCTCAACGGGCGCGGCGAATTGCTGAGCTTCGGCGGCCAGGTCATGAAGAACGTGGCGGGTTATGACCTGTCGCGCCTGATGGCGGGCGCCTGGGGCACGCTGGGGGTGATCACGGAAGTCAGCCTGAAGGTTTTGCCGGTGGCGCCCGCCGAGGCGACCCTCAAGTTTGAATGCAGCCAGGCCGAGGCCCTTCAGCGTCTGAACGCCTGGGGCGGCCAACCGCTGCCGCTCAATGCCAGTTGCTGGGTGGAAGACGCAGGCGTCGGCACTCTGTATCTGCGCCTGCGCGGCGCGGCGGCGGCGGTGGAGGCGGCCTGCCGCACCTTGGGCGGCGAGCGCCAGGACAGCGCCGCTGCAGCGAAGGACTGGGACGCCTGCCGCGACCAGCAACTGCCCTGGTTCGTGGATCGTCCTCCGTCCGAATGCCTGTGGCGCCTGTCGGTGCCGCAGACGGCACCGGTGCTGGCATTGCCCGCCGGCATGGGTGCGCCGCTGGTGGAGTGGCATGGCGGCCAGCGCTGGGTCAAGGCGGGCCCGGCACATTCGGTCGCATTGCGGCAGACGGCGGCGAACGCGGGCGGATACGCTACTTTATTCAGAGCAAACAATGACCCATTGACGATGGAAATACCCCGATTTGAACCCTTGAAGTCGCCCCTGGACCGGATTCACCGGCGGCTGAAGGCCGAATTCGACCCGGCGGGCATTTTCAACCACGGCCGCCTTGGCGCAGGCTTCTGAAACGGCCCGCACGCCATGCAAACCCAACTCGCCCCCGAATTCAGGAACACCTCCGAAGGCCGCGAAGCCGAGGCGATCCTGCGCAAGTGCGTGCACTGTGGCTTCTGTACCGCCACCTGCCCAACCTACCAGCTTCTCGGTGACGAGCTCGACGGCCCGCGCGGGCGCATCTACCTGATGAAGCAGGTGCTCGAAGGCGTGGCGCCCACGCGCAAGACCCAGTTGCACCTGGACCGCTGCCTGACCTGCCGCAATTGCGAGAGCACCTGCCCCAGCGGCGTGCAGTACGGCCACCTGCTGGACATCGGGCGCAAGATCGTGGACGCCAAGGTGCCGCGCCCGGCGTCGAAAAAGGCGCTGCGCTGGATGCTGAAGGAAGGCCTGCCCTCGCCCCTGTTCGCGCCGGCCATGGCGATGGGCAAGCTGGTGCGTCCCCTGCTGCCCGAGGCGCTCAAGGCCAAGGTGCCGGCAAAGCAGGAAGCCGGTGCGTGGCCGACACGCAGCCATGCGCGCAAGGTGCTGATGCTGGCCGGCTGCGTGCAGCCCGCGATGATGCCCAACATCAACCGGGCCACGGCACGCGTGCTCGACGCGGTCGGCATCCAGACTGTGATCGTGCCCAAGGCGGCCTGCTGCGGTGCGGTGAAGTTCCATCTGAATGACCAGGACGGCGGACGGGCCGAGATGCGCGCCAGCATCGACGCCTGGTGGCCGCTGGTCGAGTCCGGCGAAGTCGAGGCGATCGTCATGAACGCCTCCGGCTGCGGCGTGACGGTTCGTGAGTACGGCCACTTCCTCAAGGACGACGCGGCGTACGCCGCGAAGGCGCAGCGCATCTCTGAACTGACGAAAGACCTGAGCGAGCTGCTGCCCGACATCGTCGCCGCGCTGAAAGCCAGCCGTCCGGCGCTGGTTTCGGGGCCGCCCGCAAGCGACAAGGTTCCCGCCGGCCGCCATCTCGCGTTTCACCCGCCCTGCAGCCTTCAGCACGGCCAGCAATTGCGCGGCGGCGTGGAGCAGTACCTGGGCGCACTGGGGTTCAAGGTGCAGGTGACGGGCAGCGAATCGCACCTGTGCTGCGGCTCGGCCGGCACTTACTCGGTGCTCAATCCGGACCTGAGCCACCAGCTGCGCGACCGCAAGCTCGGGCACCTGGGTGAACTGAAGCCCGACGTCATCGTGTCGGCCAACATCGGCTGCATCACCCACCTGCAGAGCGGCACGGCCATTCCCGTGCGTCACTGGATCGAGGTACTGGACGAGGCCCTGCGCTGAACGGGCGACGCCAGCCGGTCGCGAAGACTGGCATGATGGCGGACTTTTCCCTGACCGCCCCCGCTTCCGCCATGACTGCCACCCTGTCCGCCCAAGAAGAAATCCGTTCGACCCAGGCTCCCTGTGCCGCCCTCACGGAAACCGCGGAGGCTCCCGTCGACTGTGCCGCCCAGACGATGGGGGTCACACCATCGCAACCCGGCGTTTTGTCCCTTGACCCCGACCCGACCGAAACCGGGGCAGCCGCGAAACCCCGTCGCTCAGGGCGCGGCCCACGGCAGGAGGCCCGGGGAACGCCGCAACGCCCGCCGCAAAACGCAGCGCGCGCACCGCGCACCGCGCCGCCAGTTCTGGACCAGCTCGCCGATCTGTATCCCGGGTTGTTCGGCGAAGTCTTCCTGCCGCTCAAGCGCGGCATCTTCCAGGATCTTCTGGCCGCGCACCCGCAAGTTCTGGACCGCGAGGCCCTGAAGGCCGGTCTGGCCATCCACACCCGCTCCACACGCTACCTGCAGAGCGTGGCGGCCGGCCTGAAGCGCCATGACCTGCAGGGCCAGGCGGTGGAAGACATGGCGCCCGAACATGTGCACCATGCCTTGCTCGAAGTGTTTCGCCGCCGCCAGGGCCGTGCCGGGGAAGACCTGCGCCCCAGACTGCGCCAGCGTATGGCCCAGGCCTTTGAGGCGTCAGGTCTCTCCAGCGAGGCCTATGGTGAACGGGTGCGCGGCCGCGACGAGGCGGCCAACGCCTTGCTCGACGAAGCGCTCGCCGAGGTCGCTGCCCGTGGCGCCAGGGACGAGGCGCTGCTGCGCGCCTACGAGGCCAGCGGACAGGCGCTGGACACTTTCGCCGACATGTATGGCCTGGACCCGCGCGATGCGGCCCGAACGTTGGAGCGGGCCCGGCACCACCGGCCCCCGGCAGCGACCTGAATGCCGCTGGTGGCCGGGTAAAATGCTACAAATTAGGTAGCATCAAAGTTTCATCCGACGCTGGAGAAAAGCCGAAAAAACCTGAAAATAGCGCCAACCAAACCGAATCAGGCGGCCAGCGCAGCTTCGATGTCGCGGGTCAGGCTCTCGGGCGTGTCGGTCGGAGCGTAACGCTTGAGCACCTGCCCGTCCTTGCCCACCAGAAACTTGGTGAAATTCCACTTGACCGCCTTGCTGCCCAGCAGGCCCGGCGCCTCGGCCGTCAGCCATTGGTACAGCGGGTCGGCGTCGGTGCCGTTCACATTGACCTTGGCCATCATCGGGAAGCTGACGCCGTAGTTGAGCTGGCAGAAACTGGCAATCTCCTCGTTGCTGCCGGCATCCTGCGCACCGAACTGGTTGCACGGAAAGCCCATGACGACCAGCCCTTTCGGGCCCCAGGTCTCGTGGAGCTTTTCCAGTCCCGCGAATTGCGGGGTGAAACCGCAGGCGCTGGCGGTGTTGACGATGAGCAGCACCTTGCCCTTGAACTGTTTCAAAGGCACGGCCTTGCCGCTCATGGGAGTTGCTGAGAAGTCGTAAATCGATGGCATTGGAGATCCTGCTCAAATCAAGTGAAAAAAGGGACACGATGCAGCGACTTTGCAACACAAGCCCATCCAAACGGGTGAAGTATGGCGGCGCGTGCATTCCGCGCGTGCGGCTGGGGCCATTCAGGTCAATAATTTCCCGTCCACGAGCCGTCCCGGCGGCTTGCTCCTCATTGTCAGGCTCCATCGCTGCATGCCCCGTTCCTGTGCCATCGCCCTGACGGGCCTGTCTCCTACCGAGCAGGTTCTGCTTGAGGGCGCCCTGTTTCCCCTGACAGGCAGCCCGATACCCGGTGCCTACCTGGAACGCGATCTCGCGCAGGCCCATCTGGTCATTGCTGGGGCAGACGATGCCGCGGCGGTTTCTGCGCTGAAAGCCCGCGCGCTGCCGGGTCAGGTGTTGTTTCTGGGGAACTCGGACATGGGCACGGGCTGGCCTGTGGTTGCACGCCCGCTGCGCTTGCATGCGGTGACGGCGGCGGCACGCCGTATGCTGGCTTCGCCGCACCTGCGGCCCGGCTTGGCCCGCGAAGTGCTTCCTGCAACGCACACCGTCGATGAGGACCGTCATGCCGGCGAGCCTTCGGGGTTTGAGGCGACGCGACCCGTCGGACTCGGCGAGGTCGGTGACCTGCCCGAGTTCGAAAGCACGCGCCCCGATGGCACGGGGGTCGAGCCGCGGCAGTCCGTCGCGGCGCGGCGCGAGGCAGAAGCTGAGTTGCAGGCGCCTCGGTCCGACGATGACAGCGTGCCCTCGGTGGTGCCGTCCGATTGGGAGGCTGAGGTTGCCGTATGGGAGGACTTGCGGACTTCCCGCACCACCGGGCTCGATCCGCACGCCGGGGCCGCCGCATCCCAGGGGACTGACCACCCGGGCGGGCCGGCGCCACTGCCGGACGGCCGCCGGATCCTGGTGGTCGGCTTGCCGGGGACAGCAGCAGATGGCTTGATGAAGACTTTGCGCGCCGAGGGGTTCGAGACCGACCTGGCGGATGGCCGCGAGCTTGCATTCACGCTTCTCGCGCAAAGGCACTATGGATTCGTCTTCGTGATCGAGGTGTCATTGGGGCCGGCCGCCATCCCCTTGTGCCAGGCCATACATGCCGTGCGGGACGCAGCGCCGGCCGCCGTGCACCTTGTCATCGTTGCCAGTCACAACAAATGGCTGCACCGTCTTCGCGCCCGGCTGGCCGGGTGCGAGGCCTGGATGCCCATTCCGTTGAAGCAGGCCGCTCTGGTGAAGTTCCTGAAACAGCACGCGCCACCCGCCTCGGCCTCAGCGTGATTTCCCTTCGGCCAGGGGCGGCGCGGGCCTGATCGTGGCCGGCCATCGAATGTTCAAAAGCTTCGTGATTTTTGCAACAGCACCCCCGAAATTGACTGGCCGTAGCGGATAAGTTGGACGGTCTGGCTACCATAAGAGCGCAAATGCACGATATTCAGGCGGTTGGCGAAGTCGCGGCGATGTCGCCGTGTTTGTGCGCACCTTAGTCCTTTCCTCTTCATCTTGACCATGTATTACCCCTGCCGTCTGGCCCTGGTTGGTTTGCCACCTGACGAGCGAAAGCTGCTCCAGGGCTTGTTCCTTGAGGACTTGCAACGGGGCCACGGCTACGAACTGGTGGGCGATCTGGAACAGGCCGATCTGATCATCGCCAATGCCGATGACGTGTCCGCGGTGCGCAGCCTCCAGAGCCAGAAACTGCTTGCCGAGATTTTTCTGATTGGCGAAAGCGACGCGGGCACGGGCTGGCCCGTGCTCAACCGGCCGATCCGATTGCGTGCCGTGATGGAGGCCGTCAGCCAGGTGACGCCGCGTCAGCGGGAGATGGACTCGCTTTCTCCCGAGACGCGAGCATCTGACCTCGGCCCGGCCTTTGAAGCGACGATGCCTTTTGCGCCGCTTGACATGGCGTCCCGTCCTGGCGGGCGGGGCGATGCCGGATTCACCGGGCAGGAAGACACTGATCGACCACAGTTCGAGGCCACCCAGCCCTTCGAAAGCGAGGATACGGGCGCGATGCCGATCCGGCCGGCCCCGGCCCCGGCCGTGCGCCCGGCGCCCGTTGACCGGATCGACGCCAAAAGTGTGCTGATGTGGCGGGATGCGCAGGCCAGCACGGACCCGGCGAAAAGCAAGGCACCGCCGCTTTCGTTCAGCCCTGCCCCCGCAAGCTTGCGTGCAGTGGCCTCTGACGAGGCCCGACATGAACCGCTTGCAGCGGCACCTGACAACTATGGGATGAGCAGCAGCTTTCCTGAATCATCCGAGCACCCGACCTCGCCGCAATCCCTCGCCGGCGACGGCCCTGAGGAGTACATCCTGCTGGTTGGCGAGCCTCGTTTGTCCGAAAGCTCGCTGATCCGGGCCTTGCGCGGCTTTGGCTTTCGGGTGGACCACGTCGCCGATGGCGACGTCGCGCTGACCCGCTTGACGTCGCAGTCCTACCGTTTCGTTTTTCTCGATGCGCCGTCGCTGGGTGAACAGACGCTTCCTGTATGCCGCGCCATACGCAAGCGAGGCCGGGCGATGGGTATCCCGCTGCGTCAGGTGGTCATTGCCAGGGAGAAGCAGCCCATCCGTCGCTTCTTTGCACGGCTGGCTGGCTGCGACGAGTGGATGGTGCTGCCCCTGAACCGCACCCTCCTCGAACGTTACGTGCGCAGCAGATAGTCCGGGTCAGGTCCGCGGGGCTGGCCGTGACGGCCAGATGGCAAGCAGCGCAGCCAAGCCGATCAGGCAGCCGCCGGCCACGGTCCGCCCGTTCAGGGCGGCCGCGCCCAGCAGCACCGCCGACAGGCTGGCAAATACGACCTCAGACAACATGATCAAAGCGGTCATGTGTGCGGCCAGCCGCGCCGCACCATATTGCAGCGCGAGGTTTCCGGCCAGGAAGGCGGCGCTCAGCAACAGCGCCAGCGGCCACCAGGTGACAGACATCGGCGGCAGGGCCGGGACGACGCCGTGCGCCACGCCGGCCAGTGCAACCACTGTGGCTGTGAACGTGCCCCCGGCAAACATGGCGACGGCGCGTGCTGCGTCCGGGGTGTGCTGCAGCTTGCGCAGCAGGGCGTTGGTCAGTGCAAAGCAGAAACCCCCCATCAGCGCCAGCCCGTCGGCGGCCGTCTCGGGGAGCGGCCAGGGCGAGTCCGGCGTCTTGAGCACCAGCATGACGCCGGCCAGCGCCATCACCAGGCGCAACAAGGAGCCGCGTGTCGGTCTTTCGCCGAGCAGCCACCAGGCCAGCAGGATGGACCAGGCGGGCATCAGGTAGAACAGCAGCACCACACGCACCACGTCGCCCACCGTCACCGCCCAGTTGAAGCCCACGTTGGTCAGGCCCGAGGCCAGCATCAGGGCCCACAGCGCCGGGTGGGCCGCAAGTCCCCGCCAGGCGCCGGGCCGCCACGCCAGCAGGCACAGCAGCGAGAAGCCGTAGATCAATGCCGTGGCCCACAGCGGATGCAGGCCCAGGCTCTCCAGCTGGCGGAACGGCCACCACGAAACGCCCCACACCAGGGCGTTCAGCAGCAGGGCCAGGACGGGAAGGGTCGGGCGCATCAGCCGGCCGGGGCGCGCCTGTCAGCGCGTGAAGACGGGCTCACCCGTGGTGGTTGTCGTTGCGCGCGATATCGAGCAGGTGCTCGACCTCTTCGCGGTGATGGCTGAGGTTGTGGGCATGCCAGATCTTGATCAGCCACATGAAGCCCGCCACCAGCACGCCGAAGACCGTGATGGCGCCGAAGGCGGACATGCCCATGCCGGTGGACAGGCTGTAGAGGCCGCCCAGGCCCAGAATGCAGGCCTGTTCGTTGAAATTCTGCACGGCAATGGAGCGGCCGGCGCCCATCAGGTTGTGTCCGCGGTGCTGCAGCAGCGCATTCATGGGCACCACGAGAAATCCACCGAGACCGCCGAGCAGAACGAGGAAGGGGGCCGCCACCCAGACGTTGTCGATGAAGTTCAGCAGGATCACCAGCAGGCCCATGCCGATGCCCAGCGGCATCACGCTGGTGGCCTGGTCCAGCTTCATGCGCATCGACGCCACCACTGCGCCGACGGCCGTGCCCACCGCCACCACCCCGACCAGACTGGAGGCCTGGGTCACGCTGTAGCCCAGCGCGGCGGCGGCCCACGCCAGCACGATGTAGCGCAGATTGCCCGAAACGCCCCAGAACAGCGTGGTCGTGGCCAGCGAGATCTGTCCGAGCTTGTCCTGCCAGAGCCGGGTGTTGCAGCGCCAGAAATCGGGCAGCAGTTCGAGCTTGTTGCGCGGCATGGGGCGCATTTCGACGCCGGTATCGGGGATGCGGGTGTTGAACCAGGCGGCGAGCGCGTAGACAAGGATCAGCGCGCTGATGGCGGCTTCGGCCGCGGTGTCGACGGAGGTGTCGATGAAGGGGAAGTCCAGCGACAGCAAACGGGTTGACACCATGGCGCCGACCAGCTGGCCGCCGACCAGCACGCCCAGGATGATCGAGGCAATCGTCAGCCCCTCGATCCAGCCGTTGGCCTTGACCAGCTGGGATGCGGGGAGCAGCTCGGTGAGGATGCCGTACTTGGCGGGTGAGTAGGCCGCCGCACCCAGGCCGACGATGGCGTAGGACATCAGCGGATGGGTGCCAAACAGCATCAGCAGGCAGCCGATGATCTTGATGGTGTTGCTGATCAGCATGACGCGGCCCTTGGGCAAGGCGTCGGCGAAGGCGCCCACGTACGGCGCCAGCAGCACATAGAACAGCGCGAACATCGGCACCAGCGCGGCCTGCTGCCATACCGGCGCACCTCCGGTCTTGAGCAATTGCACGGCCGCCACGAACAGGGCATTGTCCGCCAGCGAGCTGAAAAACTGCGCCGACATGATGGTGAAAAAACCGCGCTTCATGAACTCTTGTTGATTGCATCAGTGGCGCTGATGACTTGTGATCTGTACGTTGTCTCCGGCTGACAGCGGGTTATATCATGCGACCCCTCGTGCATGTCGGGTGACCGGTGCCACAATCAGCGGCATCCCTTTTTTCGGCCTGCCCTGATGCCACGCCCCATCCTTGCCACCATCCATACGCACGCGCTGCAGCACAACCTGGCGCGTGCCCGCGCCGCGGCCCCCGACGCACGCGTATGGGCGGTGGTCAAGGCCAACGCCTATGGCCACGGCATCGAACATGTGTTCGAGGGCTTGCGCGGCGCGGACGGCTTTGCCTTGCTGGATCTGGCCGAGGCAGAGCGGGTGCGAGGGCTGGGCTGGCGCGGGCCCATCCTGCTGCTCGAAGGGGTCTTCGAGCCGCGTGATCTGGAACTTTGCTCGCGCCTGAACCTGTGGCATGCGATCCATTCCGACCCGCAGATCGACATGCTGGCCACCCACAAGACCCATCAGCCGCACCGGGTATTCCTGAAGATGAACTCGGGCATGAACCGGCTGGGCTTCACGCCGGCGCGGTTCCGCGCGGCCTGGACGCGGCTGAACGCCTTGCCGCAGGTCGACGAAATATCACTGATGACCCATTTCAGCGATGCCGACGGTGCGCGCGGCATCGCTGAACAAATGACCGTCTTTGCAACCGTCACGCAGGATCTGCCGGGCGAGCGCACCTTGTCCAACAGCGCGGCCACGCTGCGCCACGGTGCGCAGAGCCTGTCCACCCGTTTGGGCGGTCTGCGCGCGGCAGCCGACTGGATTCGCCCGGGCATCGCCGTCTACGGCAGTTCTCCGGACTTTCCCGAGCACGCCATGACGCACTGGGACTTGCAGCCGACGATGACGCTGGCCTCCCGGATCATCGGCACTCAGGACCTGAACGCCGGCGACAGCGTGGGCTACGGTTCGAGCTTCACCGCTGATCGCCCCATGCGTATCGGCATCGTCGCCTGCGGCTACGCCGACGGCTATCCGCGTTGCGCCCCGACCGGCACGCCGGTGCTGGTGAATGGCATGCGCACCCGCACGGTCGGGCGTGTCAGCATGGACATGATTACGGTGGACCTCTCGGCGCTGCAGCATGCGGGCGTGGAGGCGGGCTACGGCAGCGAAGTGACCCTGTGGGGTCGCGCCCGTCACGGCGCGGTGCTGCCGATCGACGAGGTGGCCCATGCCGCGGGCACCGTGGGCTACGAGCTGATGTGCGCGCTGGCGCAAAGGGTGCCGGCGATCGTCCTGTAGGACCCGATTGGCGCAGTGCGTTGCAAGGTCTCGTGCGGAGATGTCGCGCAGTGCCAATCCAGTGGTTCAGCGCAAGAATGCGTCGTACCCGGTCTTCAATATCAGCGCCGTCACCACCACGATGAACACGCCGCGCACGAAGCCGGCGCCGTGTTTCAGCGCCAGGCGCGTGCCCAGCAGGCTGCCCGCCACGTTGGCCAGTGCCATCGCCAGCATGAAATGCCACCAGACATGGCCCTTGGCGGCGAACAGGATCAGCGCCGCCAGATTGGTGGCGGTGTTCACCAGCTTGGCCGAGGCCGAGGCGTTCAGGAAGTCGTAGCCGAGCAGGCGCACGAACAGGAATACCAGGAAGCTGCCCGTGCCGGGTCCGAAGAAGCCGTCGTAGAACCCGATCACCAGGCCGATCAAGGCGGCCCACCATTTCTCGCGGTGCCCCCCGAATCGCGGCGCATGGGTGCGCCCCAGTTCCTTGCGCGCCAGCGTGTAGACCAGCACCGCCAGCAGGATGAGCGGCAACAGTTTGCGCAGGAAGCTGGGGTCGATCACGGTCACGACCCAGGCGCCGGCGAAGGCGCCGGCAAAACCCGCGCCCGTGGCCGGTATCAGCGCGGCCCAGCGCATCTGCACGCGCCGGCTGTACTGCGCCGTGGCAATGGCCGTACCCCAGACCGACGCACTCTTGTTGGTGCCGAACAGCGTGGCCGGATGCGCCGTGGGGAAGGTGGCGAACAGCGCGGGCACCAGAATCAGGCCACCGCCGCCCACGATCGAGTCCACCAGCCCGGCCAGCAACGAGGCCAGCGAGATGATCAGGAGTTCCATGCGGGGATTGTCGCACCCGAAGATGCTATTAAATTAATAGCTATGTGCGACCATTTCGCGCTGGGGAATGGGCTTTTCGAGTCCGAAAAAAGAAAAGGCGCCGGGTTGCGGCGCCTTGGAATGCGTCTCGGACGGACGCCTGAAGATTTGTTCTGGTACGCGAGAGTGTCTCCTCGGCCCCCTGCACGACGGGCCCGGGGGCCCGCTTGCGAGTGGGCGAACTGTAAGCGTATGCACCCATTTTGTGCATCAGGGATTTCCCGCTCTCAGGCCGCGTCCGCCATGATCCAGCGTGCCGCCTTCTCGGCCATCATCAGCACCGGGCTGTTGGTGTTGCCGCTGGTGATGGTGGGCATCGCGCCCGCATCCACGATGCGCAGGCCGGCGATGCCACGCACCCGCAGGCGGCTGTCCACCACCGCCATCGGGTCGTCGGCGCGGCCCATCTTCGTGGTGCCGATCGGATGGAAGATCGTGCTGGCGATGTCGCCGGCCAGGCGCGCCAGTTCCTCGTCGCTCTGGAATTGCACGCCGGGCCGGAACTCCTCGGGCTTGAACCTCGCCAGCGCCGGCTTTGCAATGATCCGGCGCGTCAGGCGCAGGCTGTCCGCGGCCACCTTGCGGTCTTCGTCGGTGCTGAGGTAGTTGGGCGCGATCGCCGGCGCATCCTCGAAGCGGGCGGACTTGATCTGCACGGTGCCCCGGCTGGTGGGGTTGAGGTTGCACACGCTGGCGGTGAACGCCGGGAACGCGTGCAGCGGCTCGCCGAAGGCGTCCAGGCTCAGCGGCTGCACGTGGTATTCAAGGTTGGGGTAGGGCTGCGCCGGGTCGCTGCGCGTGAAGGCGCCGAGCTGGCTGGGCGCCATGCTCATCGGGCCGCTCTGGCGCAGGGCGTATTCCAGGCCGATCTTCGCCTTGCCCCACAGCGAGTTGGCCAGCATGTTGAGCGTCTGCACGCCCTGGACCTTGAACACCGCGCGGATCTGCAGGTGATCCTGAAGGTTGGCGCCCACGCCCGGCAGCTCATGCACCGGTGCAATGCCATGCTGTTGCAGGAACTCGGCGGGCCCAATGCCCGAGAGCTGCAGGATCTGCGGGGTGCCGATGGAGCCGGCGCACAGGATGACCTCGCGCATGGCGGTCGCCGTCACCCGCTCGTGACCGTTCCAGACCTGAACGCCCGTACAGCGCTTGCTGCCATCGGCCTGCGTCGTGATGTCCAGCCGGGTGACCTGCGCAGTGGTCCAGAGTGAGAAGTTCGGGCGGGCGGCGCACTGGGGCCGCAGGAAGGCCTTTGCGGTGTTCCAGCGCCAGCCGGCCCTCTGGTTGACCTCGAAGTAGCCCACGCCTTCGTTGTCGCCACGGTTGAAATCGTCGGTGGCCGGGATGCCAGCCTGTTGCGCGGCCTGCGCGAAGGCGTCGAGCACGTCCCAGCGCAGGCGCTGCTTCTCGACGCGCCACTCGCCGCCCGCCTGGTGGTGGCGCAGCACCTGGCGCCAGACGGCGTCCGCCAGATCGCCCGGCGTTTCAAGCAATTCGGAGGGCGTGCCCCTGGCGCCGTGCGCGGCAGTGGCGCCCTTGTAGTGGTCCTCGTGCAGCTTGAACCAGGGCAGGGTGTTGCGCCAGGACCAGCTGTCGTCGCCAGTCAGCTGCGCCCATTGGTCATAGTCGCGCGCCTGCCCGCGCATGTAGATCATGCCGTTGATGCTGCTGCAGCCGCCCAGCGTCTTGCCGCGCGGATAGCGCAGCGTGCGCCCGTTCAGGCCGGCGGCCGGCTCGGTGTTGTAGAGCCAGTCGGTGCGCGGGTTGCCGATGCAATACAGGTAGCCTACCGGGATGTGGATCCAGTGGTAGTCGTCCTTGCGTCCAGCCTCGATCAGCAGCACGCGCCGGGACGCGTCCGCACTGAGCCGGTTGGCCAGCAGGCAGCCGGCCGTGCCCGCGCCGACGATGATGGTGTCGAAGGTGGTGTCGCTCATTTCGCCGTCGGCATCACGAACTCCGCGCCTTTGCCAATGCTCTCGGGCCAGCGCTGCATGATGGATTTCTGCTTGGTGTAGAAGCGCACACCCTCCTCGCCGTAGGCGTGCATGTCGCCGAACAGGCTGCGCTTCCAGCCGCCGAAACCGTGCCAGGCCATGGGCACCGGGATCGGAACGTTGATGCCGACCATGCCCACCTGGATGCGGCGCGAAAACTCGCGCGCCACGTTGCCGTCGCGGGTGAAGCAGGAGACGCCGTTGCCGAATTCGTGGTCGTTGACCAGCTGCACCGCGGCGGCGAAGTCCGGCACATGCACGCACACCAGCACCGGGCCGAAGATCTCTTCCTTGTAGATGCGCATGCCGGGCGTGACCTGGTCGAACAGCGTGCCACCCAGCCAGAAACCTTCTGAGCAGCCCGCCCCGGCGCTGGCACCCTGGAAGCCGCGCCCGTCCACCAGCAGCTGTGCGCCTTCCTTGACACCCTGCTCGATGTAGCCGCTGATGCGCGCATGCGCGGCTGCGGTGACGATGGGGCCCATTTCCGCGTCCAGCTCCATGCCGTCCTTGACCTTGAGGGTTAGCGCGCGCTCCACCAGCTTCGGGATCACCTGCGCGCCCACGTCGCCCACGAACACCGCCACGCTGATGGCCATGCAGCGCTCGCCGGCCGAGCCGTAGGCGGAGCCGATCAGCGCGTCCACGGTCTGCTCGATGTCAGCGTCGGGCATCACCACCATGTGGTTCTTCGCGCCGCCCAGCGCCTGCACGCGCTTGCCATGGCGTGCGCCGGTCTCGTAGATGTAGTTGGCGATCGGCGTCGAGCCGACGAAGCTCACCGCCTTGACCAGCGGGTGCACCAGTAGCGCGTCCACGGCTTCCTTGTCGCCCTGCACCACGTTGAAAACGCCGTCGGGCAGGCCGGCCTGCTTCAGCAGGTCGGCGATGAACAGGCTGGGGCTGGGATCGATCGGGCTGGGCTTGAGCACGAAGCTGTTGCCGGCCGCGATGGCCAGCGGGAACATCCACATCGGGACCATTACCGGAAAGTTGAACGGGGTGATGCCCGCGACCACGCCCAGCGGCTGGCGCAGCGTCCAGTTGTCGATGCCGGTGGAGACCTGGTCGGTGAAGTCGCCCTTGAGCAGCTGCGAAATGCCGCAGGCGAACTCGACGATGTCGATCCCGCGGGACACCTCGCCCTGCGCGTCGGTGAACACCTTGCCGTGTTCGAGCGTGATCATTTCCGCCAGCGTGTCCTTGTGGTGGTTCAGCAGCTCCAGGAACTTGAACATCACCCGCGCGCGGCGGATCGGCGGGGTGTCGGCCCAGGCCGGGAAGGCCGCCTGCGCGGCGGACACGGCCGCATCCACATCGGCACTGCTGGCCAGCGCCACCTGGCCCGTGATGGCGCCGGTGGCCGGGTTGAACACCGGCTGCGAACGGGCGCTGCCGCCTGCGTTTCGCTGGCCGTTGATGAAATGGGGAATATTTGCGGTGCTCATGATCGAAGTCTCCAGTGAAGCTGCCAAGTGTCGCCAAAACAAGGCGACTATTCCAATGATTTCGCCGGGTCACCGGTATGAATGCCGCAAATAGGGCGATCAACGCCGAGTTCCAATCCCTGCGCGCCTTCGTGGCCGTGGCGCGCTGGATGTGGGCCTCTACCGGGTCCCGCTGGCGGCCCCAGCCGGGAAATCCGAACAAAATGAGCCTGTTCCCAGCGTCGAATGGACACAGTCAGCTATTGAATTTGAAGTGAACATCCCGACCCGACTCAGCGACCGGGTGCTCGCGCCGGGCGCTGGACGTGGTGTGGCGGTGAGGCTGGCCCCAGAATTTGCTGCGATGCAATATAAATTACCTATCGATAGCTTAGGAAAAATCAAATTCACATTCTGATAGACCGTCACTATGATTCAGTCATTGGTTCATGCAACCGATGTCTTTATCAACCTCAAAGGAGTTCCTCATGTCCCTGATCAACACGCAAGTCCAGCCTTTCAAGACCCAGGCGTTCCACAACGGCAAGTTCATCGAAGTCACCGAAGCCAGCCTGCGCGGCAAGTGGTCCGTCCTGATCTTCATGCCGGCCGCCTTCACCTTCAACTGCCCGACCGAAGTCGAAGATGCCGCTGACAACTACGCCGAATTCCAGAAGACCGGCACCGAGGTCTATATCGTGACGACCGACACCCACTTCTCGCACAAGGTCTGGCACGAGACTTCGCCCGCCGTGGGCAAGGCGAAGTTCCCGCTGGTGGGCGACCCCACCCACACGCTGACCAACGCGTTTGGCGTGCACATCCCCGAAGAAGGCCTGGCGCTGCGCGGCACCTTCATCATCAACCCCGAAGGCTTGATCAAGACCGCCGAAGTGCACTCCAACGAGATCGCGCGCGACGTCAAGGAAACCCTGCGCAAGCTCAAGGCCGCCCAGTACACCGCCGCCCACCCCGGTGAGGTCTGCCCGGCCAAGTGGAACGAAGGCAGCAAGACCATCGCCCCGTCGCTGGACCTCGTCGGCAAGATCTGACGGGTTGAGCGTTTAGCGTTGGGCGTTCGGCGTGCACCTGCCGAGCGCCCCTCGCTCAACGTTCAACCCTGATCGCTCGACCCTGAACGCCCACCGCCCAACGTTAAAAGGAGACTCCCATGCTCGACGACACCCTCAAAGCCCAACTCGCCGCCTACCTGGAGCGCGTGATGCTGCCCTTCGAAATGGTAGCCTCGCTCGGCGACGACGACAATTCCCGTCAGATGCGCGAACTGTTGGCGACCATCCAGTCGCTGCGATCGGACAAGATCAGCCTGCGCACCGATGGCGACGACGCCCGCAAGCCCTCCTTCACCCTGCAACGCTCCGGCACCGCCACCCAGTTGCGCTTTGCCGGCCTTCCGCTGGGCCACGAATTCACCTCCCTGGTGCTGGCGCTGCTGTGGACCGGTGGCCACCCGCCCAAGGTTGATGCCGACCTAATCGAGCAGATCCGGGCGCTGCAGCCCGGTGAGGGCAGCGACTTCAACTTCGAGGTCTACATGTCCCTGAGCTGCCACAACTGCCCGGACGTGGTGCAGGCGCTCAGCCTCATGGCCATCCTCAACCCCAGGGTCAAGACCACCGTCATCGAAGGCGGCGCCTACCAGGATGAAGTCAACGCCCGCGAAATCATGGCCGTGCCCATGGTCTTTCTCAACGGCCAGGTGTTCGGCTCCGGCCGCATGAGCGTGGAAGAGATCGTCGCCAAGCTCGACACGGGCGCTGCGGCACGGGACGCCGCCAAGCTGTCAGCCAAGGCCCCGTATGACGTGCTGATCGTCGGCGGCGGCCCGGCCGGCGCGGCGGCGGCCGTGTACGCCGCGCGCAAGGGCATTCGCACCGGCATCGCCGCCGAGCGCTTCGGTGGCCAGACCAACGACACGCTGGCCATCGAGAACTACATTTCGGTGCTGGAGACCGACGGCCCGAAGTTCGCCGCCGCGCTGGAGGCCCAAACCCGCGCCTACGACGTGGACATCATGAACCTGCAGCGCGCCGACCGGCTCGTGCCCGCCAGTGAACCCGGCGGGCTGATCGAAGTGCAACTGGCCAACGGCGGCGTGCTCCAGTCCAAGACGGTGATCCTGTCCACCGGCGCGCGCTGGCGCAACGTCAACGTGCCCGGTGAAGCCGAATACCGCAACAAGGGCGTGGCCTACTGCCCGCACTGCGACGGCCCGCTGTTCAAGGGCAAGGACGTGGCCGTGATCGGCGGCGGCAATTCCGGCATCGAGGCCGCGATCGACCTCGCCGGCGTGGTGCGCCACGTCACGGTGATCGAATTCATGCCCGAGCTCAAGGCCGACGCGGTGCTGGTGAAGAAACTGCACAGCCTGCCCAACGTCACGGTGCACACGAATGCCCAGACGACGGAAATCACCGGGGCGCAGGGCAAGGTCAACGGCCTGCGCTACAAGGACCGCGCCACCGGCGTGGAGCACCTCGTCGAACTCGAAGGCGTGTTCGTGCAGATCGGCCTGGTGCCCAATACTGAATGGCTCAAGGGCACGCTGGAGCTGACGAAGTTCGGCGAGATCGTGATCGACGCCAAGGGCCAGACCAGCCTGCCCGGCGTGTTTGCCGCCGGCGACTGCACCACGGTGCCGTTCAAGCAGATCGTGATCGCCGCCGGTGACGGTGCCAAAGCCGCGCTCAGCGCCTTCGACCACCTGATCCGCACGCCGGCGGCGGAAGCTGTTCCGGCCTGAGGGCGGCGGGGTTCAGGCGGCCCTTTGCAGCGCCGGCAGGGCGCCGGCAGCCTGGGCCCTGTCGCTGGTGCCGAAGCTGATGTCGCCGGCGAGCTGCCCACCTTCCTCGATGACCACCTTGCCATAGCGGATCTTGCCCGTGACCTTGCCGGTGGCATGGATCACCAATCGGTCGCGAACGGTCAGGTCGCCGTCGAAACAGCCGCGGATTTCAGCAATGTCGATCTGGGCTGAGCCCTTGAACGCGCCGATTTCTGCAATCTGCATCAGACGCGAGTCCATCGTGGCCTCGACCAGACCCTCCACGACCAGTGTGTCGCAGTCTGTGATCTCGACGCCCTTGAGCTTGATGTTGGGCCCGACGATGAGCTTGCTGCCGCCACGGGGGGTGGTGGACGCGGCCATGCCCGGCGCGGTCTGGGGTGTCGGGTCGGGCGCTGCCGCCGTGGCGCTGTCGAGGGCCCTGGGCTGCGGCGCCACAGTTGCGCCGGGCGGGCCATTGGAGACATTGGAGCGTTCTGACAGGACGCCCGAATCGCGTTTGCCAAAAAAAGGTGTGGTGGCCATGAAGTTTCCCTGTTGAAGAGAAAGTGATCCTAGGGCCGCGGGCGCTTACAAGCCGCGCTGGAGACGCAAGTTCGGTAACGAAATGAATGACCGGGCGGGCTCGCGCCTGTCGCCCGACGGTTTCAGGCGGCTTGGGTTCGTCCGCCAAAAATAGCCGTGCCAATGCGCACCATCGTGCTGCCCGCATGAATGGCGGCCTCGAGATCGGCGGTCATGCCCATCGACAGCGTGTCCAGGGGCATTCCGGCACTGCGCAGGTCCTCGAAAAGTTCGCGCGCCTGGCGGTGCACGGCCAGGCTGGTGGCGTAATCGGGCGCGGGCTCGGGAATCGTCATCAGCCCGCGCAGCACCAGGCGCGGCAGACGGGCCACTTCGAGCGCCAGCGGCAGGGCCTCTTCGGGGGAGACGCCGGACTTGGTGGGGCCGCCGTCGATGTTGACCTGCAGGCACACCTGCAGCGGCGCCAGGTGGTCGGGACGCTGATCGGACAGTCGCTGTGCAATCTTCAGCCGGTCCACCGTTTGTGCCCAGTCGAAATGTTCCGCCACCAGTCGCGTCTTGTTGGCCTGGATCGGGCCGATGCAGTGCCAGACCAGCGGCAGTTGAGCGAGCCGGGCCTGCTTGTCCACCGCCTCCTGGAGGTAGTTCTCGCCGAAATCCGTCTGGCCGGCAGCATGGGCGGCGCGCACCGCCTCGGGCCCGAAAGATTTGGCGACAGCCAGCAGCCTCACTTCGTCCGGATTCCTCCCCGCCAGCGCGCATGCCGCCACGATGCGTGCGCGAACGCTATGGAGATTCTCGGAAATCATCGTCATAATGTCCACGAGCGTATCAAAACGAGAGAGGGATTTTCGTGGACATTACCCAACTTCTGGCTTTCAGCGTCAAAAACAAGGCGTCCGACCTGCATCTGTCCGCTGGCCTCCCCCCGATGATCCGTGTGCATGGCGACGTGCGTCGCATCAATGTCGAACCACTGGACCACAAGACGGTCTTCGCCATGGTCTACGACATCATGAACGACTCGCAGCGCAAGGCGTACGAGGAATTCCTGGAGTGCGACTTTTCATTCGAAATTGACGGACTGGCCCGCTTTCGCGTCAATGCCTTCAACCAGCAGCGCGGTGCGGGCGCGGTATTCCGCACCATTCCCTCAAAGATCCTGACGCTCGAGCAACTCAATGCGCCCAAGATCTTTGGCGATCTGGCGCTCAAGCCGCGTGGCCTGGTTCTGGTGACCGGGCCGACGGGCTCTGGCAAGTCGACCACGCTTGCGGCGATGGTCGATCACCTCAACGAAACAGAATACGGCCATGTGCTGACGATCGAAGATCCCATCGAATTCGTGCACGAATCGAAGAAGTGCCTGGTCAACCAGCGCGAAGTCGGCCCTCACACCCTGAGCTTCAACGCCGCGTTGCGCTCCGCGCTGCGCGAAGACCCCGACGCCATTCTGGTCGGCGAGATGCGCGACCTGGAAACCATCCGGCTGGCGATGACTGCCGCTGAAACCGGTCATCTGGTTTTCGGCACGCTGCACACATCCAGTGCGGCCAAGACCATCGACCGGGTCATCGACGTGTTCCCGGCGGAAGAAAAGGACATGATTCGCGCGATGCTGAGCGAGTCGCTGCAGGCGGTGATTTCGCAGACCCTGTGCAAGACCAAGGACGGGCAGGGTCGCGTTGCGGCCCATGAAATCATGATCGCCAACAGCGCGATCCGCAACCTGGTCCGTGAGGCCAAGGTGGCGCAGATGTATTCGACCATCCAGACCGGCAACAACGTGGGCATGCAAACGCTGGACCAGAACCTGACCGACCTCGTCAGACGCAACGTCATCTCGGCCGCGGAAGCGCGCTCCAAGGCCAAGATCCCAGAAAACTTTCCGGGTTGAGCAGGGTATCTGCGATTTCCCCAATTTCACACTAGCGAGGGTTTGCGTACATGAAAGGCATTCTGGGTCTGTTGCGGCACAAGCTACCGCCGGAGGCGGCGCGCGAGTCTGCCGAGTCCACGTTTTTCACGACGGCCTTTGCCGATCACGGCATTTCACCCGACCACACCCTGCCCTGGGAAGCGCGCGCGGCTGAAATCGATGCCCGCAGGATCAGTGTGGAAAAAGGAGGGGCGAAGCTGCGTGAACTCTGGGCCCGCGACCCACACATGAAGCGGCTTGACAGTGCCTCCATGGACCAGTTGATGCACTTTTTCGAGTTTGGCACCGTGCCTGCCAATCGTGAAATCATCAAGCAGGACGAGTACGGCAATTACATGATCGTGCAGTTGTCCGGAAGCATCGCCATTGACCGTGACCAGCCATGGGGTGAGCGCGTGCGCCTGAGTGAAGCGCGGCCCGGTGAAATCCTGGGTGAAATGTCATTGCTCGACAGCGGAAAGCGGTTTTCACACTGCATTACGCTCACCGACTGCGAGATCGCCATCCTCAGCGCCGAGGCGCTCGACGAGATGATGTCCGTCCGCCCGCTGCTGGCCGCCAGCCTGATTGCCCTGCTGGCCCGAAAGCTGTCACTGCGTTTGCGAGCCACCGGCGCGCGCCTGACCAAGCAGCGCTGAACCCCCCATCCGACCAAGGCGACCACTCATGGAACGCGATCAGGCAAGCAAATTCATCAACGATTTGCTCAAGTTGATGATCAGTCGAAACGGCAGCGACCTCTTCATCACCGCCGAGTTTCCCCCGGCCATCAAGGTCGACGGGAAAGTGACCAAGCTGTCACCCCAGCCGCTCACGATGATGCACACACAGGCCCTGGCGCGGTCGATCATGAACGACCGGCAAGCGGCGGATTTTGAACGGACCAAGGAGTGCAACTTCGCCATCGCGCCCGCAAACATCGGCCGGTTTCGTGTCAGCGCATTTGTCCAGCAGGGCAAGATCGGCATGGTGCTGCGCGTGATTCCCGCGACCTTGCCGACGATCGACGGGCTGGGGATGCCGCCAGTCCTGAAGGACGTGGCCATGACCAAGCGCGGCCTGTGCATCCTGGTCGGGGCCACGGGATCCGGAAAATCCACGACGCTGGCAGCCATGATCGACTGGCGCAACGAGAACTCCTATGGTCACATCGTGACGGTCGAAGACCCGGTGGAGTTCGTGCACGCGCACAAGAACTGCGTGATCACCCAGCGCGAGGTGGGCATTGACACTGACAACTGGGAGGCGGCGCTGAAGAACACGCTGCGCCAGGCGCCCGATGTGATCCTGATGGGGGAAATCCGCGATCGCGAAACCATGGAGCACGCCATCGCCTTCGCCGAGACCGGCCACCTTTGCATGGCCACGCTGCATGCCAACAGTGCCAACCAGGCGCTGGACCGGGTCATCAACTTCTTCCCCGAGGAGCGCCGCGCCCAGTTGTTGATGGATATGTCGCTCAACCTCAAGGCCTTCATTTCCCAGCGGCTCGTGCCGAAGCAGTCAGGCAACGGCCGCACGGCCATCGTGGAAATCATGCTCAACACGCCGCTGATTTCCGACTTGATCTTCAAGGGCGAGGTCGCCGAGATCAAGGAAATCATGAAGAAGAGCCGGAACCTGGGCATGCAGACCTTCGATCAGGCGCTCTTTGACGCGTACGAGGACGAGACCATCACCTACGAAGACGCGTTGCGCAATGCCGACTCCGTGAATGATCTGCGGCTGCAGATCAAGCTGAACGGCAAACGAAGCAAGAACCAAGACCTGTCGGCCGGCACCGAGCATTTCTCCATCGTCTGATCGCAGATCGGGCCAACGCCGCGCCCGTTCGCCCAACCCCCTTCAAGGCCTGACCATGAGCGGCATCAACGCAAGAACATACGAAACCACCCCCGCCCGCCGGGTCGCTTTCCTGGGCCTGGGTGTCATGGGCTACCCCATGGCCGGGCATCTGGCCAGCGCGGGGCACAGTGTCACGGTGTACAACCGCACTGCGTCAAAATCAATAGCATGGTGTGACGAATTCACGATGGGAACGCGCCCGAAACATGCTGAAACCCCGCGCGCGGCGGCCCAGGGTGCCGACATCGTGTTCTGTTGCGTCGGCAACGACGATGATCTTCGCTCGGTCACGCTGGGCGCTGACGGCGCCTTCGCCGGCATGGCGCCCGGCGCGATCTTCGTGGACCACACCACCGCTTCAGCTGATGTGGCGCGCGAGCTGCATGCCGCCGCCAAAGCCATTGGTCTGCATTTTGTCGATGCGCCGGTGTCCGGCGGCCAGGCCGGCGCGCAAAACGGGGCGCTCACCGTGATGTGCGGTGGCGACGCAGCAGCTTTCGAGGCTGCCAAGCCCGTTGCCCTGGCGTTTTCGCGTGCGTTCACTTTGCTGGGCGGCAGTGGTGCGGGCCAGCTCGCCAAGATGGTCAATCAGATCTGCATCGCCGGGCTGGTGCAGGGCCTGAGCGAGGCCATCGCTTTCGGACAGAGCGCCGGGCTGGACATGAACCAGGTGCTCGACGTGATCGGCAAGGGCGCCGCGCAGAGCTGGCAACTCGACAACCGCGGCAAGACCATGGTGGCCGACAAGTTCGACTTCGGCTTCGCCGTGGACTGGATGCGCAAGGACCTGGGCCTGGTGCTTGATGAAGCCCGCCGCAATGGCGCGCGCCTGCCGGTGACCGCCCTGGTGGACCAGTTCTATGCCGACATCCAGCAAATGGGTGGCCGGCGCTGGGACACTTCCAGCCTGATCAAGCGGCTGCGCTGAAAACCACGGGCGCGGGCACCCGCACGCCAGCCTGGACTCAGGTCTTGGGCGCGGCCGACGATGCGGCAGGGGCCGGGGCCGGTGGCGGCGCCTTCTGCAATTCAGCCTCGCTGACGATTTCCAGCACGCGAACCACGCGTTTTACCCCGCTCACGCTGCGGGCGATCTCGGTGGCCCGGTCCGCCTCGCGCTGGGTGACGCGACCCATCAGGTAAACGACGCCGCGCTCGGTCACGACCTTGAAGGAGTTGGCGAAGAGATCGGTCGTGTCAACCATCGAGGCCTTGACCTGACCGGTGATCAGTGAATCGGAAGACCGTTGCGTCATCGTCGTGTTGGGCATGACGGCCAGATCGTTCACGATGGATCGCACATTGGCCACGCGGGACACGATCTGCTCGGCCAGCAGCTTGTCCTGATCGGTGGGCACTTCACCCGTCAGCAGCACCACGGCGTTGTAGCTGGTCACGTTCAGATGGGCGCGCTCACCGAAGGTTGCGGAAAGGTTGTTGACCGCCCGCAACTCGATGTTTTCGTCCTCCAGCTGTGCGGCCGCGGTGCGGCGGTCGGTTGCAACCATCCCGCCGGCGACCGCGCCACCCACGATGGCCGCGGCACAGCCGCTCAGGGCTGCCACGATCGCCATGACAGAGACCCCGCCCAGCAGGAATCTTCGGGTTTGTACTTGCTTCATGTTGAAATTTCCTGTTCACCAAGTAATTGGGCGTCCACGCCGTCGCACAGACAGTGCACCACCAGACCATGGACTTCGTGGACGCGTGCCATCCGGTCATGCGGCACGCAGACCTGCACATCGGTCTCTCGCAGCGCCTGGCCAATCTCGCCGCCACCGGATCCCGTCAGCGCGATCACGGTCATTTCCCGTTCATGGGCGGCCTCAAGCGCGCGCAGCAGGTTGGCGGCCTTGCCGCTGGTGGAAATGGTCAGCAGCACGTCACCGGGCTGGCCGAGCGCGCGGACCTGCCGGGCAAACACCTGGGTGCCATCCTCGTCACGGCCGGCCGCAGTCAGGAGGGCGCCATCGCTGGTCATCGCCAGAGCGCCGAGTTCGGGGCGGTCACGTTCGAAGCGCCCCACGAACATCGCCGCAAAGTGCTGCGCCAGCGTGGCCGACCCGCCATGACCGCAGGCCAGCACCTTGCCCCCGCTGGTCACGCACGCCAGCAGCGCCTGCACGGCTGCAGCGACCGGCTGGCCCAGCGCCTGGGCCGACTGGTACTTCAGGTCGGCACTGTCGATGAAATGCTGCTGTATGCGTTGCTCTAACATGGGCTTTGATGATAACCGCGGGCCTTGAAACCAGATGCACGACGGCGTAACCACTGGAATGTCAGGCAGCAGGGGCGCGGGCGCAGCCTGCGCCTCAGCTGGCGTCAAATGCCGCCCTGAGCCATTGCACCCCGGCAGGTTCCACCACCACCACGTCGAAGCGGCAGGGCGGCGGCTCGCGCAGGCGCATCAGGTAGTGGCGTGCGGCAAAGATGATGCGCCGCTGCTTGGTGGCGCTGACACTGGCCGCGGCGCCGCCGTGCGAGGCGCTGGCACGCTGGCGCACCTCCACAAACACCAGGGTGCCATCGCGCTCGCGCAGGATCAGGTCGATTTCGCCGCCGCCGCGCCCGGGCGTCCGATAATTGCGCTCCAGCAGCCGCAGGCCTGCGGCTTGAAGATGGCGCAGCGCGGCGTCTTCGGCGGCGTCGCCCTTCTGCTTGGTGGTGGGCGGCTGGGCTGCCCCCGCCTGCGCAGCGGACCGTTTAGTCAGGAAATCCATTGACCCACTCCTTGAGCGCTTCTTTTGCCCCGGCCCTGAGCGCGGCCCGCGAGGCGGCGGCGCACCAGCATTATCCGCAGGGCGCGCTGTTCGTCGCGGCCACGCCGATCGGCAACCTGGCCGACATCACGCTGCGCGCGCTGCATGTGCTGGCGCTCGTCGATGCCGTGGCTTGCGAGGACACGCGCCACACCCAGCAGCTGCTGCGCGCCTACGGCATCGAGCGGCCCGGCGCGCAGTTGCTGGCCGTGCACCAGCACAACGAGGCCGAGGCCGCGCACACGGTGATCGATCACCTGCGCAACGGCCTGCGCATCGCCTATGTGTCAGACGCCGGCACGCCCGCCGTCAGCGACCCCGGCGCACGCCTGGTGGCCGCCGTGCGCGCGGCCGGCTTGCCGGTGGTGCCGCTGCCCGGTGCCAGCAGCATCACCACGCTGCTCAGCGCCGCCGGCATGACACAGGAGGGCGGCTTCGTTTTTGCTGGCTTCCTGCCGTCCAAGGCGGCCGAGCGCGAGCGCGCTGTGCTGGCGCTTTCCGCCGAGCCGCGCGCCGTGGTGCTGCTCGAAGCCCCGCACCGCATCGAGGCGCTGGCCGGCGCGCTGGCCACGCTCGGCGAGCGCCCGGTCACCTTCGGGCGCGAGCTGACCAAGCAGTTCGAAGAGATCGCCACCGTGCCCGCCAGCGACGGCCCCGCCTGGCTGGCGGCGGATGGCAACCGCCTGCGCGGTGAGTTCGTCGTGGTGCTGCACGGCGCGCCCATGGCGGCGGATGCCGGCGACGACCTGCGCGTGCTCAAGCTGCTGCTGGCCGAGCTGCCGCTGAAGACTGCCGTGAAGCTGGCCGCCGAGATCACCGGCAGCTCGAAAAACACGCTGTATGACGCGGCGCTGGCGCTGAAGAAGTCGGCTGAAGACTCCTGAGTTCATAGCAGATCATGACCTTTCGACGCTGGGAAGGTGCCAATAAAGCTTGAAAATACCTGCGGGGGGCGGGATCAGGCCGATGCGGCGCTCATCTCCGCGAATGTCCCCCGGCCTTCGGCCTCCTCCTTGATTTCGCTGCGATGAGCGCCGCACCGACCTGATCCATTCACGGGCGGGGCGCGTCGGTCGGCAGGTGGCGAAAAGCAACACCGCCTCAGCGGTAGAACGCGTACGCTACCCCGATCGCCGCCACGATGCCCACCGCATCGGCAAACAGCGCGCAGCCCAGCGCGTGGCGCGTGTCCTTCACGCCCACGCTGCCGAAGTACACCGCCAGCACGTAGAAGGTGGTCTCGGTCGATCCCTGGATGATGGCCGCCAGTTTGCCGGCAAACGAGGCCACGCCGTGCGTCTGCATCACGTCGACCATCAGCCCGCGCGCGCCCGAGCCGGACAGGATCTTCATCAGCCCCACCGGCAGCGCCGGCAGGAAGTCGGTGTTCCAGCCCAGCGCCGCCACGCCCGCGCCGATGGCGCCCATCACGTAGTCCATGCAGCCGGCCGCGCGGAACAGACCAATCGCCACCAGCATCGCCACCAGGTAGGGAATGATGTTGATGGCCACGCCAAATCCCTCCTTCGCGCCTTCGACGAACACCTCGTACACCGGCACCCGCTTGGCCGCGCCGGCCAGCAGGAACACCAGCACCAGCGTGACGATGGCCAGGCTGCCGGTCAGCCCCACCACGCGCGCTGCCACCTCGGGCGGCAGTTGGCCCAGCCCCCACAGCACCGCGCCGATGGCCAGGCCGAAAGCGGCCAGCGGCAGCAGCAGGCGCGCGTGCCAGATCGGCAGCCGCTGCACCACGGCCACCGCCAGCAGGGCCGCCAGCAGCGAGATCGACGTGGCCACCAGCGTCGGCAGCAGGATGTCGGCCGCGTTGAAACCCGCCAGCCCCTGCTTCACCGCCAGCGTCTGGCGAATGGCGATGACCGAGGTCGGAATCAGCGTCAGACCCGCCGTGTTGAGTACGATGAAGAGGATCTGCGCGTCGGTGGCGCGCTCGGGGCGCGGGTTCAGCGTCTGCAGCTCCTGCATCGCCTTCAGGCCCAGCGGCGTGGCGGCGTTGTCCAGCCCCAGCAGGTTGGCCGAGACGTTCATCACCATCGCCCCATGCGCCGGGTGGCCGGGCGGCACGCCGGGGAACAGTCGGCGCAGTGCTGGTGCCGCCAGTCGCGCCAGCGCATCCACCATGCCCGCGCGCTCGCCAATGCGCAGGATGCCCAGCCACAGCGCCATCACGCCAACCAGCCCGATGGAGATGTCGAAGCCCGTGCGCGCCGAATCGAACATCGCGGCCAGCAGCGCCGGGAACACCTCCATGTCCCCCATCAGCAACCGCACCGCCGCCACTGCGAAGGCGCTGACGAAGAAGGCCAGCCAGATGAGGTTCAGGAGCATGGGCGGGGTGGTGGGGTCGGCGGAGGGTTGGCGCTGCGGGGGATTTTGCCTGACCGAGCAGGAAACTTGATGCTATGAAGTCAGTAGCTGATTGTGACCTTTTGACGCTGGGAAGCAGGCAATTTGGTAGTAAGTCTGGCTGTGGGGGCGGTCCGCTTAGTCACGGGCGACGGCGAAAGATACAGAAGCGGGTTGGTGAAGTCCGTTCTTCTGCTGCCCGGATTTGAGGAGTGAGCTTCCGCAAAGCAGCGGGAGCCGTCAGTCGGGGATCACCTGCCGAGTTCACCCTGACGGCCAGAAGGAGTCCCCCAAGGTCTCAGGTCCAGATCGGTCATTGGCTTCGCTGAATTCTCGTCAGCGGTCATTCGCCAAAGCGGGGGAGTCTTCGCGCTTGGCTGGCCCTTTTGCAGCGGGAACGGTCGATTGGGGATCGCCCGCCGAGCTCACCCTGCCGGCGGGTGGCAGTGCGGCAACGAATGCCCGGAAGGCGTCGGCGCCGCCCCATTTAGCCCTCAAGCGCCGCCGGGATGCGTCCCTCCCGGATGGCTTTGATGAACGCCCTGTAGTCGGTGCGGTTCTGCGCGGCGTATTCCACGGCGAATTCGCCGATCGCGTCATCGAAACTCTGACCGCTGCCCATGTAGCCGGCCATCATCGCGGCGTCGCCAGTGCGGGCATGCGCGCGGGCCAGCGCGTGCGCGCACATCCGGCCGTAGTGCCGCAGCATGGCGCTGTCCCAGTCCTCGATGACCGCGGACATCTTCATGTCACGCAGCTGGCGCACGTAGACATCTCGGCCGTTTTTGCCTCGGGTCCAGCCCAGGAACACGTCGCTCGCTGTCTGCATCAGCCGCTGGCCCACCACGACCCGCTGGCCATGATTGGCATGACGGCTCTTGCCCGCGTAGGGTTCGAGCACCGAGGCGCGCGCTTCCTTGATCTGCAGGAACAGCGGGTCGTCGTCGGCCGCCATGAACAGCCCGATGGTGCAGAACGTCCCGACACTGCCCACGCCAACGACCTTTGCCGCCAGATCGAAGAAGTGGAAGCGGTCGAACAGCGTCCGTATGTGTTCGGGCAAGCTTGTCCGATACGAGGCAATGGCCTCGGCGTACCCTGATGCGAGCTCGGGCGTCAATTCCGTCGATGGATGGAAGATCAGCGGCGGTTCGTCCTTGATCCTGGGCCTTCCCCCTTCGAGTGAAACCAGCTTCGGATACAGAAAATCGGGCACGGATTTGCGCTGCTCGCGTTCGAGGCGGGCGGCGAACCGCTTTCGGGCTTCCTTCATGACTTCCGGGTCGGCCGACCGGTCTTCGTACTTCTGCAAATCGATCTTGTCGTACCAGACGTCGAGGGCCCGCATCGTCGCGTAATCGCTCATGCGCTCGCGGTAGCCGCGCACCAGATCGGTGGCCACGCGCGCCGCGTCGCTGTTGGGTAGCTCCAGATACCTCGCCGCGATCACCACGCTTGCCGCCAGGCGCTTGAGGTCCCACTCGAATGGGG
>JAABQG010000107.1 GCA_011391595.1 Hydrogenophaga sp.
AAGTCCGGCGCCTATGTGTTCCGCCACAACGGGCCCGGCGCCAGCGGGGGCGGCAGCGCCCCGAGCCAGCACCCGGCCTCGCTGCAGCGCGCGGAGCCACCCGCCGAGCGGCCGCCGTCACGCTATTTCCAGCAGGAACCCGCCGCCCTGGTCACCGAGTCGGGACCCGAAAACGCCGGGCGCGGCGAACCCGGCGAACGCACCCGGCGGAGCCGCCGGCCGGATGCGACGCCTTCGGACATCGCGGCATCTTCGATGACAGACGATGCGACCGAGGCGGCTGATTCAGCCAACGCCCCGGCGCAGGAGGCCGAAGCGCTGACAGCACCGATGGACAGCGGCGCCGAACCCCGCCGCCGCGGACGAGGCGGCCGCAAGCCAGCCTCAACTCCGGCGCAGGCAATCGCCGAGCCGGTGGTCCAGGCCGCTGCGAAGCCGCAGGCCAACACCGAAGCCGCAGCCTCCACAGTGCAGGCCGTGCCTGAAGGAGCCGGCCCAGTGTCCGAGTCCACACCCATACCGGCCTCCCGACCCCGCCGTCCACGCAAAGCCGCGCCAAAGCCGGACAACGGTTGAACCCACTGGGCCAATCACCAGGGGTGAACCCGCGACCTTCATGTGCAGACTGGCTGCGGGTATTCAAGGTTCCGGATCTCTGCCCTTGCGCTGCGTTTGCGCGAGGGGAACGCCACGCAACCAAGCCCCAGGTACGCCAGAAGTACTCTTGGCGAGAAACCCCAACGCCGTAGTCCAGTGGCGCCCACCGGGTGAGCAAAGGGCGCTATTTGCGTACGGCATCGGCTTCTTTTTTGTAGGTGTCATGGGACATGTCGGCATCCTTCAGGCATCGATCACGTGAGACGCCATCAGCTTGCTTCACGCACTCGGCCCGCTGTGCATTGCGACCAGTGGCATAGAGACCTTCTGCCGAGCAGGCGGCAAGAAGCAACGCGATAAGTGCGACGGTGATTTGTGTGCGCATAAGCGAGACAGCCGCGTCAGGGCAGGAGTTTCATGATGGCGCCGCCTAACGCGCCGTCTGCATGCGCAGGCGGCGCGCAGCCTCCTCGGCCCGTGCGTCGTCGATCTCGCGCATCACGTTGCCCACATCCACCGCCCCGCCCTTGCGCGCAAAGCGGCCGGTGAGCACCGATTCGGGTTCCAGCACGCCGCGCTGGTACAGGTCCCAGATCTCGGGGCCGAAATCGGTCTTCAGCAGCTCGGGGGCAAACTGGCCAAAGAAGCCGCGCAGATTGGCCACGTCGCGCAGCAGCATGCGCTGGGCGTGGTTGTTGCCAGCCGCGTCCACGGCCTGGGGCAGGTCGATGATCACCGGGCCGTCCGCACCCAGCAGGATGTTGAACTCCGACAGATCGCCGTGCACCACGCCTGCGCACAGCATGCGCACCACTTCGCTCAGCAGCGTCGCGTGGTGCGCGCGCGCCTGCGCGGGAGTGAATGCCACGTCGTTCAGGCGCGGGGCCGCGTCACCGTGTTCGTCGGTGACCAGTTCCATCAGCAGCACGCCCTCGAAAAAGTTGAACGGCCTGGGCACGCGCACGCCGGCATGCGCGAGACGGTACAGGGCGTCGACCTCGGCGCTCTGCCAGGCCGCCTCCTGCGCCTGGCGGCCAAACTTCGTGCCCTTGGCCATGGCGCGCGCCTGCCGGGTGTTCTTGACCTTGCGGTTCTCGGTGTAATCGACGGCCTGGCGGAAGCTGCGGTGCGTGGCTTCCTTGTAGATCTTGGCGCACAGGGTTTCGTCGCCATGGCGCACCACATAGACCATGGCCTCCTTGCCGCTCATCAGCTGGCGCACCACGGTGTCGATCAGGCCTTCCTCGATGAGTGTCTGCAGTCTGTCGGGTGCTTTCATGACCGCCATTTTGCGTCAGCGCCTGGGTCCACGCGCTCGAGAGGTTGAAACGGCTGGCGCGGCCGGGCTGGCACAGAATCAGGCCCGGCAAGTTTTCGGGTTCCCGATGTGCCGGCGGATAATGCAGGCATGCAGCACGCCGTCGGGGTGTCGCTGTTCCACTTTGTTCAAGAGGTTTCCCATGGACATGACCGATGCACAACGCCTGACTTCCCCTGCGACCCGCACCGACGCCGACTGGCTGGCCGCCCACTGGATGCCCTTCACCGGCAACCGCGACTTCAAGGCCCACCCGCGCTTGATGGTGGGGGCAAAGGGCTGCTACTACCAGGATGCGGACGGCCGGCAGATTTTTGACGGCCTGTCCGGCCTGTGGTGCTGCGGCCTGGGTCATGGCCGCCAGGAGCTGACCGACGCGGTGAGCCGCCAGATGGCCACGCTGGACTACTCCCCCGCCTTCCAGTTCGGCCACCCGCTGTCGTTCGAGCTGGCCAACCGCATCGTCGGATTCATGCCGGCCGGGCTGAACCGCGTGTTCTTCACCGGCTCCGGTTCGGAATCGGCGGACACCTCCCTGAAGATGGCGCGCGCCTACTGGCGCACCAAGGGTCAGGCCAGCAAGACGCGCCTGATCGGCCGCGAAAAGGGCTATCACGGCGTGAATTTTGGCGGCATTTCCGTCGGCGGCATGGTGGGCAACCGCAAGCATTTCGGCCAGTCGGTCGAGGCTGACCACCTTCCGCACACGCAGCTCAAGAAGAACGCCTTTTCGCGCGGCATGCCGGCGCAAGGCGCGGAGCTGGCCGACGAGCTGCTGAACATCATCGCGCTGCACGATGCGTCGAACATTGCCGCCGTGATCGTCGAACCGTTCTCGGGCTCGGCCGGCGTGGTGATTCCGCCGGTCGGCTACCTGCAGCGGCTGCGCGAGATCTGCACCGCGAACAATATCCTGCTGATCTTCGACGAGGTCATCACCGGCTTCGGCCGCGCAGGCGCGTGGACCGGGTCAGAGGCTTTCGGCGTGACGCCGGACATCCTGAACATCGCCAAACAGGTGACCAACGGCGTGCAGCCGCTGGGTGCCGTGATCGCCAAACAGGAGATCTACGACACCTTCATGGCGTCCGGCGGGCCGGACTACATGCTTGAGTTCCCGCACGGCTACACCTACGGCGCCCACCCGGTGACCTGCGCCGCCGGCCTGGCCACGCTGGACCTGCTGCAGAAAGAAGACGCCGTGGGCCGCGTCAAGGCCCTGGCGCCACATTTCGAGGCCGCGGTGCACAGCCTGAAAGGTGCGAAGCACGTCACCGACATCCGCAACTATGGCCTGGCCGCCGGCTTCACCATCGACGCCCTGCCCGGCGAGCCGGCCAAGCGCCCCTACCTGATCGCCATGGCGATGCTGAAGAAGGGCTTCTACGTGCGCTACGGCGGAGACACCATCCAGCTCGCGCCGCCCTTCGTCTGCGAGAAGGCCGACATCGACCGACTCGTCAGCGCGCTGGGCGAGAGCTTCAACGAATGCGTTTGAGCGGCCAGGACGGCCCGGTCTCAATCCACCCGCACAAAGTCGATAAAGCCGCGCTCCACGTTGGCCGAGACCAGCTTGACCCGGAGCTTGTCGCCCACACGCAAGGCACCGTCGCCTGACACCAGCTTGCCTTCGGCCGGTGGCGTGAGGATGCGCACCCAGATGCCGTCAGAACCCGCGCCGGTCACCAGCGCATCGAAGCGCTGGCCAATGCGCGATTCGAGCAGCAGCGCCGCCTCCGACTTGCGCATCTGCCGCTCCACTTTCTGCGCGGCGTCCTCCTGCCGGGTGCAGTGCACAGCCAGTTCGCCCAGCTCGGCATTCGAATAAGGCTGTGGCTCATCAGCCAGCGACGCCTTGAGCAGGCGCAGCGTGATCAGGTCGGGAAAGCGTCGGTTCGGCGCGGTGGAATGGGTGTAGTCGCGCACCGCAAGCCCGAAGTGGCCGATGGGCGGGCCGCCAGGCGTCTCGACCACGTATTCGCCACGCCCCATGAGCTTGACGATGACAAGCGACAGGTCGGGAAAGCGCAAAGGATCAATCCGGTGCTGCTTGGCCAGAAACGCCTCCAGCGCCTTGCCGTCCGGTTCGTCGGGCAGGGTCTCGCCGTATTCCTTGGCCACGCCCACGATACGCAGCCAGCGTTCGGGCGAGCGCACCACGCGCCGCAGCGAAGCACCGCCTTGCGCGGCCAGGTAGCGCGCGGTGCAGCCGTTGGTGGCGATCATCACCTCCTCGATCAGCTGGCGCGCGCGGTTCTGCACCTGCTGGCGGATGTCCACCACCTGCTCGCCCTCGAACAGCGCGCGCGGCTGGAAGGTCTCCAGGTCCAGCGAGCCCAGGGCATGGCGGCGTGCGCGCAGTTGCTGCGCCAGCGCGTCCTGGGTACGCAGCTGGGCCTCCATCC
>JAABQG010000108.1 GCA_011391595.1 Hydrogenophaga sp.
GTCCCAACGCCGTTTTTGCGGGCAGCGTGCCCTACCTCATGCTGGCCGGAAACCTGATGGCGGGGTGGCAAATGGCGCGTGCGCTGCTGGTGGCACAGGAGCAGCAGGCCGAAGGCCGGGACGAAGGCTTCATGGCGGCCAAGATCGTCACGGCGCGCTTTTATGCCGACCATATCCTGACGCGGATTCCGGGCTTGCGCGACAGCATCGTGGACGGCGCTGATTCGGTCACGGCGCTGGCCCTCGAAGCGTTCTAGGCCGTCGCCCGATACGCTACTCGATCAATAGCAGGTTATGACCAGATGACGCTGGGATTGGCCGTATTTTCTTCATAAACTGCCCTATCAGGCCGCCCAACCCATGTCCAGACTTCCCGCCCCGCTCGACCGCCTGCCTTTCCCCGTCATTGGCTCGCCGCTGTTCATCATCAGCAACCCCAAGATGGTGATCGCGCAGTGCAAGGCCGGCGTCGTCGGCTCCATGCCGGCGCTCAACGCCCGGCCCGCCGCTCAGCTCGACGAGTGGCTCGCCGAGATCACCGAGGCGCTGGCGGCGCATGACGCCGCGCACCCGGAAAGCCCGGCTGCGCCATTCGCGATCAACCAGATCGTGCACAAGAGCAACGACCGCCTCGAGCATGACATGCAGGTCTGCGCCAAGTACAAGGTGCCGATCATCATCACCAGCCTGGGTGCGCGCGAAGACGTGAACCAGGCCGTGCATGCCTGGGGCGGCGTGGTGTTGCATGACGTGATCAGCAACGTCTTCGCGCACAAGGCCATCGAGAAGGGTGCGGACGGCCTGATCGTCGTGGCGGCCGGCGCCGGTGGACACGCCAGCGTGAAAAGTCCGTTTGCGATGGTGCAGGAGATCCGCCAGTGGTTCGACGGCCCGCTGGCGCTGTCGGGCTCGATTGCCAGCGGTGGCGCGATTCTGGCCGCGCAGGCGATGGGCGCGGACTTCGCCTACATCGGCTCGGCTTTCATTGCCACCGATGAGGCGCGCGCGGTCGACGGGTACAAGGAGATGATCACGAAGTCCAACTCCGATGACATTGTCTACAGCAACTTCTACACGGGCATCCACGGCAACTACCTCAAGGGCAGCATCCGCAATGCCGGCATGGACCCGGACCATTTGCCGGTCAGCGACCCGAGCAAGATGAATTTTTCGACCGGCGAGGGCGCCAATGCGGCCAAGGCCTGGAAGGACATCTGGGGCTGCGGGCAGGGCATCGGCGCGATCACCGAGGTGGTCAGCACGGCCGACTATGTGGCACGCCTCAAGCGCGAGTACCGGGAGGCGCGTGAACGCCTGCTGGCGCTGCCGGCCTGAACCTTTCACCCACGCTGAAAAGCCGCCCCATCAGGCGGCTTTTTTTCTGGTCGCTCGACGGACAGGCTCAGCCCGCGCAGCCACAGCCCCCTGTCGATCCGCAGCCTCCGATTGCGGACGCCTTGGGCTCGAACTGGGGAAACAGCACATTGTTCTCCAGGTGGATGTGGTTGATCAGGTCGTCGCTCAGTTGGGCTACCCCGGCGTAGAGTGCGCGCCAGGTGTTGCAGGCGCCCTCGGGCGGAACGGCATCGTGGGTCAACGCCATCAGGTGCTCCAGCATGGCGCCGTGGCTGGTGTGTTCCCGGCGCATGATGCCGATGGGGTAGGCCACCATCGCCGTGCCACCCGCCTTCAGATTCGGAAAGATGATCTCTTCTTCCTTTTGCATGTGGTCGAGAAGTTCTTCATGCGCCTGCTCCAGCAGATCGGCCAGGCCGACCGGCAGGTCCGCGTGACCCCGGTGCACGGCCTCGACCCGCCGCGCCATGCGGATCAGTTCTGGCAATTGTTCGCGGTGCACGGCGTGGTAACGCTCAAGGATGTGGTCAATCAGCGCGCTGGCGGTCACCGTCGCGGGCAACTCGTCGCTGCGCGTCAGGGCCGCCAGTTGGCCTACAACGTCGTCCAGGTCCAGCCCCTTGTCCAAGGCCGCCTGGCGCAGGCTGATCTGGCCGCCGCAGCAGAAGTCCAGTTTCAGGCGCCGGAAGACAGCGGTGGCGCCCGGCAATCCGACAGCAATCTGGCCGATGGCTTGATTGGAAAGGTCGGCCGCGAGGCTGGTTTCAGGGATATCGACGCGAGCATTCATGGGGCTTCCTTTTATGATTCATGTTGAGTGAATGTATTATTCAATAAAATACATCTTGTGTGAATCTTTAACCCTGCGCTCTGGCGGGCTATCGCAGCCCCGCTGGACCTCAACCGGAACGCCCGATGCGCCTGACGAACTGGACTGACTACACCCTTCGCGTCCTGATGTACTGCGCTGCCAGCGAGGGCAGGGCGGAACCCGTGACGATCAGCGAGATTGCCCAGGCTCACGCCATCTCCCGCAGCCATCTGACCAAGATCGTGATGGACCTGTCGGGCCAGGGGCTGCTGGCGACCACCCGGGGTCGCGGCGGCGGCCTGCGTCTGCTCAAGCCGGCCAGCGAAATCGTGCTGGGTGATGTGGTCCGGCTGACCGAAAGCGATTTCACAATGGTGGAATGTTTCGACCCTGGCACCAACCAGTGCCGCCTCAGTTCGCATTGCGGCCTGAAAGGCGTGTTGAATGCGGCGTTGCAGGCCTACCTGTGCGTGCTGGACGGCGTGACCCTGGCCGACTTGCTCGTGCCGCGTCCAGGCTCCGCCAGGCTGCCTCTGGCCCTGCGGGCGCGGGCGGTCCCGGGCCTGCCCACGGCTGCGGATGCCGGCGAGCTTCCACCGCCGGGGGTTTGAACAAAAAGTGCCATTTCTCAGCGTCGCCAGGTCTTATATAGCTATCAAAACAGTATTCATTGAGGGCATGATTTCAAACCCTCTCGTTGACAGGACGGTCTTGCGAAGGTGATCCCGCTCAGGGAATTCCCCCGCCCCGGACCCGCGCCCGGCGGCCGGTTTCAGGCGCATACTCTTTAGGCGGCAAGGCCTGCCAGGTCAGTGCTGTGATCACAAACCCAAGAGGAGACTTGTCCATGAGCATGCAGACCAAATACCTGCTGAACGAAAGCCAGATGCCCAAGTTCTGGTACAACATTCAGGCCGACCTGCCCAAGCCCTTGCCGGCCGTGCTGCACCCGGGCACGCTGCAGCCGATCGGCCCGGCCGATCTGGCGCCGCTGTTCCCGATGGAGCTGATCCTGCAGGAGGTCAGCACCGAGCGCGAGATCGAAATCCCCGAGCCGGTGCGCGAGATTTACCAGCTCTGGCGCCCCGCCCCGCTGTACCGCGCCCACCGCCTGGAAAAGGCCCTGGGCACGCCGGCCAAGATTTTCTACAAGTACGAAGGCGTCAGCCCCGCCGGCAGCCACAAGCCCAACACGGCCGTGCCGCAGGCCTTCTACAACGCCGCGGCCGGCGTGAAGCGCCTGACCACCGAGACCGGCGCCGGCCAATGGGGCACCTCGCTGGCCTTCGCGGGCAACATTTTCGGGCTGGAGGTGCTGGTGTTCCAGGTGCGCGTGTCGTACGACCAGAAGCCGTACCGCCGTGCCGTGATGGAAACCTATGGCGCGCGCTGCCTGCCTTCGCCTTCCACCGAGACCGTGTACGGCCGCAGCGTGCTGGCCCAGCGGCCGGACCACCCCGGCAGCCTGGGCATTGCCATCTCCGAGGCGGTGGAGCTGGCCGTGCAGCGCGAGGACACCAAGTACGCGCTGGGCTCGGTGCTGAACCACGTGCTGATGCACCAGACCATCATCGGCCTGGAAGCCATGGAACAGATGCAGATGGCGGATGTGTGGCCCGACGTGGTGGTGGGCTGCACCGGCGGCGGCTCGAACTTTGCCGGCATCGCCTTCCCCTTCATCGGCCACGGCCTGCGTGGCGGCGCCAAGCCACGCATCGTCGCGGTGGAGCCGGCGGCCTGCCC
>JAABQG010000109.1 GCA_011391595.1 Hydrogenophaga sp.
ATTTACGGATAAGTTCTTAGTCCACGGTCCTGTCAACGTCTGTGTGCTGGAACACCGACAGAAAATATTTTTGGCAGGCCTTCAAAGAGACCATCATCCAAGAAAACTGGTGCCCACGATTGAACGATTTTTCCCGAGTTTTGAAAAAAAAATGGCAAAACTGGACCAGCAACGGCAGTGACCGATCTAGAGAACTCGACAGAAATTTTGGCTCGCCGCGACCGTTGACTGTCGCTACCCAGGAACTGCTCAGCCAAGAATATGGCACTCCCGTTTGGCCGACTGCTTCCAAGTTTTTGGCACTGACGGTAAGCGACTGCTCGAGGCGAAATTGAAGGTCTTTCCCACTTTCCGATGGGCCTCAGGCTGACCTGATGTATTTCCGCTTTGGGTCTAGAGCCGGTGGCCTTGGAAGTCTGCATTTTTTCCCTCAATACCCGCATCCAGGGCCAAAAGCGTGTGTAACAGTTTACGAAGTGCTTGCTCCCGACCCACCGTGGGCTGCGGAATATCCCGGTGCCCCTGTGGGATGAAGGTGGTGATGCGCTGATGGATGGCAGGGTGCAAACGGGTTACATCCGGCCGATTGATGTGGATCAACAGGCTCTGACGGCGCCGCACATAAGATTGCCTTGGAATCAATGAACTTGGGAAGGCGGTTTCGGAAGACTGTCTAAAACCGGCAGATGTACTGTCACACGCTGACAATCTGTTGCCTCGTCCGAGCGAAGCTGACCACCCCTTTGACGGAGCGACGATGAACCAACTCACACGGCGAAAGTTGTTGGCTGCCACGCCAAGCGTGCTCGGTGGGGCCGCAGGTTTTGGTGCAAGCCCGTCGGCCTGGGCCGCCGAGAGTTACGAAGCGGCGACGGCACGCATCTGGCGCGCGGGCCCGTTGCAGGGCCTCTCGGGTGCCGCGCTGAGCGTGGAACTGGTGCGCTACGCGACCCTGGCCCCGTCCAGCCACAACACGCAGTGCTGGAAGTTCACACTTGACGGACAGAGCATTTCCATCCTGCCCGACCTGTCGCGCCGGTGTCCGGTGGTGGACCCGGACGATCACCACCTTTACGTCTCGCTGGGCTGTGCCGCAGAAAACCTGGTGCAGGCGGCGCAAGCATTGGGGTTGGCTGGGGAGGTTCGTTTCGATGCGGTGCGCGACGCCGTGGTTGTCAGGCTTTCACCCGCTCCCGCCGTGGTCACCTCTCTTTTCAAGGCGATCCCCGAACGCCAGTCCACGCGCGGCGACTACGACGGGAAACCCCTGAGCGCGCAGGACCTGGCCCTGCTCGAGCGAGCGGGCAACAGTCACCGGGTACATCTTCTCCTGCTCACCGACAAGATTGCCATGGACAAGGTGCTGGACTTTGTCGTGCAGGGAAACACCGCACAACTGAACGACAAGGCCTTCGTCAGGGAGCTGAAGTCCTGGATACGGTTCAGCGCCTCGGAAGCGGTGGAGCGGGGCGACGGCCTGTTTGGCAAGTCGTCGGGTAACCCCACGCTGCCGTCGTGGCTGGGCAACCTGCTGTTCGACTTCGTGCTCACGGCCAAGTCGGAGAATGACAAGTACACCCGCCAGTTGCGCAGCTCGGCCGGCGTGGCGGTGTTCGTGGCAGCCAAGGACGACAAGGCCCACTGGGTGGATGTGGGGCGTGCCTACCAGCGCTTTGCGCTCCAGGCGACCGCAATCGGCGTGCGGAACGCACATGTGAACATGCCAGTCGAGCTTGCAACTTTGCGCCCGCAGTTCGCGAGCGCACTTGGGCTTGGCAAGCAGCGGCCAGACCTGGTGATCCGGTTCGGACGGGGGCCCACCATGCCGCCCTCGCTGCGCCGACCGGTGCAAGATGTGCTGGTGTGAATGACTGCTGAGGAAGATCATGACCGACCTGCTGTTGGCAGTACGCACACGCCGCGTGGCAGGGGCCTGGCTTTGCCGTGCATTTTTCGGCAACCGCCACAAAGGCCACCATGAAGCGTAAGCCGGTGTGGGTCGCCCTCGCCACCGTGATCGCGGTCGTGCTGGTCGCCGTGCTGGTGATCCGTGCCCGCTTCGAGGCCGACCTGGCCGTCGCGGCCGCACGTGCCGCGCAAGGTGGCGTGATCGTCTCCACCCGCTGCGGTCCGATCGAGGTTCAGCAGGCAGGCGATGGCATCCCGCTGCTGGTGATCCATGGCAGCGGCGGCGGCCATGATCAGGGCATGGCCTGGGCACGACCGCTGGTGCGGCAGGGCGTGCGCGTGATCGCGATGTCGCGCTTCGGCTACCTGCGCACGCCGCGGCCCGCCGATGCCTCGCCCGAGGCGCAGGCCGACGCGCACATTTGCCTGCTCGACGCGCTGGGCATAGCCAGGGCTGCTGTCATGGGCGTCTCCGCGGGTGGCCCGTCGGCGATGCAGACGGCCATCCGCCACCCGGACCGTGTCAGCGCGCTCGTGCTCGTCGTGCCAATCGCCTACAAGTCCGGCACGGTGACCGACTCTGCACCCCCGGTGTCGGACAACAAAGATGCGCTGCTGCTGCGCCTGCTCGGCTCCGACTTGTTGTTCTGGACAGCGTTGCACGTTGCCCGCGATCCGCTCATCCGTCACGTGCTGGCCACGCCGCCCGAGCAGGTGGCCAGTGCCAGCAGCGAGGAGCGCGCGCGCGTGAATGACCTGGCCGACCGCATCCTGCCGGTGTCGAGTCGCGCCGAAGGGTTGCGCGATGACACGCGCTTGGGCAAACGTCTCGGCCCGTACCCGCTGGAGACCATTCGCGCACCGACGCTCGTGGTCAGCGCGCGCGACGACGGTTTCGGCACCTACGCCTCGGCCCAGTACACCGCCAGCCGCATCCCTGACGCGAAATTCATCGGCTTCGACACCGGCGGCCACTTGCTGGTCGGGCACGACGCCGAGGTTCAGTCCGAAATCACCAAGTTGCTTGCCCAGTCGGGAGTGCAACCTGGTTTCTCCGCTGCAATCGGTCAGTAAGCGTATCGGCAGTGCCGCCACAAAGGGAATCACCGCCATGAAGTCGTCAGCGAACATTCCCACGCGACCCGTGCCGACGGCTGCGTTGCTGCCGTTCACTCTGATCACTTTCGCGATCTCATGGGGCATTCTGGGGCTCTACATATTTCTTCCCGATCAAGCCACCGGCTGGTTCGGCGCGATCAATGGTAAGCATCCGGCCTTTGTGCTCGCCGTCTGGATCAACCGCCGTGCGATGCTCACGCGCGACGGCGCCGTCACTGAAGTTTTCGCGCCCCACGCCCGCGCTCGTTCATCGCCATGACACCCATCCTGCTCACCGGCGCTGCCTATGTTGCCGCAGTCTTCGCTGCGGGCTTCGCGCTGGGCGTGCTGCGCGCGCTGGTGCTGGTGCCCCTGCTCGGCGAACTCGGCGCGGTGCTGGTGGAACTGCCGGTGATCCTGACCATTGCCTGGCTGGTCTGCGCGCGCATCCTGCGGCGCTGGCCGCTGTTGCCCCCTTCGGCGGCGGCGATGGGTGCCATCGCCTTCTTGCTGTTGATGCTGGCCGAGGCAGGTCTGTCGACGCTGTTGGCCGGCCGCAGCTTGGCGGAGCACCTGGCACTGTATGCACAACTGCCACACCAGGTGGGACTGGCGGGGCAATTGGCCTTTGCTGTGTTTCCGTGGATGCAGGCACGCAAAGAACCGATGCGCAGCGGCAGCTACCGGTCAGGGTGCCTGTCAAGCAGGTCGGCAAACGGCAAGAAGTCTTAACTTGGAGGAGGT
>JAABQG010000110.1 GCA_011391595.1 Hydrogenophaga sp.
CTGCGGTGTCGCCTGAATGGGCTTCTGAGTCGTGCTTTGGCGGTAATATATGTCGCTCTGGTGTTGCTGTGACCACACGCGGCGTGTTCTGACGTTAACGTCGTGGACATGGTTTCACAGCCGCGAACCGGAGTTTTACCCAACCTTTGGTGGAGTCAATGACATGAGCAATAAAAGAAACAATTTGGGGCACATCCTGATCGTCGGCGCGGCACTTGCCGCGCTGTCCGGTACGCTGCAGGCGCGCGACCCGGGCATCAATCAGCCTGGCGCAAGAGGCGGCGCTGCCGGCGTTGGGGCACCTGGCGTGGGTGTCATCGACCCTGGCATCAATCAACCTGGCGCGGCGGGTAACGTTGGAGCAGGCCGGGTTGGCGTTGGGGCGCCCGGGGTTGGCGTCCGCGACCCCGGTATCAACCAGCCCGGAGCGGTCGGGAATGTCGGCGGCGTGGCGGCGCGGCGCATTGTCGCGACTTCAGTCTATGTTGCAACGCTGCCCGCTTCTTGCACGGCCGTTGTCATAGAGGGCACCACCTTGCAGCAGTGCGGCGGAGTCTACTACCAGCCATCTGGTACACGATACGTGGTGGTCAAGATCGAGTGATCGCGCCGCCTGGACAGTGGCGGCTAAATTGCGCATAGTCGCGCCATGCTCAAATCATCTGCCTCCTCTCCTCCTTGTGCCGTTGAGATCATTGAGATTGACAACCTGGCCATGACCGACGCCGGGTTCCAGATCATTGATCAGGATGTGGTGCGCCTGCAGTCCAAACCTCTCATGGGGCGGCAGCTCGTTGTTCGGCTCGAAGGCTGTGTGGTGGTTTACCACTCCACCAACCTGCGGCTTCGCTCGCGCCCGGCCTTGCCCAGCAACTTCATGGCTTACTTGACGTTTGGCCCCCAGGCCATCGGCACGGTCAATGGCTTGCCGGTGCGCCATGACATCATGCTGGCGGTGCCGCCCTCGGCCAGTATCGGCATCGTGAGTGAACCGGGCTACGAAAGCATCGCGTTCCTGCTGCGGCCTGAAGATGTCAGTGCCCACCTGAAAGTGCGTGACCTCGAGGACAGTTTCCAGTTGCCCAAAGAGGTCGAAGTCCTGCACGTCGACGCCGATCTGGCGGGCAGTCTGTTTGCCTGGGGCAAGCGGCTGGTTGACACGGCCACTGAAAACCAGGAACAGTTCAATAGCTCAAAAGAACAACGCATGGCGGCCCAAGCCGAACTGGTCGACATGGTGCTCACCACGCTCGCGAGCACCCGCAAACTCGAACCCGAGAAGCGGGAGCGCACCCGGCAATTGCAGAGCGACATCGTGCACGCCGCCGAGCGCCATGCCCTGGCCCATATCGATGATCGGCTGTATGTGACTGATTTGTGCCGCGCTGCCGGTGTCAGCGAGCGCAGCCTGGAATACGCCTTTCGGGCGGTCATGGGCCTGAGCCCGACAGCCTACCTGACCCGCATCCGCCTGCACCGCGTGCACCATGCCTTGCTGACGGCCAAGCCCGGCGCCACCACGGTGACCGAGCAAGCCCTGAACTGGGGCTTTTGGCACTTTGGCGAGTTCTCGCGCGCCTACAAGGACTGCTTTGACGAACTGCCCTCCAGCACCCTGCGGCGCAGTTCCAAAACGGACTAAAAAAGTTTGCCGCGATCCGGATTTTTCGGAATCCCGATAGCGCGACATGTTGAATTCAAGGAGACTGCCCAGCGGATCAAACCACCCCCTCACTTAATCCTCATGAATGGAGACATCAGCATGGCTGCTGCACCAAGAATACTGGTCGACAACAACAAAGGGCTCAAATTTACCGAGAGCCCACGCTGGCACGCTGGCAAGCTGTGGTTTCTCGACATTCACGGCAAGGCCATCAAGACGGCCGAACTTGACGGCACGCTCACCACGGTGCTTGACTTGCCTTTCCTGCCCAACGGTTTTGGCCTGACCGCCGATGGCACCCTGGTGCTGGGCGATGCACTGGCACGCAAGGTTTTTCGCTGGGATGGCAAGACGCTTCAATTGACCGCCGACCTGGCAGCGCTGACCACGTTTTGCCTGAGCGACGGCATCGTGGATGCGAACGGCCGCTTTTATGTGGGCGACATCGGCTACAACTTCTTCGACCCCGCCAACCAGCCGGTGGACACCTGTGTAATCGTGAAGGTCGAGCCTGACGGCACAGCGTCGGTGGTTGCCGACCAGCTCAAGTTTCCGAACGGCATGGTCATCACGCCCGATGGCAAGACCCTGATCGTGGCCGAGTGCATGGCCAACCGCCTGACGGCCTTTGACATCGACGCCTCCGGCCAACTGGGCCAGCGCCGTGTCTGGGCGCAGTTCCCCGACGATGTGCACCCTGACGGCATCTGCCTGGATGCTGAGGGCGCGGTTTGGGTGGCCAACCCCGAAGGGGCAGACAAGCTGCTGCGCGTGGTGGAGGGCGGGCACATCACGCACCGCGTGCAGGTGGAAACCGATGCCTATGCCGTGATGCTTGGTGGCCAAGAGCGCCGCCAGTTGTTCATCTGCACGTCGGCCACGCACAACCCGGCCGAGATTGCCCGGAATCCATCCGCACGCATTGAAGTCATTGACGTCGATGTGGCCGGGGTCGGCCGTCCCTGAGACTAACGATCTGTCAAACCAAAGGGGGCGCTTTCTTGCCGGAAGCGCCCCCTTGCTGTTTACGTTTACTTGGTCAGGATGTGGATGGCCACTGAGCCTTCTTCCACGCCAATCATGCCGCCGCCGTTTTCCTGAATGGCATGGCGCGCGCCCGGCACCTGGCGGGCGCCGGCTTCACCGCGCAGTTGGGTCACCAGCTCGTACAGTTGGCCAATGCCGGTGGCGCCCAAAGGATGGCCCTTGGACTCCATGCCGCCCGAGGGGTTGATGGGCAGGCGCCCACCCATGGCAAATTCGCCACGCTCGGCGGCCGGGCCGCCTTCGCCCAGCGGCACGAAGCCCAGGTTCTCGCACTGGATGATTTCACCCATGGCGGCCGCATCGTGCACTTCGGCCACATGCATGTCTTTCGGGCCCAAACCGGCCAGTTCATAAGCCTGGTTGGCCGCCAGGCGCCCCAGGTTAAGCTCGGGCTGGTCGTAGCGGCGGTTGCTGAAGCTGCGCACCACGCTGGCCGCCACCTTGATGCAGCGCGACTTGTCTGCGCCGATGCGCTTGAGCCCTTCTTCAGTGCACAGAATGGCCGCCGCAGCGCCGTCTGACAGCGGTGCACACATGGGCAAGGTGAGCGGGTAGGTGATGGGCGGCGCCGCCAGGATCTGCTCGATGGTGAAGGTCTTGCGGAACTGCGAGAACGGGTTGTTGACCGAATTTGCATGGTTTTTCGCAGCCACCGCGGCAATCTGGCGCTGGGTCGTGCCGAAGGTCTTCATGTGGTAGCGGCACATGGCCGCGTAAATCGACATGAACTTGCTGTAGGGCTTGTCAGACTCCGCGCCAGCGGGCACCTCCAGGCCGTCGCCCA
>JAABQG010000111.1 GCA_011391595.1 Hydrogenophaga sp.
ACCCGTATCAAAAAGTAGCGGGCCCGCAACCCGGGCGCTGACCGCCATTTCAGTGGCCGGGGTATGCTCGTTCGTGCCCATACCCGCATAAACTCGGCTTCGGACCGGTGCCGAGCTTGGCGCTGTGCCTCGAAAACCTTCAAACCCGACACTCCATGACTGCCCGCCCCGCCGTGAACGATCTCATCCCCGTCATCCTGTCCGGCGGCGCCGGCACGCGGCTGTGGCCGATCAGCCGCGAATCCAATCCCAAACCCTTCATCAAGCTGCCCGATGGCCAGAGCCTGATCGAAAAGACCTACCAGCGCGCCCTGTCGCTCGACGGCGTGGCCGAGGTCGTGACGGTGACCAACCGCGACTATTACTTCCGCTGCAAGGACGAATACGAACTGACCGGCAACACGCCGACCCGGGGCACCCCGCCCGGCTTCCTGCTGGAGCCGCAGGGGCGCAACACTGCGCCCGCGATTGCACTCGCCGCCCTTTACGTGCAGTGGCAGCACGGTGCCGACGCGGTGATGCTGGTGCTGCCCTCCGACCACCTGATCGACAACCTGCCCGCCTTCAATCGCGATGTGGGCCGTGCCGTTGAACTGGCCCGCGCCGGCTGGCTGGCGACCTTCGGCATCCGCCCCACGGCGCCGGAGACCGGCTTCGGCTACCTGCAAGCCGGTGCCGCCATCGAAGAAGGCTTCGACACCACGGGGCTGCAGGCCCTGCGCTTTGTGGAAAAGCCGGACCTGGCCACGGCACGTGCCTACCTCGACGACGGTCATTATTTCTGGAATGCCGGCATGTTCTGCTTCACGGCCGGCGCCTTCCTGAAAGCCCTGGCCGAGACTGCGCCGGAACTTCACCAGGGGGTGCTCGCGTGCTGGGAAGCTTCGCAAGCGGGATGGGATGCCGATCGGCGCCTGATCGAACTGCCTGCGGCGAGCTTCTCGACCCTGTCGGACATCTCGGTGGATTACGCCGTGATGGAGAAAGCCGCCCGGGTGGCGATCGTGCCGGCGAGCTTTGACTGGAATGACATCGGTTCCTGGAATTCGATTGCGGAACTCATCCCCGCCGACGCGCAGGGCAACCGCATCGAAGGCGACGCCGTGACGCACCAGGTCACCAACACCTACCTGCACAGTGAAACCCGCGTGATCGGTGCCATCGGCCTGGACGACATCATGGTCGTGGACACGCCCGATGCGCTGCTGGTGGCGCACCGCAGCCAGGTGCAGGACATCAAGGTGCTGGTCAACCAGCTCAAGGCCCGCGGCTTCGAGGCCGCCACCCAGCACCGCACCGCATCGCGCCCGTGGGGCACCTACACCGTACTGGAAGACGGGCCGCGCTTCAAGATCAAGCGCATCGAGGTCAAGCCCGGTGCGGCCTTGTCGCTGCAGATGCACTACCACCGCGCCGAACACTGGATCGTGGTCGGCGGCACGGCGCGGGTCATCAACGGCGACAAAGAGTTGCTGCTGCAGACCAACCAGTCCACCTTCATCCCCGCCGGCCACAAGCACCGGCTGGAGAACCCCGGCGTGTTGCCGCTGGTGATGATCGAGGTCCAGAGTGGCGACTACCTGGGCGAGGACGACATCGTGCGCTTCGAGGACATTTACCAGCGCTCGGTGGTCACACCGGCCTGATTCTGAAGAAAAATGGCACCAGCCCAGCGTCGAATGGTCACCATTTGCTATATATATCATAGCTTTTCGCAGCGCCTGCGGCGTTGAATCCCAGCGCAGGCGACTCGCTACACTGACCCACGCTGCAAGGAGTCCTGCCGATGGTTCATGAATTTCCGCCGCGTGGCGTCCTCGAGTCCGTACTGGCCACGGTGCTGCGCTGGACGCTCAAGCTGCTGCTCAAGCCGTTTTTTTCGCCGCGCTTCTCGCTCGCTTTTCAGCGGCGCTGGCTGGCCGGCCTGTCGCGGATTGCGCTGGTGAGCCGCGGCGTCGGCATCACGGCTGGCGCCGTGGGCGGGGTGCAAGGTGAATGGTCCCGGCGCAGCGCCGGCCCGACGCGGCCGGGCAGCGTCCTTTACCTGCACGGCGGTGCCTACTGCGTGGGCAGTCCGGCCACGCACCGCGCGCTGACCACGCGGCTGGCGCGCGTCACGGGGCTGCCGGTGTTCGCCGCCGACTACCGGCTGGCACCGGAACACCCCTTCCCCGCCGGGCTGGACGATGCGCTGGCCGCGTACCGCGCGCTGCAGGCCGATGGCCCGGTGATCCTCGCCGGCGATTCGGCGGGTGGCGGCCTGGCCCTGGCCACTGCCCTGGCGCTGCGCGATGCCGGCGAGAGCGCGCCGGCCGCGCTGGTGCTGTTCTCGCCTTGGGCCGATCTGCAGACCCCCACCCCGCCCCCGCCGGCACCGCCCGGCGAAGCCATGCTGAGCTGGGCCTGGGCCGGCGCCTGTGCTCGGCACTACGTCGGTGATGCCGCGGCAGCGGGTGGCACTTCCGCCCGGGCCAATCCTCTGGTCTCGCCTTTGCGCGCCGACCTGCGCGGCCTGCCGCCGGTGCTGATCCAGGCCGGCACCGACGAGTTGCTGCACCCCCAGGCGTTGGCGCTGCACGACGCGCTGCAGGCTGCCGGCGTGGACGTGCGTTGCGAAATCACCCCGGGGCGTTGGCACGTGTTCCAGCTGCACACCGGCGCGCTGGCCAGTGCCAATGCGGCCGTCGACCGCGTGGCCCGCTTCGTCCTCGGCCCGCTGGCCGCCGTCACGGCGCCGGCACATTCGGCGCACCAGGTCGTGATCCTGGGGGCCGGCATGTCCGGGCTGTGCATGGCCATCGGGCTGCAACGCGCGGGTATCCATGACTTCGTGATCGTGGAAAAGCAGCCGGGCCTGGGCGGCACCTGGTGGGACAACACCTACCCCGGCGCGCATGTCGATGTGCCCTCGCCGGTTTACTCCTTCAGCTTCGCGCCCAACCCCGACTGGTCGCGCCGCTTTGCCTCTGCGCCCGAGATCCAGGCCTACATGCAGCGCCTGGCCGAAAAACACGGCCTGCTGGCCCACATGCGCCTGGGCACCCAGCTGACCGACGCCCGCTTCGATGAGGCCACCGGCCACTGGAACCTGCGCACCAACCGCGGCGACACCCTGCGCGCGCCTTTCTTCGTCTGCAGCACGGGGCCTCTGAACCAGCTGCGCTGGCCCGATATTCCCGGTCTGGACGATTTCAAGGGCACGCGCCTGCATTCCGCACGCTGGGACGCCACCGTGCCGCTCGCCGGGGGGCGCGTGGCCGTCATCGGCACCGGCTCCACCGCCTCGCAGCTGATCCCGCCGATTGCCGCGCAGGCCGGGCAGTTGCACGTGTTCCAGCGCACCGCCAACTGGGTGCTGCCCC
>JAABQG010000112.1 GCA_011391595.1 Hydrogenophaga sp.
AAGTAGGCGTTGGTCAAGTGCACCGTCTTTTCGGCATTGCCAATGGCCGAGATCAGCGTCAGGTAAATTAGGCTGTAGGGGTCGTCGGGGGTGCTGCCGATGGCGCGCACGATGTCTTTGCCCTGTGGTGCGAGCTTGGGAAAATAATCCTTGGCGGCGAGCGGCGGGCCTTTTTGCTTTTCCCAGGTCTGTAAAAACAGCTTCTGGAATTCGGCCACCACCGGGCCCTCAATTTGCAGGTCGGTGTCGCGCCACGCCACCCCGCCGTCGGCGGGGGGCTTGATGAGCCGCTCAAGCACTGCCGACCCCGAGGTGTAGACATTGCTGATGTTGATGCCCCCCAGAATGACCGAGCGGCCATCGGCGATCAACAGCTTGCGGTGATCCCGGTTGTAGATTTGCCAGGGGCCCTTGGCACTCAGCGGGTTGATGGGGTTGAACTCCAGCACCGCAACGCCGGCTTTTGAGAGGCGCTCAAAAAACGCTTTCGGGGTGTTGATGCCGCCCACACTGTCATAGATCAGGTTGACCTGCACGCCACGGGCCTGCGCTTGCTGCAACAGGTCAGAAAATTCCTGGCCGGTGGCATCGTCCTCGATGATGTAGGTCTCCAAGTTGATGTGGTCCTTGGCCTGGCGGATGGCGCCAAACATGGCGGCGTAAGTGGCGGCGCCGTCCTGCAGCAGGCTGGCCTTGTTGCCCAGAACAAGAGGGCTGTCGCTGATGGCCTGCTCCAGCGCCATTTGTTTGTCCAGTATGTCAAGCTTGCCCGATGTGCGTTGCAGTTCGGCCAGGATGGCGGCGTTTCTTTTGGCTGATACCGGGCCGCGCGCCGTCTCAAAGTTGGCGGTCTGCGCGTTGTGGCGCTCAATCAGGGCGTCGGTGTCGGGCAGGGTGGCGCAACCTGTCAGCGCCGAACCAATCAGCAAGCCCGCCAAAACCAGATTGCGCCGTATTCTTGAGATCATTTTTTCCCTTGCAGCCATTGCGCGCAATCGCTGTCCTGGCCGGGACCGGGATCGATCAGGGGGATCAATGCCAGCAGCGGATTGATGGCACCCAGCGCCAGAGCACCCAGCGCGCGTGCCGCCATGCGGCCCCGATCCACCTTGATGACGGGCTTGGCAAAGTTGCCGCTGATGTAGACCGGGCTGCGCAAGGCCAGCGGGCTGGTGTTCTTGGTTTTTTGGGTCACGGTCAAATCAAGCTTTTCCTGCGCCAGGTCGATGCTGCCACGACCGAACAGGGTGGTGACTTCAGTGTCGAAAAGCAGGGTATCGGATGTCATGATGCCGGCTTTGACATCGAAATTGGCCACGGCGCAACGAAGTTTGATCTGTTTGTCGCCGGTGAGCGTGAGCTGGAAAATTTCCCACAGGTGCAGGCCGGCTTTTTCCATGGTCAACTGGCTGATTTCACCGCCCGACATCAGCAGCGCGACCGAGCCATTGGCCTTGGCCAGCATGGTGCCCACCGAATTGCCGCTGCCGTCGAGCCTGATCTTGCCACCGATCAGGCTGGCGCTGGCCTTGCCTTTTTGATCGGCTGGCAGCAATTTGGCCAGCGCCAGGCGCTTGAGTTGCAGTTGGGCATTGGCCTGAATCGGGTTGTGGCGGCCGTCCAGCGTGACCGCCGCAATGATTTGCCCGCCAGCCACTCCAAACTGGAGCGGATCCAGCGTCAGCACCGAATCTTTCAGTTTTAAATGGGTGCTGAGCGCCTCAAGCGGCATGTAGCTGGCCTGACGCATGGATTGAGCGCTGAACTTGACGTCGGCATCCACCGTATCCCAGTTCGCAATCTTGAAGGGCAGGTCGGGAATCACGCGCTTGGATTTTGGTGTGATGGCCGCGGCGCTGCCGGTTTGTGCGACCGCCTTGATGGCCGCATCCAGATGGCCCGGGCGTGCGCCAATCACCGGGCCCAGGTCTTCCAGGGTAAGCTGCATGGAGACCAGATCAGCGGTGAGCAAGGGCCGCTTGCCGCCTGTCTTGACTTGCCACCAACCGGCCAGGTCGCTGGTGCCCACGCGTCCCGAGAATTCGTCGTAGCGCAGTGTGTTGCCCTTGCGCACCAAATGCCCCTGGGCGACATAGTCACGCGTGGCGGGCAGGGCAATGCCGGTCAGGGTGAACAATTGGTTGAGGTTGTCGCCGCTGAGCGCCAGCTGCATGTCGATTGCACTGAATTGGACCAGGCTGGTCACCTGCCCTTCGGCCAGGATGCGGGTTTGGCCCGCCGTGGCGTCGATGCTCAGGCCGTAGGGCGTGCGCTCGTCACGCAGGGCCAGCACCGAATCTCCCGAGCCCTTGGCGGCCAGGGGCAGGCCCTTGAATTTTCCCTTGGCGACAAAGTTCACCCGGGCGTCGTCCTTGCTGCCCGCCGGCGCAGAAACGGTCGAGATGTCGATGCGAATGCTGGTCTTGCCTGCCGCGTCGTCATAGCCGATCACGCCCTGGTCGAGCGTCAGGCGGTCAATGTCGACGCGTGCGCTTTCGTCCGTCTGGTTCTGGTCGAGCAGCCACGACTTGCGGCCATCGGCTTGCCGCTGCAAAAAAACCAGGGGTTTGATCAGATGCAGGTCGGAGACCTTGAGCCGCTGCGCCAGCAGTTGCGGCAGGTGGACGGAAAACGCCACCTCGTCAGCGGCCAGCATCTGCGTCTGTGCCGCCCAGGTCGGGTTGGCAAAAGTAACCTGCCGGGCGTGCACGCGCGGCCACGGCCAGCCAAGATCCACATCGAGGTCGCCCTTGATCAGCAGTTCCCGCCCGGTTTGCTCGAACACCATTTTTTGAATCGGCGCGCGCAACCAGTTCCAGCCAAACAGCGCAATCAACAGGGCCGCCGTGATGACGATGGCCAGCAACAGGCTGGCCGCCCATTTGAGTGTTCGCAAAAGAATGGTGGCGGGGGATTGCAAAGTGAAACCCTGTGAGTTGGCGGGATGGCAGCTTAATCAGAGTTTACCGGGACGGATGGGTCTGGTCAGTGCGCTGACGCACCGACAGCGCCAACCCGAATCGGGAGGATGGAAGCTTTAAACCTTCAGAGAGAAAATCCTCATGAAACCTGCAAAATTAGCGCGTTCGGTGCTGTTGTCCTTGGCTCTGGTGGCGAGTGGCGCGGCCTTTGCACAGATCAGCTTCAACATCGTGGTCGCACCGCCCACGCCTCAGTACGAGAGGGTTCCTGTGGTGCAGCCGGGTTATGTGTGGGCGCCGGGTTATTGGGCCTGGGCCAATGATCGTCATGTCTGGGTGCGCGGTCGCACCATCGTGCAA
>JAABQG010000113.1 GCA_011391595.1 Hydrogenophaga sp.
CGGACATGCTGGCCGCTTTTCCGGGCGCGCAGATCATCGGTCTGATGATCGCGGGGATGAGCGCTGGCGAAGCGCGTGACCTCTGGATCGCCCGGGTGCGCCGGCTCGAAGTGCTCAGCCGGCACCACCAGACGCGACTCTCGGAGTTCACGCACGCGTACCATCTGCTGCAGGTTTCACATGCACAGCTCGAGCAGCGCATTGCCGGCGGCGAGAACAACCTTCGCACGGCACTTGAACGCCTCAAGAAGCGGGAGTCCTACTTTCACCGCATCGACCGGGAGCCGCTCGACGGTCTTGCCGATTCATTGCTGGACATCATGGTCGAGCAGGCGGGCCTTTACGCCGCCAGCGTCTATGCGCTGAACGAGCGTGGCATGTTGCGCCTGCCGGCGGTGGCCAGGGCAGGCAATGCGCCTGAACTGTCGATCTTCAACCCCATGCTGCGGGAAGCGCTTCAGACCGGCACACTGACCAGCGTGCATCCGGACCAGGATGCCAGCCTCGACCAAGTGCTCGCGATCGTCCCGCTGGTCGATTCCACGGGTCATATTCACGGCGTCGTCAGCATTCACGACATGCCGTTCAACCAGGTCAATGAGTTGACGTTCGAGCTGCTGGGCGTGCTCGGTACGCACATGGGCAACATCCTGGCGCACCGCCCCCGCCCCATGGGCGAGACGCAAGGGCAATACACCCTGCGTGAGAGCCTGCAGCGGCAACTGGCGAACGTGGACAAGCATGGCTTGCCTGTGGCTCTGGTGGCGTGCAAGGTGCTGGACGTGCCGCGTCGCAACGCAATGGTGGCACCGTACCGCGACGCGATGGTGGCTTTGTGCCTGCAAGACGGCCGTGGGCTGGACCAGAGCTGGACGTCCTTCGACAAGAGGCGCTACCCGGTGGTCGTGAAGCTCATGCCCCTGACGCCTGAATCGGGTGCGCGCGCCTATCTGGCCCGCTTGCAAGGCGCGTGCCTTGCACTGGGCGCGCCGGCCGAAGACCTGGTGACCTGGATGTGGATGCTGGACCGGTCCAGCACCGCCGACGACATGCTCGCGAAGGTTTACGCGGCCTGCGACATCGAAGCGCCAGGCGCACCGGATGCAGCGCCGGCGCTTGCCCGCCCGGAAATCAATCGCAAGGCCATGCCATGATCATCGCCTGGCTGTTCTGCCTGGTTCTTCTGGTGCTGGACGCCGCGGCGGTCACACTGGTGCTGGATCCGCATGCGTCGGCCAGCGCGACCCTGCGCTTTGCTGCCACGCACGCTGTGGCATGCCTGCTGTTTGCGCCAGCACTGCTCGCGTTGCTGCCTGCACGGTACCGGCAGCGCGCGCCGGGGGCCGTTGCCTTTGCTTTTGTCATGGCGGCGGTGTTGCCGGTATTGGGCATGGCCGGTCTGTTGCTGTTTCTTGTGCCGGCGTTGCGCTGGCCCAACCCGGCCGGCCGCGCCGTGCTATGGCAGCACCCGCGCCCGCCCAGTCTTCCGGACAGTCCGGTTGCGGCGGGCGGCCCGGCCCGTGGCTCATGGGCCGCGGGACTGGCCGGCGCTTTGCAGCATTCGAACGACCCCAAAAGGCGGGCCGAGGCGGTCATTTCCACGTTGTCGCTCGACGACCCTCAAGCCGTGCCCCTGCTGCGCCGGGCGTTGAAAGACCCGGAAGATGAAGTCCGGCTCCTCGCCTACGCCTTGTTGAACCGCAAGGAAAAACAGATTGAGGTTCGTACGCGCAAGCGTTTGACAAAGCTGGACACAGCTTTGCCTGAAGAAGCGTTCCTGTTGCACAAGGCACTGGCGCACGACTACTGGGAATTCGCGCAACTGGCGACACCGCTCTCGAGCAGCCAGCTCGCCCTGTGCGCGCGCGCTCGCGAGCACGTTCTGGCGGCGCTGCAGTGGCGTCCGGCGGACGGCGGCCTGCATTTTTTGCTGGGGCGCGTTCTGCTGGCCGAGCGATCGCTCGACGCCGCATCGGAGGCATTCGACCAGGCGCAGGCGCTGGGGGTTGATCATCGACAGGTCGCGCCGCTGCGCGCGGCCATCGCGTTTCGTGCGGGCCGCTACACCGAAGTCAAGCACCGCCTGCGTGCGGCCGGTGCATGCCGAAGCCAGCCTGGTTTCGGGAAAATTGCCGCGTACTGGGAGGGGACTGGCCATGCTGCCGTCACCCCATAGCGCGGATATCACGCTGCTGCTGGAAGGCTCCTACCCGTATGTGCGAGGAGGGGTTTCCAGCTGGGTGCACCAGTTGATCGAGGGGCTGCCGGAATTCAGTTTCTCACTGGTGCACCTGGGCGCTGAAAAGCTGCCGGACGAGCAGATCCGCTACAAGCTGCCGCCCAACGTGGTGGCGCTGCATCCGCACTACCTGGTGGGCGAGGTGGCCTCGGAAAAGCCGAAAGCGCGCGCGGGGAATCCCGCGTACTTCGCGGCCAGTGAACAATTGCACGAGTGGTTCCGCCAGCCCAAGGGCGAACCCCGCAAAGACTGGCTCGACCGCGTGGTGCTGCAAAAGGACGCAGCCGACGCAGGCGGTGCCGACGACTTCTTCTACAGCGAGGCCGCTTGGGCCCAAATCCGGGAAAGCTATGCGCGCTACTGCCCGCAAGCGCCCTTCCAGTCGTATTTCTGGTCGGTGCGGAACATGCATGCGCCCATATTAAGGCTGGCCGCCATCGCGCGCACGATCGGGCCCACGCGGGTCTTCCACACGGTGACCACCGGCTACGCCGGCCTGCTCGGGGCCATGCTGCAGCAGCTGACGGGATGCCCGCTGATCCTGACGGAGCACGGCATCTACACCAAAGAGCGCAAGATCGAGCTGCAATCCCTGTTTCTGCGGGAAGTTCCGGTCGGGGCGAGCCACGCGGCCGATGCGGGCATGGCGCACCACCACGCATCCTGGATCCGCATGTTCGAAGGCATCGGCCGGCTGGTGTACCACGCAGCGGACCCGATCGTCACCCTGTACGAACAGAACCGGCAAAGGCAGATTCGTGACGGTGCCGACGCCCGGCGCACGCAGATCATTCCCAATGGCGTGGACCTGGCACGCTTCGAGCCCCTGCGTGCGCGCCGCCCCGAGCAGACACCCCTGGTGCTGGGCCTGATCGGGCGCATCGTGCCGATCAAGGACATCAAGACCTTCATTCGCGCGGTGGGCGTGCTGGCCGACAAGCTGCCCGGTGTGCAGGGTTGGCTGATCGGGCCCGAGGAAGAAGATCCGCCTTACGTCGAGGAATGCAAGGCCCTG
>JAABQG010000114.1 GCA_011391595.1 Hydrogenophaga sp.
TGTGGGAGATCGTGCTCAAGGAGTACGTGGGAATTCTGGCGCTGCGCCTGCAGTGACACCGCTCGTCGTCACCACGCGGCCGCAGGCCGTTGCATCGGCATGAAAAGAAAAAAGTCCGCTACCTTTTGAGTAGCAGACTTTTTTGCTGTATTGGTGCCGGAGAGATGAATCGAACACCCGACCTTCTCATTACGAATGAGCTGCTCTACCGACTGAGCTACACCGGCTAAGCGTGCAATTATAGCGCCTCGTGGTAGCTCGTCACGCGCTCCACTTCGTGTTTGGAGCCCAGGAAGACGCTGACACGTTCGTGCAGCTGGTCGGGCTGGATGTCCAGGATGCGCTGGCGGCCGTTGGTGGCCGCGCCGCCGGCCTGCTCGACCAGCCAGGCCATGGGGTTGGCCTCGTACATCAGGCGCAGTTTGCCGGGTTTGTTGGGCTCGCGCCGGTCCCAGGGGTACAGGAAGATGCCGCCGCGCGTGAGGATACGGTGCACGTCGGCCACCATGCTGCCGACCCAGCGCATGTTGAAGTCCTTGCCGCGCGGGCCTTCCTTGCCGGCCAGGCACTCCTCGATGTAGCGCGTCATCGGGGCGTCCCAGTGGCGCATGTTGCTCACGTTGGCGGCGAACTCCTTTGTGTCGGCGGGGATGCGCAGGTCTTCCTGGGTCAGCACGAAAGAGCCCTGCTCGCGGTCCAGCGTGAACACCGCCACGCCGTCGCCCACCGTGAGCACCAGTGTGGTCTGGGGTCCGTAGACGCAATAGCCGGCTGCCACCTGCTGCTTGCCAGCCTGAAGGAAATCGGCTGCGCTGACCGGATCGATGACCTGAGGGTCGTCATTTTGCTTGCGCAGCACCGAGAAGATGGTGCCGATGCTGACGTTGACGTCGATGTTGCTGGAACCATCGAGCGGATCGAACAGCAGCAGGTACTCGCCCTTCGGAAAGCGGTGCGGCACCGCGTAGATGTCGTCCATTTCCTCCGAGGCCATGGCCGCCAGGTGGCCGCCCCATTCGTTGGCCTCGATCAGCACCTCGTTGGCGATGATGTCGAGCTTTTTCTGCACTTCGCCCTGGACGTTCTCGCTGTCAGCCGAGCCGAGCACTTCGCCCAGCGCCCCTTTGGTGACGGCGAGGCTGATGCGCTTGCAGGCGCGGGCCACCACTTCCAGCAGCAGTCGCAGCTCAGGCGGGATGCGTCCGTCGTTGTGCTGCTTCTCAACCAGGTAGCGGGTCAGCGAGATCTTGCGGTGCATGATTTTCCTCCTTGGGTGGGTATGTGCGGATGGCGCAGTTCAGCCAGCCAGCGCGCGGGTCACGACCTCGCGCACGTCCTTGCTGAGTTCGGTGCGGGCGGCGATCCGCGCGATGGCTTCGCGCGCGGCGCCCTGATAGGGTTCCGCGAGTTTCTTCCAGCGGTCCAGGGCGCGGGCCAGACGGGCGGCCACTTGCGGGTTGATGGCGTCAAGCTCGATCACGCGTTCGCTCCAGAAGATGTAGCCCGCGGCATCGGCGCGGTGAAAGGCCCCGGGGTTGGCGCTGCAGTAGCTGAAGATGACGCTGCGCGCGCGGTTCGGGTTGCGCAGGTTGAAGTCGGGATGGGTCATCAGCTGTCGCACGGCCGGCAGGATGTTGCCGCCACGATCGGGCGCACCGGCCTGCAGCGCAAACCATTTGTCGAGCACCAGCGCCTCGTCCTTGAACAGGCCATAGAAGTGCTGTAGCGCATCGGCGGCCAGCGCATGGCCGCTACCGACCAGCGCGCTCAGTGCGTTGAAGCGGTCGGTCATGTTGCCGGCCTCCTTGAAGCGCTGCCAGGCCTTGCCCGGCCAGATCACGTCCCCGGTGTGCCGCGACGCCAGGCACAGCATGGACAGCGCCAGGCCCGCCAGGGCACGGCGCCCGGACGAGACCGTGTCGGGCCGGAAGGCGCCGTTTTCGCGGTGCGCGTCCCAGGCCCATTGCCAGTCGTGCAGCAGCCCGTGGGCCAACTGGTCACGCATGGCCTCGCGCACCGCATGAATGCGCTGCGGATCGACCACGTCGAGTTGCTCGGCAATGTAGGTCTCCGACGGCAGGGTCAGCACCAGCTCCTTGAAGGCGGCGTCCAGGCCCGGGTGGCGCAGCACGCCACGCAGGGCGTCGATGCAGGCCGCGTCCAGCACCTTTGCTTCAGCGGGATGCGCGTGGCCCTTGATGAACCCTGTGGCGCGCCTGAGCGTCAGGCGCTGGGCGGCTTCCCAGCGGTTGAAAGGGTCGCTGTCGTGCGCGAGCAGGGTCAGCAGCTGGCTGTCGGTGTAGTCGAAATCCAGCACCACCGGGGCACTGAACCCGCGCAGGAGGGACGGCACGGGTTCGGCATCCAGATTCAAAAACGTGAAAGTCTCCGTGGCCTGCGTCAGCACCAGGGTGTGCGAACCTGGCCTGGACTGTTCCCACTGGGCCAGTTGCAGCGGCAGTGCCGTCCCGTCCGCGCCGAGCAGGCCCAGCGCCACGGGAATCACGAAGGGCTCGTTGGCGGGCTGGCCCGGGGTAGGGCTGCAGTGCTGCGACAGGGTCAGGCAGTAGCTGCGCGAAGCGGCGTCGTAGACACCCTCCGCCCGCAGGTGGGGTGTGCCGGCCTGGCTGTACCAGCGCTTGAACTGCGGCAGCAGCCTGGCCAGATCGGAGCCCGGGTTGGCATCGGCGATCGCCTGGGCAAAGTCGTCGCAGGTCACGGCCTGCCCGTCGTGGCGCTGGAAGTACAGCGTCATGCCCCGCGCGAAGCCTTCGCGGCCGGATTCTGAATACCCGCCGGCCACCGCGGTGTCGGCGGTTGTTGCCAGCGTCTGCATCATCCGCACCACCTCGGCACCCTTCTCGTAAATGGTGACGGTGTAGAAATTGCTGATCTCGACGTAGCTGTCAGGCCGCACGGGATGCGCCATGGGGCCCGCGTCCTCCGGGAACTGTGCCGTGCGCAGCACGCGCACGTCCTCGATGCGCTTGACCGCCCGCGCCGACGGATCGGCGCACAGGTCCTGGCTGAACTCCTGGTCACGGAAGACCGTCAGGCCTTCCTTCAGGCTGAGCTGGAACCAGTCGCGGCAGGTGACGCGATTGCCCGTCCAGTTGTGGAAGTACTCGTGACCCACCACGCTCTCGATGTTGGCGTAGTCGGTATCGGTGGCCGTCGCGGAATTCGCGAGCACGTACTTCGTGT
>JAABQG010000115.1 GCA_011391595.1 Hydrogenophaga sp.
CCCGTCCTGCGACAGTGGGCACAAGCGGCGACCGGGCAAGGGGCGGCCATCTGGGCACAGCTCAACCATCCGGGCAAACAGTCGACCAAGGGGTTGAATGCGTACAACCTCGCGCCCTCGGCCGTGCCCTTCCGCAAGGACATGGCGGCGTTCTTCGAGACCCCGCGCGAAGCCACCCCGTCCGAGATCCAGGACATCATCGAGCGCTTCGGGCGCAGCGCGGCCATCTGCAAGAAGGCCGGGTTCAGCGGCGTGCAAATCCACGGGGCGCATGGCTACCTGGTCAGCCAGTTCCTCTCCCCGCATCACAACCGCCGCAGTGACGGATGGGGTGGAACGCCGAAGAAGCGGCGGCGTTTCGTGCTGGCTGTCTATGCAGAAATCCGTCGCCAGGTCGGTCCGGACTTCCCGGTGGGCATCAAGCTCAATTCGGCCGACTTCCAGCGCGGAGGTTTCACCGAAGAGGAATCGATCGAGACGATCCGCGCGCTAGCCGATGCGGGCATCGACCTGATCGAGATCTCCGGCGGCACCTACGAAGCACCCGCCATGAGCGGCGCGATGCAAGAACCGAAGAAGGCTTCCACCGCAGCCCGCGAAGCCTACTTCCTCGAGTTTGCGGAGAAGGTGCGCGCAGCGGTCAAGGTACCGCTGATGGTCACCGGTGGCTTCCGCACGGCGGCCGGCATGAACGCCGCGCTGCGCTCCGGTGCGCTGGATGTCGTGGGCCTGGCGCGGCTGCTGGCGATCGATCCCGACGCGCCGGCCGCCCTGCTGCAAGGGCGCGACAGTCCGCAGCAAGTCCGCCCAATCAACACCGGCCTGAAGGCGGTGGATCGCATGGGAATCATGGAGGTGCTGTGGTACACGCGCCAGCTCAAGCGCATCGCCAAGGGCGGGGAGCCGCGTCCGGCTGAGTGTGGCCTGTCGGCGTTCTTGAAGTCTGCCGTCAATAGCGGCTGGGGCACCTTTCGCACGCAGCGCCTGCGCGCACGCGGCTGAGGAAGAAGACATGAAAGCACTCACCTTCAAACGCTATGGCAAGTCGCCCGAGATCGGGTTTGCCGATGTTCCCCGCCCCGCACCAAAGCTCGATGAACATCTGGTTCAGGTCCACGCTGCGGGGTTGAATCCGATCGACAACATGATTCCGCAAGGAACTTTCGCTTCGTCAGAAGAATCTGTGGGCGAGTTTTGGCTCGGGAAGCCTGCCGAGCACGTGATACAGGGAGAGTTCTGCAATCCGGAAGGTCCTGTAGCCGTACGCTTTTCTCAGAGTGACTTTGGCCTTGTTGTTCAGACCCTCGATGACGCCGCTGGAGAACTGCTTTTTGGCCCGGAAGTAGTTGAGCAGCAGTTCGCGGTGGGCGCGAACGGTGCGGGCGAACTTCTTTACCGGCTCGATGCGCGATCGCATCGCCCGCTTGCACCAAGCGTCGAGGAACTTGGCGGCCCAGGCCGGTGAGTCGTATTCCCAGAACAGCTGGAACTCTTCCTTGAGCAGATAGGCGCGCACGCTCTTCAAGTTGTAGGCCAGCAGTTCGCGCAAACTGATGCGCTGCTTGTCCGTCAGGTTCTCCGGCCGCTTGAGCAGACACCATCGTTTCTTCTTGAGCACCGGCTCGTAGCCCTCGCGAATCATGCGGCGGGCCTCGCCGGCGCGCACCTCGTCCAGCGCTTTGTTGAGCTTGGCCACCATATGGAAGCGGTCGAGGATGTTCAGCGCCCGTGGACAGTGTCTGGCAATAATCTCCAGGTAGGGCCGCCACATGTCCGAGCAGACGAACTCGACCTTGCCGGCCAGTTCCTGACCGATGAGGATGAAGAACTTCTCGAAGTTGTTCATGGTACGGTCCTTGCCCACCCATAGCAGCCGCACGCAGTCGGCCTCGATCTGATAGACCAGCGTCAGGAACTTGTGGCTGTGCCCGATGTGGATCTCGTCGACGCCGATGGCGCGCAACGTGCCGAGCTCGCGATGCTCCAGCCCCCACTGCACGACATACTCCACCGCGTGACAGACCTGATCCCAGGTCGTGCCAAAGCTCAGCGCCGTGTCCTTCCACGACAGCTTGCGCGCCCAGTGCGCCAGATACAACATGTAGGCCTTGGTCAGGCTGTGTTTGCCCATCGCCCAGGGCACCGACTCGACCTTGACACCGCAATTGCGACACTGCACACGCCTCATGGCATACAGCAACATCACGGCATAGCCCCAGATCGGGATGAACTCGAAGCGCCGCGTGGGCAGCAAGTCGTATCCGGGCGCGGCTGTGCCGCAGCACGAGCAGTGCGGCTTGGAGCCGCGGCGTGGGCGCACGTCGACCTCGATGGTGCTGGTGGCTTCGATCAGCCGCACAGCAGCGTAGACGAAGCCTGGAAAGTGGTGGCAGGCATTGAGCAAGCGGGCGAGCAACATGGCCAACTCCCGTGGCAGCGCTGAGGGCGCGATCATTCTCAAGCCGCAGGACGCGCAGCGCCTTCGGCAGGCCTGCCCTGACCTGGACGACTGGCCCCGGTCATGGCACGTCGAGCCCGCCGACATCATCGTGGGCCAACAGATCGTTCAGGTGCTCACACCGTTCCTGCTGCATCTGCTCGACCTGGGTCTGGCCAAGACCACCGTACGCCGGCATCGCGACAACCTCTGGGCGCTTGGCGGCGAGCTGATCCGGTGCCGTTACGACGACGATCAGCTGGCACGGCTGGACATCAAAGACGCCCTTCGACAACTCATCGCAGGCGACGGCGGGCCACTGATGTGCCCGCGCATCACCGAATCGGAACAGGACTCGCTGGACGCTACCTGTCGAAAGCTGGATCGATTCATGCGCGATTCAGCCGCAGTGCACAGCTCCGTCTGACGCAACAACCGCCGTCCACCGGCATCATCGCCTGGCAGCATCGTTCACGGTGCAGAGTTGTCCACGGCGGCGGGCGGGCGTCGCATGCGACGAACGCACGACCGACGCGGTGGGCAACTCGTGTCAGATGCTCAGGGCGACCAGGCAAACGCCCACAAATAGTCCGGAAGAACCGAAATTTCCAGGCCGGTTGCACCATATTGCCCACAGCCCAAGCAGTGCGCCGGCCGAAGCCATACCCCATGCCCCAGCGGGCACGTGGCCCTGAAGCAGCGCCGGCCACGCCAGCAGCGCCAGGCCGGCGATCAG
>JAABQG010000116.1 GCA_011391595.1 Hydrogenophaga sp.
CAGGACATCGGCATCGAGGCCAAACCCGAGCAGGTGCAGGCGCTGCGCGACCAGCTCGCGGCCAGCAAGAGCATCAACGAATTCGTTGAATTTCTCAAAGCCAACGACTACAAGTTCGCGGGCAACCAGGCCGTGCGTGCTGCCGAGCAGTTGCCGCTGAACAGCCTGGACGCGTTCTCGCGCATGAAAGACGGCCAGGCCGCCGTGCTGCCCACCGCCAACGGCGTGCAGGTGGTGGTGCTGGCCGGTTCGCGCAGCCAGCCGGTGAGCGAAGAGCAGGCCCGCCCGGCCATCGAGCAATTCCTGCTGAACGACCGCAAACGCAAGGTGGTGGAAGAAGACATGAAGGCCCAACGCGCTGCGGCCAGGATCGAATACGTGGGCAAGTTCGCCGAGGCCGCCGCTTCGGCCCCTGCGGCGGCTGCGCCAGTGGCACCGGCACCGGCCGCCAGCGCCGGCCTCATCAGCACCGACATCACCAAGGGCATGGGACTCAAGCAATGACAGCCGTCGCTTCCCTCATCACCGCCGTGTTGGTGGCGTTGATGCTGCTGGGCGGCGGCAGCCCGGCGCAGGCCCAGACCACGCAGCCCGCCGCCGGCGTGCCAACGAATACCGCCTGGGCAGCGGCGACGTGGTGCGCATCAGCGTATTCCAGAACCCCGAGCTGACGCTGGAAACCCGCGTGACCGAAGGCGGCGTGGTCTCGTACCCGCTGCTGGGAAGCGTGCGCATTGGCGGCCAGACCGTGACCGCGGCAGAAAAGCTCATATCCGACGGCCTGCGCAAAGGCAGCTTCGTCAAGAGCCAGCAGGTCACTCTGGTGGCGCGGCAACCGGGCCAGCGTGCTGGCCTAGCCCAAGTTTGTCACCTGCCCCTGTCACTCCCAATGAAATCAACAACTTAGAGAGGCATTTCCGCGTGTATGGCACTACGTTTGTAGTTGCCCGCCGCTTTTCGAGCCGGCATGCGCGGGTGCGTCAGACCAGCACGCGATGGGTACGGCCGGGGTTGGGCTCGAGCTTGAGGATGTTGCCCAGCGTTTGATGCCGCGGCTTGGGGCGCGTGGCCTTGCGCACGTGCACGGTGCGGCCATCTCGGCGCTGCAGGGTCACGGTAACCCGGCGTTGGGTGGCCAGCGTCTGGCGCAGCGTGTTCCAGCTGTCGTTGACGCCGTGGGCCTTGAGCTGCAGGCGCAGCGTGTGCACGAAGTGATACGCCAGCACGCTGATGAACAAATGCCCTTCGACGCGTCGATCCACTTGGTGGAACACCGGGCGCAGACCCAGGTCGGTCTTCAGGGACCGGAACACCGACTCCAACTCGGTCAGCATGATGTAGGTGCGCCACAGCGTGGCGTTGTCCTGGTCGGCCAGCGTCGTGCGCAGGCAATACACGCCCGGATGCGCCGCCGCGCTGCCGGGTTTGATGTTCTTGACCCAGGTGATGGCGGTCACGCACTTGCCCTCGGGGTCGGTGGCCACCGTGATCTCGTAGTGCTGCGCGGCGCGCGCGAAGCGCTGCTTGGCGCGACCCAGGCGCTGCATGATGGTGGCCACGTCCTGCGTGCCGCGCGGCTTGCTCAGGCTGGCTTGAAGCTTGGCCAGTGCGGCCTCCAGGCCACTGGCCTTGGCCATGTCGATGGCACGGTCCTTTTCCTCCCGCGCGGGCGAATGGCAGTACAGCAGCACCTCGCCTTGCGTGCCCTGCACGCGCTGCAGCTTGATCGGCACAAGGCCGGCCGATTGCACCTCGGTGGCCAGCGTCGGATCGAACTGGCGCTCGCGCAGCTTGGAGACGACCACATACTGATAGCCCTGCTCGCGCAGCCAAATCAGATTGGCCTGCGCGGCGATGCCTGCATCCATCACCACCGTGGCACCCGGGGTCGCATCCAGGCCCGTGAGCATGCCCTTGAGCGTGGCGGGCTCGCTGGCGTTGCCGGCGAAGAACTGCACGCGCCGCACGAAGCCGCTGCCGTCCAGCGCCATCGCCAGCGTCACCAGCGGGCAGTCGCTGCGGCACTCCTTGCTGTGGCCGCGTTTGGCCTTGCGCACCCCGGCCGCCACGCCCTCGAAGTAGGTGTTGGTCAGGTCGTACAGGGTGATGGTCTGGCCCAGGCCGAACATCGAGCGTGCCTTGCCGAACAGGTGCTCCTGCAAGGCCTGGCGGTGCTTGTACAGCGCGTCCGAGGCGCGGTACAGGCGGTTCAAGTCCATCGCCTCGAAGTCAAAGTCAATGAGCTCGCCCAGCGCCGAGGTGTCCTTGAGCCAGGCGTGCGTGGCCATCTCGCTGCCCGGCTGGGCCATGCGCGCGACGATGTTGCCCACAGCGGCAGCGATCTGCGGGCGGTTCAGGCCCAGCTGTGCGAGCTTGTCCTCCAACCCGCACTGCCGCATCGCCACCAGCGCAGCGTGCTCCACGCCCACGCTGCGCGGATCGACCAGCTCCAGCGAGTCCAGATCGACCTCCTGGTAGCGAGCGACCCCGTGCGCTTCACTGGCGGGGCTGGCGGGGCTGGCGGCCGGGCGGCTGGCCGGGCTGCCGGGTAGGCTGTTGGGTGGGTTGGCAGCAGGCTTGGCAAACGCTGCGGCAGCTGGAACTGCGCGCGCCGTGGGCGCCGCGCCCAGGCTGGGCACGGCAGGCTTGCGCGCAATGATCTGGGCTGCAAAGCGTTGCGCGAAGACCTGCACCTGCTCAGGCAGCGTCGCCTCGAGCATCGACCGCTGCCCACTCACCAACTCGCCGATGCGCTGGGCCAGCGCGGGCCACTGCGCTTGGGGCAGGTCGAAGTGGCTGCCCAGGTTGAGCGCCGTGGTCTGCTTGATGGCGTTGCCCACTCGGGCGCTGTGCACCAGGCGGTAAGTGACGTAGGGCTCACCCGAGATGCGACTGCGGGTCTGGGTGCGGCGAATGAACATGCACGGGATGGTGCACGAAAAGCGACGCTTTGGATCAAGCCAGCAAAACTATTATGGCACTACATTTCACCGCAAGAACGAAATCCAATGTTGATCCTATTTTCCTCAGTTACCCC
>JAABQG010000011.1 GCA_011391595.1 Hydrogenophaga sp.
GCGCCACGGGTTCGACCGCGCGGCCGTGGTAGGCCGCATCGAGCCGGCCGGTGCGTCGCGGCTGGTGGTGGGCTGAGCCAGATAAATTGACAACGGAGCGCCCTGCCCAGGCGCCAGAAAAAAAAGAGCCCTACGAAGCGGGCTTTTTCACGAGACCGCAGCGTCTTGCCCGCTGGTGTAGGTGGCGGCAAGGGTGAGCAGCATGGAGTCAACCACTTCATCGCCGTCTCGGAAACTTTGCATAGCGTCTGTTTCTGACAAGTACGGCCAAGCGTTCGATCTCCTCAAACTTGTTTACCCCGCATTCGTACAGGCTTATGGAACTTATTGCTTAGCACTCGATCACAGAGAGTGCTAATATTTAGCTTCCATGAAAGGATTTCTGGCATGACCGTTCAAACTGGATCGTCTGTTAACGCGCTGGCGCTAGCCAATCCGTGGGCCAGTTCTTCGCTGACCTTGCCCGCGCTGGGCAATCTGGATGCCTATATCTCGGCGGTGAACCGCCTGCCGATGCTGACACTGGAAGACGAGCAGACCTTTGCACGCAAGCTCAGGTCGGACAACGACCTGGAGGCCGCGAGCAAGCTGGTGCTGTCGCACCTGCGGCTGGTGGTGTCGGTGTCGCGCAAGTACCTGGGCTATGGGCTGCCCCACGGCGACCTGATCCAGGAGGGCAACATCGGCCTGATGAAGGCGGTGAAGCGCTTTGACCCGGACCAGGGCGTGCGCCTGGTGAGCTATGCACTGCACTGGATCAAGGCCGAGATCCACGAGTACATCCTGAAGAACTGGCGCATGGTGAAGGTGGCGACCACCAAGGCGCAGCGCAAGCTGTTTTTCAACCTGCGCTCGATGAAGCAGGGCTTCAAAGCTGACGCCGGCGCCGACGACGCGACCCACCGCGACACGTTGAGCGAGGGCGAGATCGATGCGGTGGCGCGCCAGCTCAATGTGAAGCGCGAGGACGTCATGGAGATGGAGACGCGCATGTCGGGTGGCGACGTGCTGCTGGACCCGAACCCTTCGGACGACGGTGAGCAGGCGTTTGGCCCGATTGCCTACCTGGCCGACAGCCGCCACGAGCCGACGGCCATGATCGAGGCGCATCAGCGCGATGTGCTGGCCAGCGACGGCATTGCCGCCGCGCTGGACGCGCTGGATGCGCGAAGCCGGCGCATCGTGGAGGAGCGCTGGCTCAAGGTGAACGATGACGGCTCCGGCGGCCTGACGCTGCACGACCTGGCCGCGGAATACGGCGTGAGCGCCGAGCGCATCCGCCAGATCGAAGTGGCGGCCATGAAGAAGATGAAAACCGCGCTGGCGGCCTACGCCTAACGGGCACCCCGCCCCGCCTCCATAAAAAAGCCCGGTTCGCCGGGCATTTTTATTCCTGATTGAATAGCGGAAAACGTCCATTCCACGCTGGATACGGCGCGAAAAGACTGAGTTTTCCCTGCCCTGCGCTGGTGGCGCGCCGGCTCAGCGGCCCTTGAGCAGCAGTTTTACGTCGGCGGCAAGGGCCGGCGCGCCGCTGCCATAGCGGTTGTACAGGCGCAGGCGGCCTTGCGGGTCGTACATGTAGCTGCCGGCCGAGTGGTCCATGGTGTAGCTGGTGGGCGTTTTGCCCTCGACGCGCTTGTAGTAGACCTTGAAGTCTTTGGCGATGGCGGCCAGCTGCTCGGGCGTGGGGATCAGCGCCAGGAAGCTGGGGTCGAAATTGGTCATGTAGGCCTTGAGCATCTCGGCGGTGTCGCGCGCGGGGTCGACCGTGACGAAGATGCCCTGCAGCTTGTCGCCATCCGGGCCCAGCAGTTTCTTGACTTCGGCGAGCTCGGCCATCGAAGTCGGGCAGACGTCGGGACACTGGGTATAGCCAAAGAAGACGATGACGACCTTGCCGGCGAAGTCCTTGATGCTGCGCGGCCGGCCGTTGTGGTCAGGCAACGGGAAGTCGCGCCCGTAGTCGGCACCGGTGATGTCCACGCCCCGAAATTGCGGCTTTGCGTCGGAACAGGCACTGATCAGGCCAGCACCCAGCGTCAAAAGGCCGCCATATGCTATATTTTTAAGAGTATTTCGCTTGTTCATCGCAGGCTAGAAGAGGTAGTGGTCGACCAGAAGCGCGGCGAACAGCCCGCTCAGGTGGATCAGGGAAAAACGGAAGGTCTTGCGCGCCAGCGCATCAGAGTAATCGCGCCACAGCACGAAGGCGTAGACGATGAAGCCGGCGCTCAGCACCACGGCCACGCCCAGGTACAGCCAGGAGCTCATGCCATAGGCAAACGGCATCAGGCAGGCGGCAAACAGCACCAGGGTGTAGAGCAGCACTTGCAGGCGGGTGAATTCGTTGCCGTGCGTCACGGGCAACATCGGCAGGCCGGCCTTGCGGTAGTCCTCCACCCGGTAAAGGGCCAGGGCCCAGAAATGCGGCGGCGTCCACAGGAAGATGATGAGGAAGAGGATCAGCGCCTCGGGGCCGACATCGCCGGTCATGGCGGCCCATCCCAGCACCGGCGGCATGGCGCCCGAGGCGCCCCCGATCACGATGTTTTGCGGCGTAAGCGGCTTGAGGATGACGGTGTAGATCACGGCGTAGCCTACGAAGGTGGCAAAGGTGAGCCACATGGTGAGCGGGTTGACCCAGACGTACAGCAACGCCGAGCCGATGGCGCACATCACCGCTGAAAAAACCAGTGCCTGCCGGTCGCTCAGCTCGCCGCGGGCCGTGGGGCGCCAGGCGGTGCGCTTCATGCGCGCGTCGATGCCCTTTTCCACCAGGCAGTTGAAGGCGGCCGCCGCACCGGCCACAAACCAGATCCCGGCGCTGGCCAACACCATGCGCAGCGCGTCCGACCAACTTGGCACGCCGGGCACAGCCAGCACCATGCCGATCAGGGCGCAGAACACGATGAGCTGGATCACGCGCGGCTTGGTCAGCGCGTTGAACTGCCGGATCACCGACGGTGTGCTGGCGGGGGACGCGGCGGCGGTCATGCGGGAAGCCTTGGAGAAACTGTTCGGGTGGCGGGCACCACGGCGCCGGCCGCGCGGCTGGCGCCCAGCGCCCAGGTCAGGACCACCACGAGGGCGGCTGCACCGCCGGTGTGCGACACCGCGGCCACCAGTGGCCAGTCCAGCACGATGTTGGAAACGCCGGTGGCGAACTGCCAAACGGCCAGCCCCGCGATCCAGCGCGCCTGCACGCTCAGCGCCCCGGCGCGCTGCAGGCGCCATGCCAGCACGGCCAGCGCCGTGAGGACCGCGTAGGCGGCCAGACGGTGCACGTAATGGATGGCGGTGAGGGCCGAGAAGTCGATGGGCGCGCCGTCTGGCGTGTGGCCCAGGGTGCGCCAGACCGTGAAGCCCTGCGAGAAGTCCATGGCCGGCCACCAGCTTTGCTGGCACATCGGGAAATCGCTGCAGGCCAGCACGGCGTAGTTGGTGCTGACCCAGCCGCCCAGCGTGGCTTGCACGACGACCAGCGCCGCAGTGACCCACAACCCGAGCCGCAGTCCGGGCGCCAGTGCCACCGGACCCTGGCCCGGCGCCGCTTGCTGAAAACGCACTGCCTGCACGCAAAGCAAGGCCAGCAGTGCCAGGCCGCCGAGCAGGTGCAGCGTGACGATGGCCGGGAACAGCTTCATGGTGACGGTGAGCGCACCGAACGCGCCCTGCACGCAGACCCAGAACAGGGTCAGCGTGGGCCACCAGGGGTTGACCGGCAAGGCGCCGTGGGCGCGCCGCCGCTCGATCCAGCTCATGGCGGCCAGCGTGAGGATCAGGACACCGACGCCGGTCGCAAGGTAACGATGGATCATTTCCACCCAGGCCTTGCCATGCGTCACCGGGCCGGTGGGCATGGCGGTCTGCGCTGCGGTGATGGCGGCCTTGGCACCCACCGGGCTGGCGTTGCCGTAGCAGCCGGGCCAGTCAGGGCAGCCCAGGCCCGAGTCGGTCAGGCGGGTGAAGGCGCCGAACAGCACGAGGTCGAAGGTCAGGAACAGCGTCAGCAGCGTCAGCGCCTGGAGCCGCCGCGCCGGCGTGGCCCCGGCGTTGCGCAAGCCGACCCAGGCCAATGGACCCAGGGCGACGACCACACCCATGAGCATCATGCGCGCCAGGGGGGAGAGGTCGACCAGGGCCTGCGAGTCCATGGCGTGGTCCTAACGGGGCGCCTGAGGACGGCCGGCTTCGTCCCAGGAGACCGAGGCGCGCATCATGCGCTCGAGGTCGCGCTTGGCCTTGGCCGCGCCAGCCGGGTCGAGACCGGCCGGAAAACGCATCATCCAGTTGCCCTTGGGATCGACGACGTAGAGGTGGTCGGCGAGCGTGTGGCCGGTAGCCGGGGTGAGCCATTGGGCCAGTTGGGCCAGCGGCACGCGCAAGACCGTGGCCTGCGCCAGGCCGGGGCGCATCGCCTCGGGCACGGGGGCATCGTCGGGGATCAGCCAGACCCAGTCGAGCCGGTCCTTGTCCCTGCCCAGGCCCTCACGGATCTGGCGCTGCAGATAAAGGTGCTTCTGGCAAGCGGCATCGCAGGCGCCGCCGGCCACGCTGACCAGCAGCCACTGGTCCTTGAGGGCGCTCAGGTTGGTGCCCTGACCCTGCAGGGAGGTAGCAGCCACGTCGGGCAGCGGGCGCTGGGGATCAATCAGCTCGCCGTGGTTGCGCCGGCCTTCGGGGCGCACCACGTAGTAGGTGAAGTAGGACGCGACCACCGGCGTCGCACAGACCAGCGCCACGAGGATCATTTTCCAGCGGCCCATGCGCACGCGACGGGCGTCGTCCGGCACCCCGTCCTGCGGCACGGGGATGGAGTGCACGGTCAGGTGCAGGGGTTCATCGCGCTGCGCGGGGTGGGAAGAAGAAGCGTCGGACAATTTGAAACCAGACATAGAGGATGAAAATCAGGCCGCCCAGGCCAAACCACTGGAAGGCATAGCCATAATGCTTGTCGACGCCGGTGGCCGGCTCGGCCCACTGGCGCAGCAGCCCTTCACTGGCCTCGCCGGTCTCCAGCACGGTGACGGGGAGCAGGGGCAGGCGGGTTTCGGCACTGAACTGGGCCAGGTCGAGATTTTGCCGGATCGGGCCGGCGGGCGCCCCGGCGAACTCGTATAGCTTGGCTGGCGCGGGGGCGATTCTCCCCTGGACGGTGACCCGCCCGGCGGGCGTTTCGACCTTGGGCAAGGCGGCGCGGTCGGCAAAATTACGCGGTGACCAGCCGCGCTGCACCAGCACGACCGCCCCGCCGCCTTCGAGTTTCAGTGGAGTCAATACGTTGAAGCCGGGTTTTCCGTTCATCTGGCGGTTGTCCAGAAAGACGGTGTGCTGCCCCAGCCAGGTGCCCTGCAAGATGACCCGGCGATGGAACGGCGCCCCGGACTGCAGCGCGCTGGCGTCCAGCGGGGCCACGCGGTGCTGCGCGCCGACCTGCGCCTGCAAGGCTTCCTTGAAGCTGGCGCGCGACAACTGCCAGGCGCCCAGCGACACGGTGAGCGCCACCCCGGCCAGCGCGGCCAGCGTGGCGAGCCAGAAGCGCCAGCCCGGGGCGACGCTACTCACGGGATAATGCCCCGCATGACGTACCTTGTTGCCATTGCCTTCATCGCCATCATTGCCAGCCTGGGGGTTGCCATGTTCTTCATGATGAAGGGCAGCGGCACCGATGCCGACGGCCGCGCCAAGTCGCGCGGGATGGCGCGGGCACTGGCATTTCGGGTCGGTTTTTCCATTGTGCTGTTTCTCTGCATTCTGCTCGCCTGGAAGCTGGGCTACATCCAGCCGACCGGCATTCCACCGGGCAAGTGAGTGGCCTGGAGCTCAACAAAAAAAGCGCCTTCCGGCGCTTTTCTTCGGCTGGCGCGGATTACATCCAGTAGACGAGGATGTAGAGGCCCAGCCAGACCACGTCCACGAAGTGCCAGTACCAGGCCGCGCCTTCGAAGCCGAAATGGCGGTCTGCCGTGAAGTGCCCTTTCATCAGCCGCAGGGTGATGAACAGCAGCATCAGCATGCCGACGAACACGTGAAAGCCGTGGAAACCCGTCAGCATGAAGAAGGTGGAGCCGAAGACACCGGAAGAGAGCTTGAGGTTCAGATCGTTGTAGGCATGGTAGTACTCGTAGCCCTGAACGCCCAGGAAGATGATGCCCAGGATCACCGTGACCCACATGAAGCCGATGGTCTTGGCCCGCTGGCCCTGCTGCAGCGCGTGGTGAGCGATGGTCAGGGTGACCGCCGAAGACAGCAGCAGCGCCGTGTTGATGGTGGGCAACCAGAACGGACCCATGGTCTGGAAGGGTTCGACGATGCCAGCCGGCGAAGCGGTGGCGCCAGCGGAAACGCTGGGCCAGACGGCCTGGAAATTGGGCCAGAGCAGCGCGTTGTCCAGGCTGCCAAGGGCCGGCACGGAGTGGGTGCGGGTCCACCACAGGGCGGTGAAGAAGGCACCGAAGAACATCACCTCGGAGAAGATGAACCAGCTCATGCTCCAGCGGAAGGACAGGTCGACCTTGTACCCGTAAAGACCCCCTTCGCTCTCGGTCACCGCGTCGCGGAACCATTGGTAGAGCACGCCCAGCCACCAGGCCAGACCGAAGAAAAGCGAGTATTTGCCCCACTCGACGCCGTTGATCCACTGGCCAGCGCCCAGGATCACGAAGAACAATCCAAAAGCCGCCATGGCCGGATGACGGGAAGGTCCCGGAACAAAGTAATAGGGCGTGCTGCCGTGCGTGGTTGAACTCATTGCTTCTCCTGCTCTCTCAAATGCTTGTCGGTCTCAATCGGTTCGGGTGATCGGCTTATTTCGCCACCACCCAGTTCACCAGGGCCACCAGCCCCAGCACAAAAATCATGGCGCCCAGAATGCCGACAATGATGACGTGAAACGGGTTGATCCGCGCCATGTCTTCGGTGGATTCACTTTTCTTGCGGATGCCCAGGAAAGCCCATGCCACCGACTTGACGGTTCGCAAGAACGAGGTCTTCGCGGGCGCGGATGCGGCATGCGGGGCATTCACGAACCGACTCCCGGCGGGGCCTGCGTGGCGGCAGCGGTAGGCGACGAGGGCGCAGGCGGGGTCTTGCCACCAACTTCAAAAAACGTGTAGGAAAGCGTGATGGTGGTCACGTCCTTCGACAGCTTCGGGTCGATCACGAACGACACCGGCCACTGCTTTTTTTCGCCGGGCGCCAGCGTGTACTGGTTGAAGCAGAAGCACTCGAGCTTGTTGAAATGCGCTGCGGCCTGGTGCGGTGCGTAGCTGGGGATGGCCTGGGCGGCCATGGTCCGGCTCTGGGTGTTCTGGAACTCGTACATCACCGTGGTCAGTTCGCCGGGATGGACCTGCACATAGCGCTGCGCCGGCTTGAAATCCCACGGGCCGCGCGCGTTGGCGTCGAACTCGACGGTGATGGTGCGCGATCGGTCGACCTGTGAATTGCCGGGCACGCGGACGTCCTTGCCGGCGGTGCCATTGCCCGGCACATTGCGCTCGGACAGCGACAGGATGTTGATGCCGGTCGCTTCACAGATGTGCTTGTAGATGGGGATCAGCGCGTAGCCAAAGGCAAACATGCCGGCCGTCACAACGGCCAGCTTGCCCACCATCCGGATGTTTTCGCTGCGAATGCCCATGGTGGTGGCCGGTGCTTAACGGCTCAGCAGGACCATCTTGGTCATGAAGCCCAGGAAGAAGACCAGCGCAACGGACGCCAGGATCAGGCCCAGGCGCAGGTTGCTTTTCTTTTGCTCAGGCGTCGTCATGGCGCGTGTCCTCAGCCGATCACCCGGGTGGCCGTGGCGTCGAGCTTGGGCGGGTTCTCAAAGGTGTGGAACGGTGCAGGTGAAGGTACCTCCCATTCCAGGCCCTCGGCACCCTCCCAGGGTTTCTGCGGCGCCTTCTCGCCCTTGCCACGCATGGCAGGGACCACGATGAACAGGAAGAAGTAGACTTGGGCAAAGCCGAAGAAGAAGCCGCCCACGGAAGCAATCGCGTTGAAGTCGGCAAACTGCATCGGGTAGTCGGCGTAGCGGCGTGGCATGCCGGCCAGGCCCAGGAAGTGCATCGGGAAGAAGGTGATGTTGAAGGAAATCAGCGACCACCAGAAATGGATCTTGCCGCGTGTTTCGTTGTACATGACCCCGGTCCACTTGGGGACCCAGTAATAGAAACCCGAGAACATCGCGAACAGCGAGCCGGCCACCAGCACATAGTGAAAGTGGGCCACGATGTAGTAGGTGTCCTGCAACTGGGTGTCGATCGGTGCGATAGCCGGGATCAGGCCGGTGAAGCCGCCCATGGTGAACACGAAGATGAACCCGACGGCAAAGAGCATCGGCGTCTCGAAGGTCATGGAGCCACGCCACATGGTGGCAATCCAGTTGAAGATTTTCACGGCGGTCGGCACGGCAATCAGCATCGTGGCGTACATGAAGAACAGCTGGCCGGTGACCGGCATGCCAGTCGTGAACATGTGGTGCGCCCAGACGATGAACGACAGGATGGCGATGGATGAAGTGGCGTACACCATGGAGGCGTAGCCGAACAGCTTCTTGCGCGCAAAGGCAGGCACGACCTGGCTGATGATGCCGAAGGCCGGCAGGATCATGATGTAGACCTCGGGGTGGCCGAAGAACCAGAAGATGTGCTGGTACATCACCGGATCGCCACCGCCCGCGGGGTTGAAGAAGCTGGTGCCAAAGTGGCGATCCGTCAGCGTCATGGTGATGGCGCCGGCCAGCACGGGCATGACGGCGATCAGCAGGTAGGCGGTGATGAGCCAGGTCCAGGCGAACATCGGCATTTTCATCAGCGTCATGCCTGGGGCGCGCATGTTGAGGATGGTGACGATGATGTTGATCGAGCCCATGATGGACGATGCGCCCAATATGTGCATGGCAAAAATGCCTGCGTCCATCGACGGGCCCATTTGCAGTGTCAGCGGTGCGTAGAGTGTCCAGCCGGCGGCGGGCGCGCCGCCGGGCATGAAGAACGATCCGGCCAGCATCAGGCCAGCGGGGATCATCAGCCAGAAGCTGAAGTTGTTCATGCGTGCGAAAGCCATGTCGGCCGCGCCGATCTGCAACGGAATCATCCAGTTTGCAAAGCCCACGAAGGCCGGCATGATGGCACCAAACACCATGATCAGGCCGTGCATGGTGGTGAACTGGTTGAAGAGCTCAGGATTGACCACCTGCAGGCCCGGCTGGAACAGCTCGGCCCGGATCAGCAGCGCCAGGACGCCGCCGATCATCAGCATGGTGAACGCAAACAGCAAGTACAGCGTCCCGATGTCCTTGTGGTTGGTGGCGTACACCCAGCGGCGCCAGCCCGTGGGCGCGTGGTGGTGGTCGTCGTGGGCATGGTCGCCGTGGTGGCCGAGAACTGCACTCATGTCGGTTTCCTTCTCAATACTTTCAAACTGCGGTACTGAATTGCTTGCTTAATTGCGGGCCGTCTTGACGTCGGCGGGCTGCACGATCTGCCCGGTCTTGTTGGACCAGTTGTTCTTGGTGTACGTGATCACGGCAGCAATTTCAGTGTCGGACAATTGTTTCCAGCCCGGCATGGCGCCATTGTTCTGGCCATTGAGGAGCACGGCGATCTGCTTGGCCTTGTCCGCGTCGAGCACGATCGCGGCACCGTCCAGCGGCTTGATCGGGCCGGCGCCCTTGCCGCTGGCCTGGTGGCAGGCGGCGCAATTGGCGGCGTAGACTTTCTCGCCACGCGCCACCAGGTCGGCCTGCGTCCAGACCTTGGCAGGATCATCGGCCTTGGCAGCCAGTTTCTTCTTCTCGCCATCAACCCATTTCGAATAGTCTTCGGCCGAAACCACCTTGACGTGGATCGGCATGTAGGCGTGCTCCTTGCCGCAAAGCTCCTGGCACTGGCCATAAAAGTCGCCGGTTTTTTCGGCGCGGAACCAGGTGTCGCGCACGAAACCAGGAATGGCGTCCTGTTTGATGCCGAACTGCGGCACGGCAAAGGCGTGGATCACATCGTTGGCCGTGGTGATGATGCGGATTTTCTTGCCCACCGGCACCACCAGCGGGTTGTCCACCTTCAACAGGTAATTGTCGCCTGCGGGCTTGCCCTCGGCGGACATGACGCGCTGCGCGTTGTCCAGCGTGGAAATGAAGCCGATGCCCTCGCCTTCGCCCTTGAGGTAGTCATAACCCCACTTCCACTGATAGCCAGTGACCTTGATGGTCAGGTCGGCATTGGTGGTGTCCTTCTGGGCCACGACCAGCTTGGTGGCCGGCAAGGCCATGAGAATCACGATGATGAAGGGAATGACAGTCCAGACGATTTCAACCGTCACGGACTCATGGAAATTGGCGGCCTTGTGGCCTTTGGACTTGCGGTGCTTCCAGACGGAATAGAACATCACCGAAAACACCGCCACGAAGATCACGGTGCACAGGATCAGCATCATCCAGTGCAGCGAATTCTGCTCGGCGGCGATCTTGGTCGCCGGCTCCGGCAGGTTGAGCTGGTTGACAGCGGGGCCACCGGGCAGGTCGTTGACGGCATGCGCTGCCGTTACAACCCAGGCGCCGGCCCACACGCCCGCATGACACAGCATTGAAGCCAGCTTGTTGGGAATGTTCTTCATCGTGTTCACTTCTCTTGCCTCAAATAAACCGTTCATCCCACACGGCGCCCCTGCGGGGCCACCGCTCCGACATCACGCCCGGCGCAATGCCCTTCGAATTTCGTGCGCCAGCACCGGACGCAACTCCGGGCGCACATAACGCCCCACCTGAACACTACGACCCTGCCCCGACACCTCGATCAGCGAAGTGTCCGAGGCCCGGGGTTCGACCCGGACCCAATCCCGGTTGAACTCGGCCCGCTCGCGCCGCCCCGCCGACTCTGTTTCGACCACCAGCTGACTGCCCCGCAGGGAAATCATTTCGCCGTCGCTCGCATGCCGGGCATACATGAAGAATGCCAGACCCACGGCGATCAGCTCCAACCACGCAAACCCGAGCACGAATGGGGCGCCCAACAGCCAGAACCCAACCCCGATGCCCAGCGACACCACGCACAGCATCCCGTAGGCCCAGCCCAGTTGGGTCGGCGTCACGGAACAATTGCGCTTCAGCATCCAGTCGATGTTTTGACCGGACACCCTGGCAAAACGAAACACTGGATTTGACACTCGTCAATCTCGGGAAGACAGGGACCCAAAAAGACCCCTGCGGATAAATCAACAGCCACTGATTTTACCCGACTCCAGACAGGTCTTTGATATTTCTCAATGAATCGGCTGATTCTTTTTGCGCTGGCGCAACGCGACGCGCATTTCTTCCAGGCTCACCTGGCTCTCTGCCTGCAGCCGCAGGCGCGGTGCCGGCTTGAAGGCATGGCCATAGTTGATCTCGAACGTGAGGCTCAGCGGACCGCCGGCGGCGGCACCCGCCATCCCCGTTGCCAGCGCCTGATGCAGTTGCGCCAGCCAGGCGCGTCCGCGCAGGCCCTGGAACCGGCCCGGATGCAGGTTGCGGCCCAGTTCGCGCAATTCCTGCAGCAGCCGCTGCGGCGTCTCGAAGGTCAGGGTGATGCGCTCCATGTCCATGACGGGCTCGGCGAAACCGGCCTGGGCCAGCATGTCGCCCCAATCGTGCATGTCGGTGAACTCGTGCGCTGGCGCCGGCCAGCCCAGGGCCTGGTAGAGCCCCCGCAGCTCGCGCAGGGTGTCGGGGCCGAAGCAGGAGAACATCAGGAACCCATCGACCGCCAGAGCGCCGTGCCATTGCGCCATCAGCGCCTGCGGGTCGGCCGCATGGTGCAACAGCATGTTGGACCAGAGCATCTGCACCGTGCCCTCGGGCGGCGTCTCGAAGCGCGTGGGTGCGGCCGTCCAGCGCTCCGGACTCCACCAGGGCTTGCTCAGTGTTCTGACGGCAGCGCGCGATCTCGCGGCGCTGGAATCGACCACATAGCATTCAGCCCCCGGATAGCGACGCGCCAGCAAGCCGTGCGCCTGCAGGCCGCCGCGCACCGCTTCCCAGTGCGCCCAGCGCTGCGGCTGCAGCTTGATCCAGCCGAGCCGCTCTTCCATGCGCCGCGCCACTTCTTCGTGCAGCCAGGGCGATCCACCTGCATCCGCCCGCCCTTGCACCGGGTTTGGCACGGCCAGCGCGGCCCAGCGCGCGGCGGCCACGGGGTCGATGGTGGGGGGAAGTTCGTGGGGCATGTGCAATCGTGGCGCGGGCGCGGTTTCAGGCGAAGAAGTATATTGATTTCATGTTTCGCCAGTTGATCCGCAGGGCATCCCAGCAAATACCGGCGCGTTGCGCGGTATGCCATGCCTGGCCGTCGCGCGTGGTGTGCGACGCCTGCGTGGCGCGTTTTGCCCAGCCCTTGCCGCGTTGCCGCACCTGCGCATTGCCGGTTCCCGCCGGCGTGGGCCAGTGCGGCGCGTGCCTGACCACACCGCCCCCGCTGGACGGCTGTCTGGCCGCCGTGGCCTACGCATGGCCGTGGTCGCATTGCATCGCGCAGTTCAAGTTCGGCGGCCAACCCGGCTGGGCCGCCGCGCTGGCAACGGTGATGCGCAGCACGCCCTGGGTCGAGCCCGCGCTGGACCAGGCCGACCGGGTGCTGCCGATGCCGCTGGCCCGAGAGCGGCTGGCGGAGCGCGGTTTCAACCAGGCCCTGATGCTGGCGCAACGGCTGGCGCCCGGGCAGACCGATGCGAGCCTGCTGCTGCGCACCCGCCACACGCCGGCGCAAAGCGCTCTCAACCGCTCGGAGCGCCTGCGCAACGTGCAGGGCGCCTTCGCCGTGGAGCCCTTGCGCGCGCATGAACTGCAAGGCCAGCGGGTGGTGCTGGTCGATGATGTCATGACCAGCGGCGCCTCGCTGCACGCTGCGGCACTGACCGTGCGACAGGCGGGTGCCGCACATGTCACGGCACTGGTTTTCGCCCGGACAGAGTAAATTTTCCCCATGTTCCACATCGTCCTGGTCGAGCCCGAGATTCCGCCCAACACGGGCAATGTGATCCGCCTGGCAGCCAACACCGGTTGCACGCTGCACCTGATCGAGCCGCTGGGGTTTTCGATGGACGACAAGCACATGCGCCGCGCCGGGCTGGATTACCACGAGTACGCCGAATTGCGGCGCCACGCCAGCTGGCAGGCGTTCCTCGATACGCAAGCGCCCGACCCGGCGCGCCTGTTCGCGCTGACGACGCGCGGCACACGCCGGGTGCATGAGGTGGCTTTCCAGGCTGGCGACTGGCTGGTGTTCGGCGCCGAAACGCGCGGACTTTCGCCCCTTGTGCGGGGGGCCTTTGCCGAAGACCGGCAACTGCGCCTGCCGATGCGTGCTGGCCAGCGCAGCCTGAACCTGTCGAACGCGGTGGCGGTGACGGTGTTCGAGGCCTGGCGCCAGATCGGCTTCAGCTAGAAGCCGCCAGCCGGCGAAGCGCTACATTATTGATAGCTTCAAAGCGCCATTCGACGCTGGCTTCTTGTCAAAAAAGCCTGAGATCCGGCCTCAATAGCGCCGCGACAGGGACTCGGCGATGCACACCGGCTTGGACGCGCCTTCGCGCTCCACGGTGATTTCCCAGGTCATCTGGTAGCCATTGTTGTCGATCGGCTCGGCCGACAGCAGCTTCATGCGCGCACGCAGCTTGCTGCCCACGGGCACCGGGGCGATGAAGCGCACCTTGTTCAGCCCGTAGTTGACGCCCATGGCCGATTCGACCACCTCGATGGTGGATTCAAAAAAGCGCGGCAGCAGCGACAGCGTGAGAAAGCCGTGTGCGATCGGGCCGCCGAACGGGCCCTTCCTGGCCTTCTCGACATCGACATGAATCCACTGGTGATCCCCCGTGGCCTCGGCGAACTGGTTGACCTGTTGCTGGGTGATGGTGATCCAGTCGCTGGTGGCGACGTCCTGGCCGGCGCAGGCAGCCAGTTCCTTGAGGGTCCGAAAGGTTTTCATGAAGTCACTTTAGCCGCGCGGGCGTTCAGGGTGTGTCCAGCCAGCGACAGATGTCCTGCCATTGCGCCAGATCTTTCTCGACGCGGCCCGGCGCGACATCGAACAGCGTGAGCCCGCGCGCGGCGAGGTGAACGTAATTTTGCGTGTCGCGCAGGAAACCCAGCACCGGCAGACCCAGGCCGTCAACGAACTCGCGCAGCTGCTCGGCGGCAATGGTGCGCGCGTCCACGCGCATGCCGACCAGGCCCACCTTCAGGCGCCCGGCGTGGCGCTGTTCGGCCAGTTCGTCGAGGAAGGCACGCGTCGCGAAGATGTCGAAAATGCTTGGCTGCAGGGGCACGATCACCTTGTCGGCCACGCGCACCATTTCCTTGAACCGCTTGCCATGCAGGCCGCCCGGCGTGTCGAGCACCACGTGGCTGGTGCCCTTCGGCGGGCGGGCGGTCATGTCGGGCGTCACGTCCCAGCTGGTGATGCGCCGCGCCGTGGCGGGACGCAGACCCAGCCACAAGCGGCTGGACTGCTGGCGATCGGCGTCGCCCAGCATCACAGCGTGGCCGTGGGCGGCCAGGTAACCCGCCACGTTGGTGGCCAGTGTGGATTTGCCCGCCCCTCCCTTGGGATTGGCGACGACGATGACCGGCATGTGGGACTCCTGCAAACTACAAATCGACCGGGTAGCCTGCCCGATACGCACGCATCGGGCATGAGGTATGTTAACGGCATGGAACACACCCCCGCCTGGCTGGTCAACAGCTTCATCTACCTGGCCGCCGCGGTAATTGCCGTGCCGCTGTCGCGCGCGCTGGGCCTGGGCGCCATCATCGGCTACCTGGCCGCGGGCATGGCCATCGGCCCGTGGGGGCTGGGGCTGGTGAGCAACGTCGAGGACATCCTGCACTTTGCCGAGTTCGGCGTGGTGCTGATGCTGTTCCTGGTCGGGCTGGAGCTGGAGCCGCGCCGCCTGTGGAGCCTGCGCCGGCCGATCTTCGGCTGGGGCAGCGCACAGGTTCTGGCCTGCACAGCCGCGCTGGCAGGCGTGGCCGTGGCGCTCGGCGTGCCGTGGCCCACGGCCGTGGTCGCGGCGCTGGGCCTGGCGCTGTCGTCCACGGCCATTGCGCTGCAGGTGATGCAGGAGCGCAACCTGCTGCGCACCTCCAGCGGGCAGGCCGGCTTTTCGATCCTGCTGTTCCAGGACGTCGCCGCCATTCCGATCCTGGCCCTGCTGCCATTGCTGGGCGGCCTGGTGGACGGGAGTTCCGGATCCGGTCACGCCGCTCCCGGCGCCAATGTGTGGCTCCAGGCGATCACGGTGATCGGGATCGTGGGCGGGGTCATCCTGGGCGGCCGCCTGATGCTGCGCCCGGCGCTGCGCTGGATCGCGAAGAGCAAGACCTCCGAGGTCTTCACGGCGGCCGCGCTGCTGCTGGTGGTGGGCATCGCGATGCTGATGCAGTGGCTGGGGTTGTCGATGGCGCTGGGCGCCTTCCTGGCCGGCGTGTTGCTGGCCGACAGCGAGTACCGGCGCGAGCTGGAGACCGACATCGAGCCTTTCAAGGGCCTGCTGCTCGGGCTTTTTTTCATCGCCGTGGGCATGAGCATCGACTTCGGCGTGCTGCTCGCGCAACCGGGCGCCATGGCAGCCATCCTGCTGGGCTTCATGGCCGTCAAGCTGGTGGTGATCTATGCGCTGGCGCGCGCCATGCCACTGCCGTTTCAGGAACGCCCCGTATTCACGCTGCTGCTGGCGCAAGGCGGCGAGTTTGCCTTCGTGGTGTTCCAGGCCGCCGCCGGCGCCAAGGTGTTTTCGCCCGAGGTCGCGTCGCTGCTGATCGGCGCGGTCGCGCTGTCGATGCTGCTCAGCCCTCTCTTGCTGCTGGCCGTGGACCGGCTTCTGCTGCCGCGTTATGCGAACTGCAATGTGCCGGTGCTCGAAGAGATCTCGGAGCCGCAGGACGCGCCCATCGTTATCGCCGGCTTCGGCCGCTACGGCCAGATCATCGGGCGCATGCTGTCGGCGCAGGGCATCCAGGCCACCGTGCTGGACCATGACGCCGAAATGATCGAGGCCGCGCGCGCCTTCGGCTACCGCGTGTTCTACGGCGACGCGACGCGGCTCGACCTGTTGCGCACCGCTGGCGCAGCGACCGCACGCATCCTGGTGGTGGCGGTGGACGACGTGGCGCAGTCGCTGGCCATCGTGGACCTGGCGCGCGAGCACTTCCCGCAGCTGCAGCTGGTGGCCCGGGCGCGCGACGTGACGCACTGGAACGGCTTGCGCGAACGGGGCGTGACGCGGGTGCAACGCGAGGTGTTCGAGTCCAGCCTGGGCAGCGCGGCCTGCGTGCTCGAACTGATGGGCCAGACGCCGCAGGCGGTACAGATCAGCATCGGGCGCTTTCGCGCCCACAACCTGGCGCTGCTGGAGCAGATGTACCCGCACCACAAGGACCGAAACAAACTGATTGCCGTGGCCCGGCTGGGACGCGAGCAGCTGGAGGCCCAGATGGCGCAGGAGCGCGCGGAACGGGAACAGGCTGACCGCGACGCGATGCCCGGGGGGGCTGCCGCGCGTTCCCGCTGATTTCTTAGATCAAACTGGCCACTTCCCATCGTCGAAGGGTCACTTCTTGCTATTGATTCAGGACCTGTCAGCGAAAGGCGTCCGACAGCAACTTGATGCCGGTGAGAAACATGCCGGCGTAGATCAACCGGTAGAACAGCACTTGATTGATGCGCCGCGCGATGCGCACGCCGACCCAGACGCCCACCGGCGCCAGCGGCAGAAGCACCAGGGAAGTGGCGAAATTGCGCATGTCCAGCAGGCCGAGCCAGGCGTAGGGAATCCACTTGGCGAGGTTGATGAAGAAAAAGAAGAAGGCCATGGTGCCGGTGAACAGCATCGGCTTCAACTTCAGCGGAATCACGTAGGCGTTGATCGGCGGACCGCCCGCATGCGCGATGAAGCTGGTGAAGCCCGAGGTAGCAGTCAGCAGGGCGCCGGCCCAGCGCGGCGGCGGGGCGCTTTCAGGCTTGGGCGGAAACAGCAGCCGCTGCGCCAGGAACAGCAGCGTGAAGCCGCCCACGATGCCGGCCACCACCTTGGGCTCCAGCACCTTGAACAGCAGGGCGCCGGCCACGATGCCCAGCAGGCCGAAAGGCAGCAGGAACTTCAGCAGCTTTTTGTCGAAGTCCTTGCGAAAAGCCGCCATGCCCAGCAGGTCCATCGCCAGCAGCACCGGCATCAGGATCGCCGCTGCCTGCGGCACCGTGACAGCCAGCGCCATCATTGGCACAGCCAGCGCGCCAAAGCCCGCGCCGAACCCACTCTTGCTGATGCCCATCAACAGCACGGCGGGGATGGCGACGGCGTAGAAATACGGGTCGGTGATCAACGGAAAACTCACGATGGCGGGTCTTTCAGGCCCGCGGCAGCGGGGAATGGGCGGCAAGGTTCGGGCCCGGAACGGGCGGGACAAACCGGCCGTCATGGTAACCGGGCAGCGCCGGCCGGATGCCCTGCGCGCCAGCGGCTTCGGGCGACAATGGCAGCATGTATGGCATTCAATCCTGGGGTGAAAACCTGAGGCTGCTGGTGGAACTGTCCGCGACAGCCGCGTTCGCCCTCTCGGGGCTGATGGAGGCCGCCCGCAAGAAGCTGGACGTGGTGGGAATCTGTGTGGTGGGCTTCCTGACGGCGTTCGGCGGCGGCACCCTGCGTGACCTGCTGCTGGACCAGCGGCCCTTCTTCTGGGTGCAACACGTCGGGGTGCTCTGGGGCGTGCTGGGTCTGTGCGTGCTGGCGATGCTGTTCATGCGGCACCGGCACTTCGAGCTGACCGAGAAGGCCATCCAGTGGCCTGACGCGCTGGGGCTGGGCCTGTTTGCCGCCACGGGCGTGCACCACGCGCTAGCGGCCGGGATGCCGGGCCTGGTCGCGGTGATGATGGGGCTGGTCACCGGCGTGTTCGGCGGCGTGCTGCGCGACATGGTCTGCAACGAGATCCCGACCGCCTTCCGCGACCATCGGCCTTACGCCGTGTGCGCCTTTGCCGGCGGCTGGGTCTATGTAGGCCTGTGGCAGTTCGATGCGCCCGGCTGGGCGGCCCTGACAGCCTGCGTGGTCGTCACGGCAGGCCTGCGGGGCCTCGCCCTCTGGCGCAACTGGCAACTGCCGGCCTGGCACGTCTGACCTACCAGGGGACCTGGGAGCCGCGCACAGTCATCCTCGCAGCCGCAGCACCATGTGGATCTTGGAGAAATCCCGTCCGTCCACCTTGATGGCGTGCGGCAGGACGCCACAGACCGTAAAGCCGCACCGCTCGTACAGCGCCTGAGCCCGTTCATTGCCTTGCGTCACCGTCAGGTCCAACTGCTCCAGCGCCGCCAGCGCGCGGGCGCGCCCGAGCAGTTCCTGCAGCAAGGCCCGGCCCAGCCCGAGCCCGCCGGCCTCGGGCGCGACGAACATGCCGACGACGCTGGCGTTGTGCCGCTCCTTGGCCCGGTAGCGGCCCTGCAAGCCCACCATGCCGACCAGGGCGCCGTCCAGAAATGCGCCCAGGAAGGCATCGTGCGGGCGCGCGGGATTGGCACTCAGCCGCTGCGCCGACCAGTTCAGCGGGCGCACTGTCTCCTCCTCGAAACTGGAGGTGAAGGCCTCGGGATGCTCGCGCAACGCCCGCAGCCGCAACGCGCGGTAGCTGGCGGCGTCCGCGGGCAGCAGCAGCCGGATCGACTGCAATTCAGACCCGTTCCAGGATCAACGCAATGCCCTGCCCCACGCCGATGCACATGGTGCACAGCGCGTAGCGTCCGCCGGTGGCATGCAGGCGGTTGACGGCCGTGGTGGCCAGGCGCGCGCCTGAAGCGCCCAGCGGGTGGCCCAGTGCGATCGCGCCGCCCCAGGCGTTGACGCGGGCGTCGTCGTCGGGCAGGCCCAACTGGCGCAGCACGGCAAGGCCCTGCGCGGCAAAGGCTTCGTTGAGTTCGATCACATCGAGCTGGGCCAGCGTCAGCCCGGTCAGGGCCAGCACCTTCTGCGTGGCCGGCGCTGGGCCGATGCCCATGATGCGCGGCGGCACGCCGGCACTGGCCATGCCGACCACCCGGGCCCTGGGCACCAGGCCGTTTCTGGCGGCGCTGGCTTCATCGGCCAGCAGCAGCGCACAGGCGCCGTCGTTCACGCCGCTGGCGTTGCCCGCGGTCACAGTGCCATCGGGGCGCACGATGGGCTTGAGCCTGGCCAGCGCTTCGAGGGTGGTGGCGCGCGGGTGCTCGTCGGTGTCCACGACCAACGCATCGCCCTTTTTCTGCGCAATGCTGACGGCGGTGATCTCCCGGGCCAGGTGGCCGGCTTTCTGCGCCGCCACGGCCTTCATCTGGCTGGCCATGGCCATCCTGTCCTGCGCTTCGCGCTCGATACCGAATTCGGTGGCGACGTTCTCCGCGGTTTCGGGCATGGAGTCCACGCCGTACTGCGCCTTCATCAGCTTGTTGACGAAACGCCAGCCGATGGTGGTGTCGTACACCGCGTTGGCGCGGCTGAAGGCGCTCTCGGCTTTGGGCATGACGAACGGCGCGCGGCTCATGCTCTCGACGCCGCCAGCAATCATCAGCCCGGCTTCACCGGCGCGGATGGCGCGGGCCGCCGTGCCCACCGCGTCCAGACCCGAGCCGCACAGGCGGTTGATGGTGGCGCCAGGCACCTCGATCGGCAGTCCCGCCAGCAGGCTGGCCATGTGGGCGACGTTGCGGTTGTCTTCACCGGCCTGGTTGGCGCAGCCAAAGAGCACGTCGGTGACAGCGGCCCAGTCCACGCCGGGGTTGCGCGCCATCAGCGCACGCAAGGGGATGGCACCCAGGTCGTCGGTGCGCACGCTGCTCAGGGCGCCACCGTAGCGGCCGAAGGGGGTACGTATGGCGTCGCAGATGAAAGCTTGGTTCATGGGGGATCTCCACAGAGTTGTCGGTTCAGGGCAAGCGAGCCGACGATGCGCCTGTGGCGGCAATGCAGCATCACTGCCCGAAGGCCCACACTGTACCCAAGCAGCGGCCGGAGCGCCCGCCTTGGGTGACAATCCACAGCATGTTGATCCAACCCAGCCAAGCCGACGTGCGGCGCTTTTTCTGCTCTGTCTACACCAAGGCCTGCGCCGGCGAGCGGCTGGAAGCCCTCGAGACCCTCGCCAGCCTGTGGATCGCCGAACACCCCGAATACCATGCCGCTCTGTCCGATGTGGACGCGGCACTGAAAACCATGGCGGTGCCGGACGAGACCAACGAAAACCCGTTTCTCCACCTGTCGATGCACCTGTCCATCAGCGAGCAGTGCAGCATCGACCAGCCGCGCGGCATCCGCCAGGCGGTGGAGCTGCTGACGCACCGGCGCGATTCGCTGCACGACGCACACCACGAAACCATGGAGTGCCTGGGCCGCATGGTGTGGGAGAGCCAGCGCGCGGGCCGCCCACCCGACGGCGCCCCCTACATCGACTGTGTGCAGCGCCACGCCACGCGGGATTGAGCGCTTGGCCAGCATCCAAACGCTATCTTGTTGATAGCATAAAGTGACCGATCCATGCTGGGGAAAGATCAATTTTGTCAAATTTACTCGCAAAAAAGCCCGCCAGGGCGGGCTGTTGATGCCGATGGCGCCGTGAGCGCCCTTCGCCGTGCGGCTTACTTGAACTTCGGCTGCGCAACCGTCTTGAGTTCAGTGTCCAGCGAGGCGAGGTAGCCGGCCATCGCCTTGAGCTCAGCCTGGGAAAACTGCTTGGCGATACCCGCCATCACGCCGTTGTTGCGACCCCAGGTGCTGTGGGTATCGTTCTTGTAGGCCTTGAGCGCAACGTACAGGTAGTCCTTGTACTGACCAGCGATCTTGGGGTAGCTTGGATCAATGGGCTTGGAGAAATTCTCCCCATGGCAGGACACGCAGGCGCCCTTCTTCAGCAATTCGGCCACTTGGGGGCTGGGTTCTTTTGCGGGCTTGGCGGTCAGTGAAGCATCGGTCTTGCCGTTCTGCTCATAGTAAGCCGCCACGTCGGCCATATCCTGGTCGTTCAGGCTGTCCGAAATGCCGCGCATCGTGGGGTGTTTGCGATCCCCCTTCTTGTAGGCGCCGAGCGCCGACGTGATGTACTTTGCTCCCTGGCCCGAAATCATGGGCACCCGATAGACTTCGGGGAAAGAGGACTGATAGCCGCTGATGCCATGGCAGCCAATGCACATGGCGACCTTGCTGGCACCGGCCTTGGCGTCGCCCTTGACCTCCTGGGCCTGAGCGGAAATGGCGGTCACGCAAGCGACAGCAAAAGCAAATACCGTGGTCAACAACTTGTTCATTTTGCGCGCACAATCGATCGAAGATTGATAAATATCAACCTAGGATTATATCGGCCCTAGGGTACGCTCCGGTTTCTCGTTTTCCATTATTCATCCCCCTCCCCCATGAAATTTCAAGGCACCCAGAATTACGTCGCCACCCAGGACCTCATGCTGGCCGTCAACGCCGCCATCACCCTGAAACGCCCGCTGCTGGTCAAGGGCGAGCCCGGCACCGGCAAGACCATGCTGGCCGAGGAGGTGGCGCAGGCGCTCGACCTGCCTTTGCTGCAGTGGCACATCAAGTCGACCACCAAGGCGCAGCAGGGCCTGTATGAATACGATGCCGTGAGCCGCCTGCGCGACTCGCAGCTGGCCGACGTGGACGGCGGCGAGCGGGTGAAGAACATCCACAACTACATCCTCAAGGGTGTGCTGTGGCAGGCCTTCACCGCAGAGCAGCCGGTGGCGCTGTTGATCGACGAGATCGACAAGGCCGACATCGAGTTCCCGAACGACCTGCTGCGCGAGATCGACCGCATGGAGTTCTACTGCTACGAAACGCGCGAGCTGATCCGCGCCAAACATCGCCCGCTGGTATTCATCACGTCCAACAACGAAAAGGAACTGCCCGACGCCTTCCTGCGCCGCTGCTTCTTCCACTACATCAAGTTCCCCGACGCGGAAACGATGAAGCAGATCGTTGACGTGCACTTCCCGAACCTCAAGAAGGAACTGCTGACCGCCGCAATGAAGACGTTTTACGACGTGCGCAACCTGCCGGGTCTGAAAAAGAAGCCCAGCACCTCCGAGCTGCTCGACTGGCTCAAGCTGCTGCTGGCCGAGGACATCCCGCTCGATGCGCTGCAAAGCACAGACAACAAGGTGTCGGTGCCGCCGCTGGTGGGCGCGCTGCTCAAGAACGAGCAGGACGTGACGCTGTTCGAGAAGCTGGTGTTCATGAACCAGCGCAACCGCTGAAAACACAGCGCCGGGGTTGAAATCGGCCTGGTTCAACATCGAAGAATTCACGCCATGAGTTTCGTGCAAGCCGTCACCCTGTCCGAGCGCGGTGTCACGCTGGAGCCGCTCGCGCTGGTCCATGAGGCCGGCCTGCGCGCGGCGGCAGCCGACGGCGCGCTCTGGAACCTCCGCGTGACGTCGGTGCCCGAACCCGGGCAGACGCGCCAGTACATCGAGGACGCGCTCGCCATGCGCGACGCCGGCAACCGCTTCGCCTTCGCCGTGCTGGACACCGCGACTGGCCAGGTGCTCGGATCGAGCAGCTACCACGACATCCTGCCCGCCGTGAAACGGCTGGAGATCGGCTACACCTGGTACGCGCAGCAGACCCAGCGCACCCACGTCAACACCACCGCGAAGCTGTTGCTGATGCGCCATGCCTTCGAGACCCTGGGTTGCGCCGTGGTGGGCTGGCGCACCGACAATTTCAACTTCACCTCGCAAGCCGCCATCGAGCGCCTGGGCGCGAAGAAGGACGGCGTGATCCGCGGTCACGCCCTGCGCCGAGACGGCACCATCCGAGACACCGTGATGTACAGCATGCGCGCCGGCGAGTGGCCCGAGGCCCGGGCACAGCTGCTGTACCTGCTCGACCGGCGAACCTGACCGGACCTGACTTTGGGAGATCGCCATGCTGATCGACTTTTTCTACACATTGCGCAGCGCCAAGCTGCCGGTCTCCGTCAAGGAATACCTGACGCTGCTTGAGGCATTGCAGACCAATGTGGTCGGCCCGGATTCGGATGATGCGTACAAGATCGACGATTTCTACTATCTCTCGCGCACCGCCCTGGTGAAGGACGAGAAACACTTCGACAAGTTCGACCGCGCCTTCGCCGCCTATTTCAAGGGAGTGGAGATGATTGCGGACTTCACCAAGGACGTACCGCTGGAATGGCTGCGCAAGAACCTGGAGCTGGAACTCAGCCCGGAGGAGAAGGCGAAGATCGAGAAGATGGGCTGGGACGAGCTCATGGAGACGCTGAAAAAGCGCTTCGAGGAGCAGAAGGAGCGCCACGAGGGCGGCAACAAGTGGATTGGCACGGGGGGCACGTCACCGTTCGGCGCGTACGGCTCGAACCCGCAGGGCATCCGCATCGGCCAGGACAAGGGGCGCAACAAGAGCGCGGTGAAAGTGTGGGACCAGCGCGCCTACAAGGACTACGACGACACGCAGGAGCTTGGCACGCGCAACATCAAGGTGGCGCTGCGCCGACTGCGCAAGTTTGCGCGCGAGGGCTCGGTGGAAGAGCTTGACCTGCCGGACACCATCCGTGCGACAGCGGCCAATGCCGGTTACCTGGACATCAAGATGATTCCGGAGCGGCACAACAACGTGAAGGTGCTGCTGCTGATGGACGTCGGTGGCACCATGGACGAGCACATCCATCGCGTGGAAGAGATGTTTTCGGCGGCCAAGTCGGAATTCAAGCACCTGGAGTTCTACTACTTCCACAATTGCGTCTACGACTTCATGTGGAAGAACAACCGGCGCCGCTTTGCCGAGAAGTTTCCGACCTGGGACATCATTCGCAAGTACAACAAGGACTACAAGCTGCTCTTCATCGGCGACGCGACGATGAGCCCCTACGAGATCCTGCAGCCCGGCGGCAGCGTGGAATACAACAACGAAGAAGCCGGCTCCGAATGGTTGCAGCGGCTCACCCACGCCTTCCCCAAGTTCGCCTGGATCAACCCCGAACCGCAAGGCGTCTGGCAGTACCGCCAGAGCATTTCCGTCATCCAGCAGCTGGTCAGCCAGCGCATGTTTCCCCTGACGCTCAAGGGGCTGGAAGACGCGATGCGGCTGCTGAGCAAGTAGGCCCTGCCGCCCCGGGCCTGACCCGGTTCACGCAGCCCGTGGCAGCGCAGTGCCGCCCGGCCAAGGCGCTCTGCGCCGCGCCTGCATCTCCGCGCCGATGCGCGCCAGGCCGGCGTTGTCAAAACAGGTTCGCGCGGCCGGGTACACCAGATCCTCCTCGACGGCGATGTGCGCCGCATACAGGCCGATGAACGCGGCGGCCGCGCTGCGGGTCGCCGCATCGGGCAAGGGCGCGTTGTCCTCGTCGCGCCAGCGCAGCAGCGCGCCTCGCAATGCTGCCCAGTGCTCGGCCATGCGCGCATGGTCATCCATCAACGTGGCGATCGCAGCGCGCAGCGGCGCATCGGCGCTGCCGGCCAGCGCCGGGAACACGTGCAGTTCCTCGTCTTCATGGTGCAACGGCGCGGCTATATCGAAGTAGCGCAGCACGTCGGCCGCCGCAGAGCGGGTCGAGCGGTCGTGGCCCCGCGTATCGAGGTAATCCATGAGGCGCTGCAGCAGGTCCAGCGAGCGCTGGACGCGCTCGTGGCAGGCCACCAGCATCTCGAAGGGCTGCTCGAAGCCCACGGCGGGCGCCTCAAAACCCGGCAAAGGTGCTGAATGGGCCACGAAGAGATCTCCTAAAAACCGGTCATTGTGCGCGTGCTGGTAAATTGCCCCTTTTCAGAACGATTGCACGACGATGGACATCACCCACTTTGACGACTTTCTCGCCGCCGCGCGCCAGCAGCCCGAGCCGCAGCGCCTGCTGTTCACTTTTGCAGTGGCGGAGCTGCCGGGCGATGCCGACGCCGCACAACAGGCCGCGTTCGAGCGGGGCGAGGGGGGGGCGCTGGTGCCCGCCGTCTGTGTCGACAAGGCCCTGGACGAACTGAGCACGTTCGCGGCGTTTGCCGATGAGGCTGAACAGTTCAGCCTGGACTGGGTCATCGTCTTTGCGGCGAGCCTGTCCGGGCGCGCCGGCGCGGCCCCCAGCGCCGCCGACGCCGAAGAACCGCTCAAGCGCATGGTGGCCATGATCAAGGCCGGAGAACTCCAGGGTCTGCTGCCCTTCAACCGGCAAGGAGAGCCGGTGCAACTGGGCTGAGCCGGCGCATCCGAGCGTCCCGATGAACCTTGGCCGGCACTGCTCCCGCGCCCGGTGGCTGGCCTTTGCGCTGCTGCTGGCGTGGGCTTGCGCGCTGCTGCCGATGCAGGCCCGCGGGCAGGCCGCGACGGAAAAACAGACGCCGGCGCTGGAGCAGGATCCGGAGCGGGAACAAAGGCGAGCGCAAAGGCGGGCCGAGCGGCAGGCGCAGGCGTCCGCGGACCGCAAACCCGCCTTCGAAATCGACGTGCGCGCGCCCGCGGACGTGCGTGACGTGGTGGCGCGCCGTCTGGAACTGGTTCGCTTCGCCGAGCTGACCGACCTGGCCGAGAACGAACTGGACCGCCTGCTGCCCCTGGCCCGCAGCAACACCGAGGAGATCCTGGCCACACTGGGTTATTTCTCGCCCACGGTCCGGGTCGAATCGGTCGCGGCGGCCGGTCCGGTTTCGCGCCGTGTCGTCATCGACGTCGATCCGGGTGAACCCACCCTGGTGACCGACGTGCGCATCGATTTCACCGGGCCGATCACGACCGACGCGGCCAACCTGACCCAGCGGCTGCGGATCGAGGCCCTGTGGCCGCTGCGCGCCGGCATGCCTTTCACGCAGGCGGGCTGGGATGCCGCCAAGCTGCTCGCGCTGCGCGAACTCACCACCTTGCACTTCCCGACCGGACGGCTGGCGGACAGCCGCGCCGACATCGACCCCGAAACCCGCAGCGCCCGGCTGCTCGTGACGCTGGATTCCGGTCCGGTCTTCACCGTCGGCGATATGGTGGTCAGCGGACTCGACCGGCATTCGCCCGAGCTTGTCACGCGGCTGGCGCAGCTCCCGCCTGGCGAACGGTACGAACAGAGCCGCATGCTCGAAGCGCAGCAGCGCCTGAGCGACAGCGGCTTTTTCGATTCTGTTTTCATCACCCTGGACACGACGGGCAACCCTGACGCTGCGGTGGTACAGATCAAAGTGCGCGAAGCCAAGCTGCAGAAGCTGATCCTGGGCGTGGGCATCAACACCGACACCGGCCTGCGCCTGTCGGCCGAGCACACGGTGCACCGCTTGCCGGTCATCGGCTGGCGCGCGGTGACCAAGCTGCTGTACGAGCAGCCCAAGAAATCCCTCGGCACGGAATGGACGGCGCCACCCGACGCCAATTTCTGGCGCTGGCGCACCTCGGCGCAGGTGGCGCGCGAGGAATCCGGCAGCTTCGAGGTCGACAGCGTGATGCTGCGCGCAGGACGCACCCGCGCGGCGGAGTTCGTCGACCGCTCCTATTTCCTGCAATACGAGCGCGCCCTCAACAGCGGTTTCAACCCGCCGCCGGACGCCAACGCGGTGAGCGCAAACTACGTCTGGACTCGCCGGGACTTTGACAGCCGGCTTTTTCCCACGCGCGGGCACGGCCTGTCGCTCGACCTCGGCGGCGGCATGGCCATGGATGGCGGCCGCGATCCCTTTGGCCGCCTCGTGGGCCGGTGGCTGGGCTACTTCCCGATTGGCCGACCGGATGACGCGGCCGAGCGAACGGGCGCCGTGCGCCGCACACGCATCGCCGCGCGGGCTGAATACGGCGCGGTGCTGGCCAACGATCGTGCCAACCTGCCCACCACGCAGCTCTTTCTCACAGGCGGCGACAACACGGTGCGCGGCTACGCCTATCGCAGCATCGGCGTCACCCTGCCCGACGGGCAGACGGCCGCCGGGCGCTATCTGGCCGTAGGCAGCCTGGAGCTGCAGCGCCCGATCATCATCGACGGCCTGACAACAGCCTGGGACTTCATCGCCTTCGTCGACGCCGGCGGCGTAGCCAACAAGCCGCAGGATCTGACCGCAAAGGTCGGCACGGGCGCGGGTGCGCAATGGAACAGCCCCCTCGGCCCCTTGCAGGTCAACCTGGCCTGGGGCGTCGCGACGCAAAAGCTGCGGCTCAACCTCAGCATGGGAGTGAACTTCTGATGCGGCGCATGGCCTTCCTGCTGCTGCGGCGAACGCTGGTCGCGCTGGTGCTGGCCGCGATGGGGCTGGGCGCCTACCTCTGGACCGGCGCCGACCATTCGCTGGGCGCCAGCCTGGATCTGGCCGCCCGCTTCCTACCCGAGGGGCAGTCGTTGGAAACCCACAAGGTCACCGGCAGCTTGCGCGCGGGCGGGCGTATCGGCTGGCTGCGCTGGCGCCAGGGCGAGCTCAGCGTCGAAGCCCGTGACGTGGAGCTGGCCTGGAGCCTGCGCAGCCTGCTCGACAGCCAGCTGCGGCTGCAGCGCCTGAACGTGCGCCACCTGCGCATCGAGGACCAACGCCCCCCCACGCCGGCCACGCCCCCGGGCGAGCTGATGCTGCCCATCCAGGTGGAGGTGCCGTTCGAGGTGACGACGCTGGAATGGGCTGGCTCCGCGCCTGTGGTCGTCAACGGTCTTTCCGGAAAATACACTTTTGATAGCAAACAACACCGGGTCGACGCTGGGAAAGCCAGTATTTCTTCAGGAAACTACCGCTTTTCGGGCGAGCTCCAGGCGACGCCCCCCCTGGCCCTTGCCTTGCGACTGCAGGGCGATGTGCTGACCACGCCTCCGGGCAGCCCGCATACGGTGACGCTGGTGGCCAGCGCCGAGGCGCAAGGCGCCTTGGCCGGCATGGACGCCTCCCTGGAGGTATCCGCCCGCCTGGAACCCCAGACCCAGGTTACGCCGCACGCCGGGCGCAACGGGGCGGCCGCCGGTCCCCCCGCCAGCACCCCCATGCAGGCCACGGTCACCAGCCGCATCCAGCCCTGGCAACCGCAACCCGTCGTCAGCGCCCAGGGGGCCTGGCAAGGCCTCGACCTGGCTGCGTTATGGCCGCAGGCGCCGCGCACCCTGCTGCAGGGCCAGGCCACGGTCACCCCCCAGACCCAAGGCTGGCTCGGACAGGTCGAGCTTTCGAACGCCCTGCCCGGCCCGTGGAACCGGCAGCTGCTGCCGGTGTCACGCCTGAACGCCCGCGCCCGCTATGCCGACGGCCAGTGGATCATCGAATCGCTGGACGCCGCCGCCGCAGGTGGACAGATCCAGGCACAGGGCCAGGTCAATGCTCCGTCCGCGGACGCGAACGCGAACCCGGCCCCAGGCGCCAACGCCCCCGCACCGGCCTGGAACGGACACGCCAGCTTCCGCGGAATCAATCCGGCCGCAGCCGACTCGCGCCTGGCCGCAGCCGTGCTCAACGGCACGCTGGCGGCCCGACTTGAGGGGCAGGCCTGGGTCTTCGAGACCGACCTCAACGGCGTGCAGGCTGCCTCCGGCGCGGCTGCGGCGCGGCTGGGCGGCCTGCGCCTGAACCGGCTTCAAGCCCAGGGCCGCTGGGACAACGGCCACCTGACCCTGCCCAGGCTGCTGGCACAGACCGACGACGCGCAACTGCAGGGCAGCGCGGCCTTCAACCCCGCCAGCCGCTCGGGAGACGCCCGGCTCAGCCTGAGCCTGCCCGGCGGCAGTGCCACGCTGGCCGGCAGTCTCGGCGAAACCCGGGGCGATGGCGCGCTGGCTCTTCAGCTCACCGATGCCGCCAAAGCCGCGCGCTGGATCGCCCGATGGCCCGGCATGCCCGCCGATCTGGCAGAAGCCACGGTCCGGGGCTCCGCCGCACTGACGGCCAACTGGCGCGGCGGCTGGCAGAACCTGGGCCGGCAACTCCAGGTGCAGGCCGAGCTGTCGGTGCCGCGCCTGGAGCTGGGGGCGCCCGGTGCCGCAGCGGGCGATTACTGGACCCTCGCGGACGGTCGCCTGGCGCTGGCGGGCTCGCCGGCGGCGCTGCGCCTGAACACCCAGGCCAAGGTCGCCCAGGGTGACCGGGCTTTCGAGGTCAAGACAGCGGCCCAGGGTGGGCGGGCCAGCGAAGGCACCTGGCAGGCCCGGATCGAAACCCTGCAAGTGCGCTCGCAATCCACTCATCAGCCAGGCGCCTGGACTGTTCAACTCGGACAGCCCCTGACCGTGGACTGGAAAGACGCGAGCGTCACCCGCACGCTGCAAGTCTCTCCCGGCGAGCTGCGGCTGACCGGGCCGATGCCTGGCGAAGCGCGCATCGAATGGCAAAGCGCGCGCTGGAGCCAGCGCGAGGGCGCCCCGGCCCGGTGGAGCACCCAGGGGCGCTTGGTCGGCTTGCCGCTGGGCTGGGCCGAACGCTTGGCCGGCCTGGGACTGAAGGGACTGGAAATCACCGAAGATGTGGTGCTCGGTGGCCAATGGGATGTGGCCTCGGGCGACACCCTGCGCGCGCGCGCGTCGCTGGAGCGCACCCAGGGCGACATTCAGGTGACGCTGGACGACGCCAGCGCCAGCACGATCAACGCCGGCGTGCGAACGGCGCGCATCGACCTCCATGCCGACAATGGCGAATTCGATCTGCGCGCCCTGTGGGACAGCGAGCGCGCGGGCCGTGCCCAGGCCAGTTTCAGCAGCAAGCTCAAGCGCCAGGCCGACGGCTGGGCCTGGCCGGCCGATACCGCCATCAAAGGCAAGCTGCAGGTGAAACTGCCCCGCCTGCGCGCCCTGGCGGCGCTGACCCCACCGGGCTGGCGCGTGCGCGGCACGCTGGAGGCCAACGCCACGCTGGGCGGCACCCGGGGCGTGCCGTACTGGGACGGCACCCTCGCCGCCGACAACCTGGCGCTGCGCTCGGTGGTGGACGGCCTGGAATTCAGCCAGGGCAAGCTGCGCGCGCGTCTGGAGAAACAGCGCCTGGACCTCACCGAATTCAGCCTGCTGGGCGCCAGCGGCGCGGCCGGCCCGGGTGGGCGTCTGAACCTGACCGGCTTTGCACTCTGGCCCGCGTTGAAAGGCGGCGACTCCACCGGCCTAGCGGGCGTGAAGATGGAGCTGGAGGCCAAGGCCGAAGCCTTGCGCGTCAGCACCCGGGCCGACCGGCGGATGGTGGTTTCCGGCACGATCAATGCCAAGCTCGCCGACGCCCGGCTACAAGTGCGCGGCGGCATCAAGGTCGACCAGGCCCTGATCATCCTGCCCGAGGAAATCGCCTCCGGCCTCGGTGCCGACGTGGTGGTCGCCACCCGCACCACGGGCACCGAAACCACGGCCAGCGTGACCGCCAAAGCCACGCCCCCGACCATCACCGAGCCCGCCGCGCCGCGCCCGCAGGTGGAACAGGACGTGTCGGTGACGCTGGACCTCGGCCCCGACTTCCAGTTGCGCGGCCAGGGCCTCAGCACCCGCCTGGCGGGCATGTTGACCGTCAGCAGCCGCGGCACCGGTATGTCCCAGCCACGCCTGACCGGCGAGATCCGCACCGTGCTGGGCACCTACCGGGCTTACGGCCAGCGGCTCGACATCGAAGAAGGCGTGCTGCGTTTCACCGGCCCATTTGACAACCCGGCGCTGGACATCCTCGCGATCCGCCCGAACCTGACCCAGCGCGTGGGCGTGCAGATCATCGGCACTGCCCGCTCGCCGCGGGTGCGCCTGTTCTCCGACCCGGTGCTGTCGGAGGCCGAGACCCTGTCATGGCTGCTGCTGGGCCGCAGCGGGGCCAACGGCGGCGCCGAAGCCGCGATGCTGCAGCAGGCGGCGATGGCCTTGCTGGGCGGCAGCGCCAACGGCATTTCAGGCCAGCTCACGCAGGCGCTGGGCCTGGACGAACTGTCGGTGCGCTCGCAAGGCGACAGCGCCGACGGCAACACCACCGGGGCCACAGTGATGGTGGGCAAACGACTAGCGCGCAACTTCTACGTGGCCTACGAGCAGGCCCTGAGCGGCGCCCTGGGTAGCTTCCAGATCTTCTACGACCTGACCAGCCGGCTGACCCTGCGCGCCCAGGTCGGGCAGCAAAGCGTGATCGACCTGATCTACACCGTGCGATTCGACCATGCCAGCGAGATCTTCCGCCGGCCACCCGACCTCCGGCAATTACAATCCAGCCCCAAGCCGCCGTAGTTCAATGGATAGAACGGGGACCTCCTAAGTCTCAGATACAGGTTCGATTCCTGTCGGTGGTACCAGATACAAAGACAAAGCCCGATCGGTCAGCCCGAGTAGCCGGGATTCGGCAGCCCGCCGGTAATCTTCGGCGTATTGAGCTGGCGCGCCGAAACCTTGCCCCCACGGGACTTGAGCCAGGTTTCCACGACATCCCAGACCATCGGGTTGCCAGCTGACCGGGCCTCCTCGGCGACCGGCGCCCACCCGGCGACCTTGTATTTTTTCCCTGCCTCGATGGGTTTGCCCTTGAGCCGCATGTCGTTGATCCGGTTGCCCATGGTGCCCACCGGGTTACAGCTGTATTCCAGGCCGCCCACGCGCACCATGTCGCCGCCCTGCTGATAGTAGGGGTCCGGGTTGAACAGGTTGTCGCACACGTCCTCAAGCACGGTTTTGAGCGTTTCGCCGGTCATCTCCGTGACGGTCGCGTAGGAATAGGTCGTCGCGGTCATGTCCATCAGCCATTCGCGGGTGATCGCCTGGCCGGGCAGCAGTGAGGTGCCCCATCGAAACCCCGGCGAAAACGCGATTTCGGCGCCCTGTACCTCCATCAACGCATCCACCAGCAACTGGTCGCCCGTTCCGTTGAAGTTGCCGCGACGGAACAAGGTGCCCTCGGTCACGGCGAGTTTCTCGGCCAGCTTGGCCTCGTAGGGTCCGCGGACTTTCTTGATGAGCGCATCCATATCGGCATCGGCTGGCAGCATGTTGGCGAAGACCGGCAGCAGCTTGTAGCGGAAGTCCGTGACCTTCTTGTCCTTGACTTCGAAGTCGAGCACGGAGAGGAATTTGCTGTTGGAGCCGGCGTTGGTGACAATGGTCTTGCCGCCCTTGTTGCTGATGATGGAGGCCACGGGCATGCCATCGTGGGTATGTCCGCCCATGATCGCGTCGATGCCACTGACGCGGCTGGCCATCTTGAGATCCACGTCCATCCCGTTGTGACTCAGGACGACGACCACCTGGGCACCCTTGCCCCTGGTCTCGTCCACCATCTTCTGCATGTTCTCGTCCTGGATACCGAAGGCCCAGTCCGCCACCATGTAGCGCGGGTTCGCGATCGGCGTGTAGGGGAAGGCCTGGCCGATGATGGCGCAGGGCACGCCATTGATCTCCCGAATGACATAGGGCTTGAACACAGGATCGCCGAAGTCGTTGGTCTTGACGTTCTGCGCCACAAAATCGACTTTTCCCTTGAAGTCTTTTTCAATGATTTCCTTCACCCGCTCCATGCCCAGGGTGAATTCCCAGTGGCCGGTCATGACGTCCACACCCAGCAGCTTGCAGGCATCGACCATGTCCTGTCCGTTGGTCCACAACGCCGTACCAGACCCCTGCCAAGTATCACCGCCATCGAGCAACAGCGCCCCCGGACGACTGGCCTTCATGCGTTTGACCAGTGTCGCCAGATGGGCGAAGCCGCCCACCTTGCCGTAACGCAGTGCTGCCTTGTCAAAATCCAGGTAGGTCAAAGCATGGGCCTCGGCCGTGCCCGGACGGACGTTGGCCACTTTAAGCAGGTGTTCACCGACCAGGTGCGGCAACTGGCCTTTCATCGAGCCGATGCCCATATTGATGCTGGGCTCGCGAAAATAGATCGGCTTGAGTTGGGCATGGCAGTCGGTCATGTGAAGAAATGACACACTGCCAAACTTCGGAATGTCATACAGGCCGCTGACGGCCGTCGCGGCAGCAGCATCGGCATACCGGCTCAAGCCCATGCCGGCCATGGTGCCCGCGCCCAGGACCTGAAAAAATTCACGCTTGGTTAGATTCATAGTTATGCAATCACTGAATTAAGAATCGAAAGAAAACCCGGATGAACCGGGCTCCCGGAGTACCTGCTTACTGGTTGACCGGCGACTTCGGGTCCAGCAGCAGCGCGACGAGGTCAGCCACCTGGGCCTCGGTCATGATGCCCATGTGGCCCGCGCGTGGCATGTTGGAACAGGCGTTGTAGGCCTTGGCGTTCCAGATCTTGCCCCAGGTGTACTCGACCATCCCCTTTGATGCGGGGCTGGCAGGGTCGGCCACACCACGCAGCTTGCCGAAGTTGTACAGGCTGGGGCCGATGGTGCCGAAGGAAATTTCCTTCTTGTCGATCTGGTGGCAGTTGTAGCAATTGCCGCCATTGGGCGTGCTGGCGTCATCGGTCCAGGTCAGGCCACGGCCGCTTTGCGCCAGTTTCTCGCCCTCTTGCCAACTGCCCAGAAACTTGCCATTGGCCGGCCATTTGATGGTCTTCATATTGGCCGCCTCGATGGCCTTGGCCGTCTTCTCGTCCAGCGGCTTGCCGGCCACATCAGCGGCACTGCAGGCCCTGTTGGTCTCATCCGTGTCCAGCACGGAGGCCTTGACGATGCCCTGGTCGCGGAAAGAGGTCTTGACGATGTCGGACGTCATCTTGTCCAGATCGGCAGAACTGGGCGCCGTGGCGCAGCCGGCAATGATCGCGGCAGCCGTCAGCAGGGACAGCGTGATTTTGTGTTGCTTTTTCATGGGATTTTCTCCTGATCGATCAGCGCTTGATGGCCGGCGCGACGGAGGCCGAACCCTGGCTGTTGACGCCCAGATACACGCCCAGGGCCACGGTGGCGTCGCTGCCAAAACCGGGATACGGGAAGCGCTGCTGGCGGTAGCAGTCGTTCAGGCGCTGCTGCATGCCCCACATCTGGCCGTTGGAGACGCGGTAGGCCGGCCAGGCGGCGAAGCCGATGCCGTCGCCGGGGTTCTTGGTCAGGTTGGGCAGGTCTTGAAGGCGGATACGGGTGTTGTCCTGCCCGTGACAGGATGAGCAGGAGAAATCGTGCGCGCCGGCGCGCTGGAAAAACAGTCGCTTGCCGACTTCATAAAAAGCTTTCTCCTGTGCATGGGACTGTGGAAGGTTGAACTTCATGCCCTTGGATTCGGCCGATATCCAGGTGGCCAGTGCCGTCATGTTGTTCTGCTCGCCCCGCCCAAACGGCGTCTTTGCAATTTCGGCGGCGTTCAACCCCTGTAGGGTTTCCATGCAGGTCAGCAGGCGCGACTCCAGGTCCTGCACCCGGCCGGTATCTGCAAAGTAGCGGGGGAGTTCGACAAACGCGCCCTTGACCACGCCGGGACCTTTGCCCAGATCGCACTTCTCCAGCGAGGCATTCTTGGGGCCGCGTTTCTGCTTCCACAGGTCTTCACCTTTGGCTTCGAAGAGGTCGGCCGGATTGCCGTCCTGGAGCATGGCGCGGTATTCCTCGATGCTCTGGACAGCGGATTTCTGCGCCATGGCAGCACTCGCCATCAGGCAGCCCACGGTGAGCAAGGAAATGGATTGATGCATCCTCATGATTGCCTCTCATTGTTTCGAAGTCGATTTGGGATCAAAAAAAGGGTGAAGTCCTCACCCTTTTCCAGTTCGCCAGCGGGCGTCAGGACACCGTGGCTTCGTCGGTGCGGGTGTCGCCCTTGTTGTCTTTCCAGGTCACGGCAATCTTGTCGCCGGCCTTGGCGCCCTTGACGTTGAATTGCAGGAACGGGTTCTTGGACACTGCCGCACCCCATTCGGCGGTCATCACGGACTTGCCGTTGAGCTTGGCCTCCACTTCCTGGATATGCCAGGCGGGAACAACTTTGCCGGCGGCGTCTTTGCGCTGGCCGGATTCCATTTCGTGGCTCATCAGGACACGGACTGTGGCTTTGTCGCCTGCTGCCTGGGCGCGTATGCGCATCGGATCTGCCATTTTCTTTCTCCTGTTCAGTGATTCAAAAGGTTCGAAGGATTCGTGTCTCGCATCAGCCGCCGCAGCCGCCGAGGGTGACCTTGACTTCTTTTTTGGCGTAGAGCGCCTTGCCGTCCGCCATGAGGGCAACCGCATACACGTCGGAAGACTGCCCCATCTTGGAGCGCGTGGCAAAGTTGGCGTCCACGCTATCGGTCATGTTGAAAACGGCCACCAGGGCAGTCGGGTTTTTTTCAACCAGGATCAGCATCTGCTTGACGCCTGCAAGTGAGGTGCTGACGCCCAAGGGAACGACAGCGCCGTTTTCTGCGATATCCGGGCCGGTGATGGTGACGTCTTTGCTCTCGACCGGCGCGCCACCGCCCAGCGCCTTCAGCGCGTCCGCCACGTTCTTGGCTTCAAACGCGGTCTTGTTGAACGCCGCATGGGCGTATTGGGGAAACAGCCCCGTGGAGGCCAGAAGACCGGCCACCATTGCGCTTTGCTTGAGGGTCTTGCGACGAGTTTGCATATGAAATCTCCTTGGTTGAGTGAATGCTAGTGAAAAATACAGGTGTGGGTACCCGTGGAATCCCGAACTTACTTTGCCGCGCCCGAAGCCAGCCAGGCGGCGATGGTCCTGGCGTCCGCGTCACTGAGGGTTTGCGGCGGCATGGGGATGGGACCCCACAAGCCGGAGCCACCCGACTTGATCTTGCCCGCCAGATAGTCTGCCTTGCCAGGGTACTTCTTGGCAATATCCGTGAACGCCGGGCCAACGATCTTGTTGCCAAGCCCGTGGCACACCATGCAGCCATTCTTGTTGGCGAGTGCGAGGGCTGCCTTGCCATCCGTTGCGGCAGCGTCCGGTTTCGCCCCCGTCGTCTTGGCGTCCGTTGTCGCCGGCGCCACCACCATGGGCGCGGCGGTCGCAGCACCCGGGATACCGGCCCTGCCTTCTGGCTTGCTGGTGTCAGCGCCGCGCTGCGGCCCGACGGTGCGGTTCTGCTCCAGCAGGTTGCCATGGGCATCGCGGGCAAAGTCCGGCAGGAATGAAGCTACCGTGGGCTCGGTTGAGCAGTTCTTCATGCACGCCACATTGGCCGTATCTGGCTTTTTCGTGCCACCAAACTCGTTGCCTGGCCACATGTCATGCCGGGTCTGCATGCCGTTTCGGTTGGGCATGCGCGCCTGCACCTCGCCCATATTCTTGTTCGAAAGCGTGAAGTTGTCAGGCACGACGCCGGCAAGGTTGAGCAGGAAAGCCGTGACCGAGTAGACCTCGTCGGTCGTGAGCGACTTCGGCGCGGTCCAGGGCATGGCGCGATTGATGTAGTCCCACACGGTGGACAGTGTCGCCACCTTCATGAAGGTGGTTCGCCCCCCTTCAGGATCTTTCAGTTTTGCCACCCGCCCAGTCTTGATGTCATCCGCCGAAGTGCCGCCAATCAGCGGGTTGAATACCTCGTTGGATTCACCAAAAATACCATGACACTGGGCGCATTTCGCCTCCCAAACGTCTTGTCCCTTGGCCACCGTACCTGAACCCGCCGGCAACCCCTTGAAGTCGGGGCGAACGTCGATATCCCATGCAGCGACCTCTTTCGGCGTCGCGTCGCGCCCGACGCCAGGGTATTTGGCAGAACCCTGGGCACCGGCGAGGCCGGCAACGGCCATCAGGGTGAGCGTCAAGAGAACTTTACGACAGCTGGACATTCTTGATCTCTCCGTTTTCCTGGACCAGCCACGACTGGATCGCATTGTTGTGATAAATCGATCGCGTCCCCCGCACGGCCCGAAGCTGTTTGTAGGTCGGTTGCACGAATCCTGTGTCGTCGGTCGCACGGCTCTGGATCAGAGCCGGCTTGCCGTCCCACACCCAGTCGATATTGAAGCGCGACAGCGCCTTTGACATGACCGGGGTTTCCAGGCGGGCGGGGCGCCAGTTGCGCCCGCCATCGACTGAAACGTCGACCTTCCTGATCTTGCCTTTGCCTGACCAGGCCAGGCCGGTGATGTTGTAAAAACCTTTGTCCAGGAGCACCTGTCCACCCGATGGCGTGGTCACCACGCTCTTGCATTCCTGCAGATTGGTGTATTGGCGATGCATGCCGTCCGGCTGGAGGTCGATGTAGTGGATCGCTTCGTCCTTGGTGGCATAGGGCTTGTCGCCCAATTCGACGCGGCGCAGGTATTTCACCCAGCTCACGCCCTGGACACCGGGCACCACGAGCCGAAGCGGGTAGCCGTTCTCCGGGCGCAGCATTTCGCCGTTTTGCCCATAGGCGACGATCACCTCGCCGGACAGGATCAGGCTCATCGGAATCGTTCGGGTCATGGACGAGCCTTCACCGCCTTCGGCCAGCACGAACTTGCCGTTCTTCAGGTCCGCGCCCGCAAGTTCCAGCAGGGTGATCAGGGGCACGCCCGTGAATTCACTGCACGAGATCATCCCGTGGGTGTACTGCACAGTTGGCACGGCCACATTGCCCCACTCGGCTGCGGTATTGGCGCCGCATTCGATGAAATGAAAACGCGACACCGAAGGCAGGCGCATGATCTCGTCCATGGTGAAGACCTTCGCCGCCTTGACCATGCCGTTGACCATGAAGCGATGCTTGGACGGATCAATATCCCACCAGCCCTGGTGGTGCCGCTCGAAATGGAGCCCGCTGGGCGTGACGATGCCGAACAGCGACTGCAGGGGCGCGAACGACACCGACGCCTGCGTGGTCTGCGTCAGGCCCGGGCTCTGCCGGCGCTGCACATTGGATTCGAACTTGGACGGTTTTCCGTAGCCATCGGTCGCAACGCCCAGGCCCAGACCTTTGGCATGCTCGGGAAGTTCCAGAATAAAGGGATCGCCGCCTTCGGGCGGCACCGGATTGCCCTGCGCCATGGCCAGGGGTGCCGCAGCACCGGCCGCGGCGGCGGCAAAGGCACTGCGGATGAAATCGCGCCGCCCGCCCCTGGCCTCGGCAAACACGGTCTTGATGCCGTCTTTGCTCAGGAAGTTTTCAGGCGCTTTCTGCACCCTTCCCGAGGTGATGTCTTGTTGCTTCACACGTTCTCCTTCAATCAATTGCCAAGTTGCTTGTTTCAATCCACGATCCACCGCATTGCGACACCGGATCCCTTAAAAATGCCCGTCCAGTTCGCCCGCGACCTGGGTGCAGACAGCGCGGCATACCAAGGCTGCTGACTCATCTGCGATGCGATAAAAAACCTGTGCGCCGTTGCGACGCTTGGCAACCACGCCCGCGCGGTACAACATGTTCAGGTGCTGGGACATGTTGGGCTGGGCGACCTCGATGCATTCCAGCAACTGCCCGACGTTCTTCTCGCAGTTGCACAGTTCGCTGATGATGCGCAACCGGATGGGCGTTGAGAGCAGCCCGAACAGCTCCGCTGCCCTCTCGAATACCGCCAGTTTTTGAGCTTCAATTTCTGTCACTTAGTACGCATGTTCAAATATATTTAAGTGCGAATATATATGATTGCAAAACAATGTGAATTAGGCAAAAACCCTAATATCTGCGCCATCGGTGTCTGTGCGCCCCCCAATGCCGCGTTGACCCGCCTGGGTGCGTGGCAGGCTCCGGGGAGCGCGCTTCCCTACTTGAAACGGTAATGGTCCCGGTTAAGCACCGCCGCGACGGCAGTGACTTCCTCGGGGAACAGGCCAAGGTTGAGTTCCGTGTTGCACTGCTCCACCATGCCCCTCAAGAACCCGGGCGTGTTGATCTTTCCCGCCGGCTTGTACATGGCGCTTCCATCTCCGCCCACCTTTTGTCGATGGCACGCTACACACTTGTTTTCTGCAATGAGCCGCTCGCCCAATTTAAGGTCAGCCCCCCGAAACAGGGCGGGCTCCTGCGCCAGCGCAGGCAGTCCGGGCAAAAACAGACAGGCCAGCCAAACAGTGAACGCATGTTTCATTGCAAACTCCAAATTGAGCCTTCATCAACTACAACTCCCGGACCTATCGTCGCACTTCACCTCTCAGGTACCAGCTCAAAGGCGGCAGTGAACCCGATGCGGGGACGGCACTTCCCTAACATCCGAACAGGGTGGGCTCAGCTGGACGGGCCTGCCCAGGAATCACTGATGATCACTTGGCGCCCGCCAAAATCCAGACCGCAAGCGCCGTGGCGTCGGCATCGCTCAAAGCAGTCTGCGCGGGCATGGGAACTGGCCCCCACTTGCCGGATCCACCGGCCTTGATGCTCTTGGCCAGTATCGCCTCAGCATCTTTCTGCCCCGCATATTTCTTGACGACATCATGATAGGCGGGCCCCACCAATTTCTTGTCGGCAGCATGACAAGCCAGGCAAGCGCTCTTCTGGGCTAACTCCTTGCTGGCCAAGGCCGTAGTTGAAACCAGGGTGGCAACCATGGTCGCAGTCATGACATATAGCAATCGCATGAATTCTCCTCATTCGTTCTTACAAATATAACCAGCGTTGAATTCTATTGATTAGTCAGACATCGGGCACATCGAGTTCACACAAGGGCATCAGGGATTGTCCGGATTCTTCAGCAACGCCGGTCAGGCCCCGAATTCATTTCCGACTGGCTTTTCAGCGTCATGAATCGCTCGCAGAAGGGCGTGATGCAAAGTTTTCGCACGCAGGTTGCAATGGCACCGATGACAAACGTGCGGATCCAATTTCGCATGCCCATCTTGTTGCGTCCGACGCACGTCAAGCAAGTGCACCCCCTTGGCGCAACGCCTCCAAAAAAGACAAAAACCCCACTACCCAAATGGGCTACCCTGCATCACCCTTCGCGGTGATAGACGCACAGCGACGCCTATTCAAGAATCACGTCATGTTGTGAGCATGGTGTTCCTTTGGTCGTTTCGGGCGCACTCTTTTTCGGTAAATAACGGGCTGGAGACAGCCTAAAAATGGAGATGAATATGGATTTCAACAAAGAATTTGATGCCTCAGGCCTTGCCTGCCCGTTGCCCATCGTGAAGACCAAGAAGGCTTTGGCCGACATGGCATCTGGCCAGGTCCTGCGTGTGATTTCCACCGATCCTGGATCGGTATGCGACATGGCCGCGTTTGCAGAACAAACGGGCAATGCCTTGCTGGAGCAAGCCAGCGAAAACAGCAAGTTCGTGTTCTATCTCAAGAAGGCTTGAGCGACCTGCGTTTCAACCCACATCCGAGCACAAGCATGGCAACCAAAAAAATGGCGCTGATCGCCACCAAGGGCACCCTGGACATGGCCTATCCGCCGTTCATCCTGGCTTCAACCGCGGCAGCGCTGGGCTGGGAGGTGCAGATATTCTTCACGTTCTATGGTCTGCAATTGCTGCGCACGAGCCTCGATGGCGTCAAGATCAGCCCGCTCGCCAATCCAGCTATGCCCATGCCGGTACCCATGCCGGTCATGGTGCAGATGCTGCCAGGCATGGAATCCATGGCGACGATGATGATGAAGAACAAGATGAAGTCCAAAGGCGTGGCTTCTTTGCAGGAACTGCGCGACCTCTGTCTTGAGGCAGAGGTCAAGTTCGTAGCATGCCAGATGACCGTGGACTTGTTCGAGTTTGAGACCAGCGAATTCATCAAGGACGTGGAATACGGCGGCGCTGCCACTTTCATGAAGTTTGCTGGCGAATCGGACGTTTGCCTGTTCATCTGATATTGCATTTGGGGCGGATACCCGCCTTGAATGTTCCCGCGACCAAGACCGACCATGCTTTTGAGCGGGCATTGCCACGTTCAGAATCAGCGCGGTGACCCGTTTGGAGAACTGCATATGAAGAAACTGATCCTGGCGTGTGTCCTGCTGCTCACGTCCCAGATCTGCCTGGCACTCGCGCCCTACCTCCAGGGAACCAAGCTCCCAGAGGCAGACCTGCCAACCCAGTTGGCCCTCCTTGAAAAAAAACTTGATGCCGAAGGATTCAAGGTCATTGGACGCCACGCACCAAAAGGGCTGGCCGGGCGCGCCACTTTGGTGGTCACCGACCGGGCCATGCTGGAGACCATTCGGGCCATCGGCGGTTCCGCCGTCATCGCGTCCGGCATTCGCGTGGCGGTGCAGACCGACGGGACAGTGTCCTACATGAATCCGGACTATTGGTACCGTGCCTATCTGCGCGGCCAGTTCAAGGCCGCCAGGCCCGCCGTTAGGTCGGTACAAGCCAGACTGGAGAAGGCGCTCGGTGAGGGGCGGCCCTTCGGTGGCGACGTGCCTGAGGGCGATTTGGCCAACTACCGCTACCTTATCGGCATGGAACGATTCGATGCCCCCAACAGCGAACTGAGCTCGCACGCCAGCTTTGAAGACGCGCTCAAGGCGGTACAGGATGGACTGTCCAAGGGCACGGGAAACACCAGCCGCGTCTATGAGTTGGTCATGCCCGAACAGAAAATTGCTGTGTTTGGTGTTGCCATGAACGATCCAGGTGACGGTGAAGGCTGGTGGGTCAACAAGATCGGCGCGGACCATATGGCTGGACTCCCCTATGAGGTTTTCATTGTGGGCAACAAGGTCTATGCCCTGTATGGCCGCTATAGAATCGCCCTGGCTTGGCCTGCGCTTGGCATGGGTCAGTTCATGGGGATCATGAATGCGCCGGAAGCGATCCGCACAACGTTGACCCGCGTCGCCGGCGGCCCCGAAAAAGGCAACTGACCCTTCCCCGATATGGAGCAGCCATGAACGAAGCCGTCAGCCCAGCAACAATCGTCACATGGGGCGGCTTTGTGCTGGCCTTCATCTTTGGCGCAGTGGCCAACAAGACCAACTTTTGCACCATGGGCGCGATCTCCGATGTTGTCAACATGGATCACTGGGGTCGCATGCGCATGTGGCTCCTGTCCATCGCGGTGGCCATCATCGGCACCAATCTTCTTTTCTACTTTGGATTGATCGACCTGTCCAAGTCTGTCTACCAGCGCCCCACCATCACATGGCTGTCCATGCTGCTGGGGGGCTTTCTTTTCGGCATAGGAATGACGATCTCGGCGGGTTGCGTCAACAAGAACCTGGTTCGCCTGGGCGGGGGCAGCATGCGGTCCCTGGTCGTGCTGGTCTTTATGGCGATATCGGCCTACATGACACTCAAGGGCTTGTTCGGCCAGTTGCGCGCCAGCTTTCTGGATCCGGTGGCCATCGATTTGGCGTCATTCGGCCTGGCCACGCAGGGGTTGCCGCTCATGCTGGCGAAGTTGGGTGGATTGCCGGAGAAGACGGCTTTGCTGGGCACCCTGGCAACGGTCAGTGTGTGCTTGCTGCTTTTTGTCTTCAAGGACAAGCGCTTTCGGGACAATCATTCCCACGTCTTTGGCGCGATCGCCCTTGGCCTGTTGATTGTGGCAGCCTGGTACCTTACGGGGCACCTCGGGCATGGAGAAAACCCGGATACTCTGGAAACTGTCTACTTCGCCACAAACACCCGCACCCTGGAGTCCATGAGTTTTGTGGCGCCCACCGCGTACAGCCTGGAATTGCTGATGTTGTGGACAGACAAGACCCTGCACGTGACCTTCGGCATCTCCACGGTGATGGGGGTCGTTGCGGGATCATTCGCCTACGCCGTCAGCACACGACAGTTCCGTTGGGAAGGCTTTGCCTCGCTGGAGGATTTGCGGACCCAGTTGGTCGGCGCGGTACTTATGGGATTTGGCGGCGTGACTGCGATCGGTTGCACGATCGGCCAGGGCCTTTCAGGCATCTCCACCCTGGCTCTGGGATCGTTCGTTGCGCTTGCAGGGATCATCAGCGGGGCGGTGGTCACTATGAAGTGGCAACAACGGTAAAAAAAGCGCTCACGATGCCCCGGATGGATGCGCCAGCGTACGCAGTGATCTAGCTTTGAGGCTTGGCCGCGCGGCGCCGGATTTTCCAGGCCAGGACGTGCGAGACAATTTCCCCCCAGGGTAAATCCAGCAGGCTCGCATCGTTTGCCAACGCCTTGCGCACCATCACATGAACGTCTGGGATGGGCTCATTCAGAACCGCCCGCAGGCCGTGAAGCCCCCCACACTGCAACTGCATTGCTTTTGCATGGGCGATGGGCACCCCCAGAAGGGGCAGGCGAAGTGCAAAAGTGGCACGTTCGCGAAACAGCCTTGCAAGCGTCGTGCAATTGATCTGCGCCACTTCACTGGAACAAGCCACGAGTTCACGCTCGGCCAGTGCATGCCGACTGGAAAGCTCGCACTGGGCGCAATTTGAAAGCATGGCTTTCTCAAACACGCAAGGCACCGGGTTCAGCTGCGGTCGCCGTGCGTGAAAGGCGAGTTCGTCCACGTCCTGACTCTCAGTCGTCACCCTTGGGACCGGGGGTGCGGACCTGGCACAACAGGTCTTCCGCTTGCAACTCATCCTCGGCAAACATGATCTTTATTTTTCCCGTCACATCGTTGGGTTGAGCCGCGCGCAACACCTTGGCTTGTGCCGAGGCCTCCTTGAAGGCCCCGAACTCGGCGACTTTTTCAAACTGCGAGAACGGCTTGATCCTGTAGATGTAGTAAGGCATGACGGTTGAACTCCATTCAGTCCGGTTCTGGCTTTAAATATAGCGTTTGGAAGCCCGCCTGCGACCAGGCAACGCCTTCTGGATGATCACCCCGCGGACGCCCGAGAAATCCTCCAGCGGCACGTCTTCGAACTCAGGGTTCAGCGGATGCAGTACCCACTCTGCGCCAGACCGCAGGAGTTGCCTGAAGGTCCACTCTTCTTGGTTCCATGCCAGAACATACGAGCCCTCCCGTGCCAGACCGTCAGGCTCTATGACGATGATCTCGCCTTCATTGAACTCGGGTGCCATGCTATGCCCCAACACCATCAGGGCGAAGGATTCACCACCGGCACAGTCTGGCAAAGCCGCGTGCGCTTCAGGGGATGACGCGTCGGCATAGGTGCCACCAGGTAGCGCCTCCATGTCTTTGGGCATTGGCATATGAAGTGATGGTGCTGATCTAAAGCGCTAAAGCGACTGGGAAAAAATCTGTGCCGCCGCCACCCCTGCTGCACGAAGTTCATCGTGCAGGGTTTTGACAAAATCCTCCGGCCCACAAAGATAAAAATCGCAGTCAATGTCAAACAGATCGGCCCGCATGGCCTGGGCGATTTGCCACGCACCCAGATTTGCATCCGCATGCGAGACCAGTTCATATTCAAACTGGTCCAAGGCTTCAGACCAGGCACGACACTGGTTGCTGTTGAAATGTCCGTCACTGCGCGTGGCGAGCCAGAACAAGGTCAGCGAAGGTGCGGCGTCAAGGGACAGTGCGTGCTCGATCAGGCTCTTGATCGGTGCGAACCCCCCGTCACAGGCGGCGAATACCAGGGGACGGTGCCCATCAGCCAACACAAACTCGCCCGTGGGGCCCAGCACGGTAACGCCTGCGCCAGATTTGATATCACCAGCAAACAGATGCCGCGCAAATGCGTCGGACCCATCACGCGCGATAAAAAAGAGCAGGTTTCGATCGTCGCATGGACAGCTCGCCACCGGGTAAGTCGCATGCACGTCGGCCTGGCCTGGCAGGGTCCAGCCCAGCTGAACAGACTGCCCCGCCAGAAAACGCAGCCTGTGCGTGCGCGGTGTTTGCAAGTGCAAAAAGCGGGTATGCGGTGCCAGTGTAGAAACGGCACGCACCTGGGTCAGGATGAGTTGCTCGGGAATGTCCTGCGGCCCGCTCGCCTCGAGCATTTCCAGCGTCAAATCGCTGCTGGCTGCCGTGTGACAGCACATCAGCGTGTAGCCCTGAGCCTTCTCGGTTTCGGAGAGCGGGTAGTCAAAGTGCTGTGTTTTCACGACATCGCCGGAAATGATGCGCACCTTGCACATACCGCAACTGCCGTTGCCGCATCCGTAGTTCAGTTTGAGTCCGGCATGCAGGCCCGACTGCAGCAGGTTGGTATGCCCCTCCACCATGAACTCATGCCCGCTGGGGCGCACCGTGACGTGTGATGTCATGACTTTGAGCATATCGTCAAGAACCTCCAGGAAATCGACTGACTCAGTTGCAAGTGCTTTCGCCAGCCCCTGTGTAACCTGCCGCTCCATCTCCAGCCAGGCAGCGTTATCCGGATCCTGCGCGCTGAACTCCCTGATGCGCCGCTGCAGCTCCAGAACCAGGCCGTGATAGCGCTGCAAATGTTTTCGAACATCCGCCAGCTCCTGGCTTTGGGCAAAAAGCCGCTGCGCCAATACCTCCTGACTGGGCAGCATGCGCTCCCGCACCCGCTTTCCAAAAGCCTCATCACGGATCTGCGCGACCCGCTCCAGTAAACCTGATTCCTCGAGAACCACATCGGGGTACAGGCCCATCAGATCGTCCGTTGAAACCATGCCGTCACTCAGCATCAGGGCGCCTTCACGCACCTGCTGCTGCAAGACCCCTCGGGCTACGCCCACGAGCTGGGCGGCACGCCAAACACTCACGAGATGGGACATTGTGATATTGCTATATTATTTGTAGCTATCAACACATGAGGATCGAGGGCCATCTTCCTATTCCTCCATCAACCCGATGGAGAGGCCCATGGCTGAACTTGTGCAGGCCCATCGACCCGATCCAGATAGCGGGCCCGGTACAGCAGTCGGGGATGCCGGGGATCGTCCACAAAGGCCGCACGGTCATGCAGCACGTTGTTGCACACCAGCCCCATGCCGGAATCCAGACGCAAGCGAAACACGTGCGGCCCATCACTGTCGAGCAGTTGCAAGAGAAACCCTGTAGCGTCGCTCGTGATCTGGTCATCCTTCCATTGGATGCTGCGAGTGCGGGCGGTGTAGCGCATGTGCAGCGCGCCGCCTTCTGCATCGACCGAAAATACAGGCCCGGTCTGCTCGGGGCGCGCGATTCCGTCTTCGTCCAGCCGCGCGGGAATGGTCATGGCATCAGGCGCCATCAATGCGTTCACCCAGTTCGGATTGGCTTCACGCAGGGCAATGTAGGCCATCTCATGATCCATCAGCGCTGTCCCGCCGCCTTCGGAGGCGGCCCGCACGCAATGCAGGACCATGGCCTTTATGTGGCGCGAGCCCGGATGGTAGTACCCATCGGTATGCCACTTGATGGCTCGATTGGTATAGGGGATGAACGCTGGCCGATCACCGCCCGACGGCGCCACCGCAATCGGCGAGATGCCATCTTCATCGGCGAGCCAGTTGGCATCGAGCCGGTGCAGGCCCAGCTGCGCGGCCAGCTTGCGCGGGATGGCCTTGTCCTCATTTGTCAGCGGACTTCGGTAGATGACCATGTTGGCCGTGGCACAGCGTTGCAGCAAAGCCTGGCGCTCGGCATTGGTCAGGGCGCGCGGGTCGGCCACGTCCACCACCAGATCCTGTGCTTGTACCGGATGGCTGGCGCGCTTGGCATCACGCCAGAGCCGGTAAGCGGCGTCATTGTCCAGATCGAACGGAGTGCTCATCATGATGACCAGATCATTCGCCAGAGATTCCTGCACGGGCGCGGCGCGGTGCGCGCGGCTCGGTGGACAGCACGCCCTGCATGGCGCGCCGAAGGATGTCCACCGCTTCGGGAACTTCGGTGGCCATCATCTGATCGATCACCCAGCGACGGTCCTTTGCCGGCATGAATGCTTCAATGCGGTGCCCCAGGTAGCGCATGAAGGCAAAATCCGGCCCGTCAGGCCCGAATCCGAAATCCGCGTAATGTTCGGCCAACTCGTTGAAAAGATCGATGAATTCGTCGTAGTGACTGGGCATACCCTCGGTCGGCACACCCAGCAGGCTGTCTTCATTTTCCTGCAGCACCTCCGCGACCCGGCGTACCAGCGCCGTGATGAACTCGGCCCGGCCTTCGGGCGCCATGCGCTCGTAGGCCATACGGTCGAGCACCTGCGTCAGGAACACCAGCACCTCGCGCGTGAAAGCGAAATACTGGGGCCCCACCTCGATGTCGAAACGCGCGGAACGCATCTGCTTCAGCGTGTTTTGCGCCACCCTCCAGGCAATAAAGGCCATCGCGCTCGCCATCTGCTCAGGGGTTTTGGCGGTCCCAGTCTGGAACCAGTCGCTCTTGATTCTCAACTTGGCCATGTCAGGCCAGCGCCTTGCCGCTGCGTGCAAGGCATTTAATAGCCGCCCTTGCCAAGTGGCTGGGGCAGCGCGGCCACCTTTGGCCCCTGCTTGGCAGGCCCGATTGGAAACAGGTCGTAAAGGTACTTGCTGTCCACTTCAGGGCGGATTTCTGCCATACCCTTGAGCATGGCGCGAAAATTCGGGGTGTGACCGTGTTCACGGTATTGATCGCGCAGGTAGTTGATGACCTCCCAGTGCGCATCGGTCAGCGTGATCTGCTCTGTTGCCGCGATGACGCGCACCGCCTCATCATCGAAAACCGGCTCCAACAGGTAACCCTGCTCATCTGCTTCAAGATCCACGCCATTAATGTTGTACATCATCGCCCGTTCTCCATTTCCGTTGTCAAAAAAACTATGCGCCCACAGCCGCAGCCGACTTGTGAGGCACGAATATCCCGCATCCCATCAGACGGTGGGATCGCAAACCGCGCTCCTGCAAGCGCAGGGACTGCTCCGGAGGCAACGCATGCAGCATCAGGCTGAAAGTGTCCAGCGCGCGTCCATCGACCACCATCGCCTGGTGTTTGCCGCAAACGCGCTCACCCCCAATGGCCATTTGTGCCAGTTCGGCAGCCACAGCGGCCATGAACGTGACCTCATCGGCACTGTCTGCAGCCACCCTGTAGGCGTACAGAGTGCTGTGGGGCTGCAGGTCGTGCCGGTGCGGCACCCCCAGGCGCAGGCTATGCCCCGCTACTTGGAGTTCAAGCCCGGCCAGCGCCACCAGTTCACCCATCCGCCGCGACGCGACGCGAAGCAACAGACGCGCCCGCCTTGATAGCAGGGCCGGCACAGCGCTGCCCGGCACCAGCTTGACGGGATGGATGCCAGCCACGGGGTCTGAATCCAGCCAAGGCAATATCGCGCACAAGGCCTGCTGCAAGGCCTGCGCATGCTCGCGCGGCAAGGCCTGTCCTTCCAGCGGGAACACTGCGTCGGTGGCCAAATCGTCGACAGCCATCCGCGCAGTCACGCCGGACCCTCCACCTGAATTGCCGTCGTGGGCTGGGCTCGGGCCCAGTGCACCAGGGCCTCGCCCCATTGCAGCGCGGTTTGAGGGTCAATTTCGAACACCGTGAAGCGACTGCCCTCCCGAATGCGCGTACGCAACAGGCTCATGCCGCCACCGGCATGGTCGAGTTGCTGCAATTCGATGACCTGGCGTCCCAAGGGGCTGGTCATCTTTTCGATCGGTGTAATGGTCGTCATTCAGTCTGCCTGTTTCATTGCCACACATCCGTCAGCGCCAGGGTCGCAAAACCCTCCCTGCCTGCCGAGCGCGGCCTTTCAAGTCGCTATTTAGCGCAATCGCGGGGCACGCCGTCTATAACCGGGTCGGGTGGGGTGATATAGCCCCAATGGGTAGCACTCGATACTCAACGAGGGTGATAGCGCAGCACACCAGCCCAACCGTAATATCCGCTCCAGTGTTGACAGTACACCTGCTGGAAGAAGCGGGCGTCAGCAAGACCATTCACCGATCGACCCGCCCCGGGTTGCCTTCTGACAGGAGACACTTCATGAGCAAAAAACAGCACGATACCCCGATGCTTGACCAATTGGAAAGCGGTCCGTGGCCCAGTTTCGTCACTGGCCTGAAGCGGCTGGCGAAGGACAACGACTACATGACCGACCTGATGGGTCAGCTCGAGCACTCCTACAAGACCCGCAAGGGCTACTGGAAGGGTGGCACGGTCGGAGTCTTCGGCTACGGTGGCGGGGTGATCCCGCGTTTCTCCGAGGTGGCCGAGATGTTTCCGGCCTCAAAGGAATTCCACACCCTTCGGGTGCAGCCCCCTGCCGGCATGCACTACAACACCGACGTTCTTCGCAAGATGTGTGACATCTGGGAAAAGCATGGCTCCGGGCTGATTGCCTTCCACGGCCAATCCGGCGACATCATGTTCCAGGGCGCCAGCACCGCCAACGTACAGGGTGCGTTTGACGAACTCAACGAACTGGGCTTTGACCTGGGTGGCGCTGGTCCTGCCGTACGCACCTCCATGTCCTGCGTCGGCGCGGCACGTTGCGAGCAATCGTGCTTCGACGAAGCCCGGGCGCACCGCCAGGTCGTCAATACCTTCCTGGACGACATGCACCGTCCGGCGCTGCCCTACAAGTTCAAGTTCAAGTTCTCGGGCTGCCCGAACGACTGCATGAACTCGATCCAGCGCGCCGATATGGCCGTGATCGGAACCTGGCGAGACAACATCCGCACCGACGAAAAACTGGCGCGCAAGTGGTTTGTCAAGCATGGCATGACCGAACTCGTGAACGACGTGGTGAGCCGCTGCCCGACCAAAGCCATCATGCTCAAGGAGACCAAGGACGTCTCCACCGGACCGAAGATCAGCAGCGTGGCTCTCAACGACACCCAGTCGCTGGAGATTAACAATGCCGACTGTGTCCGATGCATGCACTGCATCAACGTGATGACCGGCGCGCTGGCCACCGGGACGGATACGGGTGTAACGGTGCTGATGGGTGGCAAGCGCACCCTCAAGATCGGCGACCTGATGGGCACGGTGGTGACGCCATTCATGCCGATGAAGACCGATGAAGACTACGAGGCGCTGGTCGAGCTTGCCCAGAAGTCCATCGACTTCTTTGCCGAAAACGCACTGGAGCATGAGCGGACCGGCGAAATGATTGAGCGGATTGGCCTGATCAACTTCCTCGAAGGCATCGGTCTGGAAATTGATCCCAATATGGTTTCCACACCGCGAACGAACCCCTACGTTCGTACTGATGGCTGGGACGACGAAGTGGCCAAAATCAACGCCCGCAAAGCAGCGGCTTGAATTTCGTTCAAAGTTTCCGACGAAAACAGGAAGACAAACATGGCAACCATGCGCACCCCCATTGAAAGCGGCGTACCGGACAACAAGCAGTACCTGCACCCGCTGATGCTGAAAAACTATGGCAACTGGAAATACCACGACCGGCCCAGACCCGGCGTTCTGCATCACGTTTCGCACACTGGTGACGAAATCTGGACGGTTCGTGCCGGCACGCAGCGCCAGATGGACCTGTACACCATCCGCAAGTTGTGCGACATCGCTGACACCTATGCCGATGGCCATGTACGCTTCACGATTCGCAGCAACATCGAATACATGGTGTCGGATGCGGGTCGGGTGGCGCCGCTTATCGAGGCACTCACCAGCAACGGTTTTCCCGTGGGCGGAACTGGCAACTCGGTGTCCGCCATCGCGCACACCCAGGGCTGGCTGCATTGCGATATTCCGGGCACCGACGCCTCAGGCGCCGTCAAAGCCCTGATGGACGACCTGCACGCCGAGTTCATCAAGGAAGAAATGCCCAACCGGGTGCACCTGTCAACCTCCTGCTGCGAAATCAACTGCGGCGGCCAGGCTGACATTGCCATCGTCATCCAGCACACCAAGCCGCCCAAGATCAACCACGATCTCGTCGCCAACATGTGCGAGCGCCCAACCGTGGTGGCACGCTGCCCCGTGGCCGCCATCCGCCCGGCCATGGTCAATGGCAAGCCCTCGCTGGAAATCGACGAGACCAAGTGCATGTGCTGTGGCGCCTGCTACCCACCGTGCCCTCCGATGCAGATCAACGATCCTGAGCACAGCAAACTGGCGATCTGGGTCGGCGGAAAGAACTCCAATGCACGCGGAAAGCCCACGTTCATGAAGATGGTCGCCTCAGGCTTGCCCAACAACCCGCCGCGCTGGCCGGAAGTGTCTGCCATGGTCAAGAAGATCCTTTACACCTACAAAGAGGACGCACGTTCGTGGGAGCGGGTGTCCGACTGGATCGAGCGAATCGGCTGGCCACAGTTCTTCGAGAAGTGCGACCTGCCCTTCACCAAGTACCTGATTGACGACTGGCGCGGTTCACGCTCCAGCCTGAACGCCTCGACGCACATCCGGTTTTGATTGCTACCAGAATTGACTGCACCATGAAATTCGGTTTACTTGTGAGCGAAGGTCCTTACACGCATCAGGCATCAGACAGCGCGTACCAGTTTGTGGTCGCTGCACTGGCCAAGGGCCACGAGATTCAACGCGTTTTTTTCTACCACGACGGCGTCAACAACGCGACCCGGCTCACCGAACCGCCACAGGACGATCGCCATGTGGTCAACCGCTGGTCAGCCCTCGCGGCCGAACACAAGGTGGACCTCGTGGTTTGTGTGGCGGCCGCCCTGCGCCGCGGCATCAAGGAGGAGGTTCTGGCGCCGGGGTTTCGGATCTCCGGTCTGGGCCAGTTGGTGGACAGTGGCATCAAGACAGATCGCCTTGTCACGTTTGGCGATTAACAGAAGTCAGGGAAGACACCCCAAATGAGTGAACAGCAAGCTATCACGCCAGGCGGCCCGACCGTGAAGAAATTCATGTTTGTGAACCGCAAGGCACCCTACGGAACGATCTACGCGCTCGAGAGCCTGGAGGTCGTGCTGATCACCGCCACCTTCGATCAGGACGTGAGCCTGGTCTTCATCGATGACGGAGTCTATGAGTTGGTCAAGGGACAGCAGACCAAAGGCATCGGCATCAAGAACTTCTCGCCAAGCTACCGCGCGCTGGACGGCTACGACGTTGAAAAGCTGTATGTGGACCAGGCTTCGCTGGAGCAGCGTGGCCTGACCGAGAAAGACCTGCTGGTTCCCGTGGAAGTCCTGGATGCCCAGCAAATGGGGCAACTCATGGCGCAACAGGATGTAATCCTGAGCTTTTGAAGAAAATGAATTTCCATGTTGCACATTGTCAATAAATCACCCTTCCAGACCACGACCCTGGACTCGTGCCTGCGCATGGCGCAACCCGGCCACGCATTGCTTCTCATTGAGGATGGCATCTATGCCGCCACCGTTGGCAGCGCTGCTGAAGCCCGTGTTCGGCAAGCCTGCGCCAGCCTCAAGGTCTATGCGTTGCAGCCCGACATGGACGCCCGCGGAGTGACCGGCAAGCTGATCGACGGCGTGACGCTGGTCGACTATGCTGGTTTTGTCGATCTGACCGTGGAATACAGCACCTCACATTCGTGGTTGTGAAACCAACACTGTCCGCTATAACTTTTTTATCTGGAGAAAAATATGAGCTTCGAAATCAACGGCAAGAACTACGAAACGGACGAAGAGGGCTACCTTCTCAACTTGGCCGATTGGACCAAAGAAGCAGCCGAACACTTGGCCGAAGAAGAAAAGGTGCCGCTTACCGACAACCACTGGGAAGTCATCAACTTCCTGCGTGAATACTATAACGAGTACCAGATCGCACCCGCCGTGCGGGTGCTGACGAAGGCCATTGGCAAGCAGTTCGGCGAGGAAAAAGGCAACAGCAAATACCTCTACGACCTGTTCCCCTACGGCCCGGCCAAACAGGCCTGCAAGATCGCCGGTCTGCCGAAGCCGACCGGCTGTATCTGAGTACGACGCCCCGCGGTTCGTGATGCGCTCCTAGACTGCCGGCTCTTTCCATGACGCTGCTGACGATCTTCTATACGGTGTTGTTCTACTTTGCCACTGGCGTGTTCGCCATCGGCTTGGTGCTGAAGATCCGTAGCTATGCCAAGGCCCCGGCGCCGCTGAAGATTGCCACGACCCCGGCGCCGGTAACGAACACCGGTGTGGGTTTGCGCATGGCCCGGGAAGTGGTTTTTTTTGAGAGTCTCTTCAAGTCCAGCAAATGGACCTGGGTCTTTGGCTGGACGTTCCATTTCGCACTATTGCTGGTGGTTTTGCGCCACCTGAGGTATTTCCAGGAGCCTGTCTGGCTGCCCGTCGTGCTGATCCAGCCGTTCGGCACCTATGCCGGTTTTGCGCTGGTTGCGGCCCTCGGAGGTTTGTGGGCAAGACGCTGGCTGGTTGACCGCGTGCGCTACATCTCCACTCCGTCGGATCACCTGATGTTGGCGCTGCTGATTGCGATCGGGCTGACCGGCTTGGCGATGCGTTTCGTGGCACACACCGACATCGTGGCCGTGAAGGTTTTCATGCTCGGCCTGATGCGCTTTGACTGGCAGCCAGTGCCCGCCGATCCGGTCCTGCTGGTTCATCTGGCGCTCGTTGCCGGGTTGATGATCGTCTTCCCCATCAGCAAATTGCTCCACGCACCAGGTCTGTTTTTCAGCCCGACCCGCAACCAGGCTGACAACGCCCGGGAAGTTCGTCATGTCTCGGCCTGGGCCGCCGCACTGGACAAGCGTCCCTGAGCAACCGCACCTATCATGGCCACAGCCGCGTTTGACACCCCCAAGCTCAAGAGCTATCCGGTCATCCCCCTGGTGCAGGTCGGGGCCATGTCGCACCTTAAGCCCTTTGTGGCGAATGCGCCGATTCAGACGGCGCTCGGCTTTCCCGGGGAGCTGGTGGATGACTGGCAGGACAAGGCCATTGCCAAGATGGGTGAACTGCTGGGCAAATACCGCTCGCTCCAGGTCTACATGGACGCTTGCGTGCACTGCGGCGCCTGCTCCGACAAATGCCACTACTTCCTGGGCACCGGCGACCCGAAGAACATGCCGGTGGCACGCCAGGATCTGATGCGCAAGGTCTACCGCCGTTACTTCACCTTTGCAGGCAAGCATTTCCCCAGATTGGTGGGCGCGGCTGACCTGACCCGCGAAGTACTGGATGAGTGGTACAGCTATTTCAACCAGTGCTCCGAATGCCGCCGGTGCTCCGTCTTCTGCCCCTACGGCATTGACACCGCCGAGGTCACCATGGCCGCGCGCGAGATCATGGCCTCCGTCGGCATGGGTCAGAAGTACTCGAACGAGATCATCGGCAAGGTGCACCGTATCGGCAACAACCTGGGCATACCCGGTCCGGCGCTGGAAAACACACTCGAAGGCCTTGAAGAAGACACCAAGGACGACACCGGCCTGGACATCAAGTTCCCGCTCAACGTCAAGGGCGCCGAAGTACTGCTTATTACGCCGTCGGCCGACTTTTTTTCCGAGCCCCACGTCGAAAGCCTGATTGGCTACGCCAAAGTATTCCACGCAGCCGGTATCAGCTGGACGCTAAGTTCGCATGCGTCGGAGGCTGGCAATTTTGGGATGTTCATTGGCAACTACGAGCAGATGCGCAACATATCGATGCGGGTGCGCGAAGCGGCGCTGGAACTGGGCGTCAAACGTATCGTTGTCGGCGAATGTGGCCATGCCTGGCGTGTGGCCTACAGCTTTTGGAACACACTGATCGGCCCGTTTGACTACCTTGATCCACGCTACCCGGTACCGCAGCACATCTGCGAAGTGACCGATGACCTGATCCAGCGTGGCGCCCTCAGCTTCGACAAAGGCGCCAACGACGACCGGATCATCACATTCCACGATTCCTGCAACGTGGCACGTGCCTCCCGAATGGGCAACATGCCCGGTGGGCAGTTCGTGATTCCCCGCAGGATCATTACCTCGGTTGCCAACCATTTCCATGACATGGCGCCGCAGACGATCCATGAAGGCACCTTTTGCTGCGGCGGTGGGGGCGGCCTGCTGACCGACGACCTGATGGAGCTGCGCGTCAAGGGCGCCTTGCCACGCATGGAAGCCTTGAAGAACGTGGTGGACGACCATGGCGTCAACTTCATGGCCACCATTTGCGCCATCTGCAAGGCCCAGTTCACGAAAGTTTTGCCGTATTACGGCTTCAACATGAGCATGGTCGGCGGTGTGCACCAGCTGGTCAGCAAGGCCATCCGTCTCGGCGACAAGTAGCCCAACCCAGCGCTGCAAATTCATACATCAGGAGACTCCGATATGTCCACCCCCATCGAAAGCGCCACCGCGAAGCCCCTCAATTTTCGGCGTTACAAAGACGGCGACAACAAGGTGCGCTCATTCCAGAAGGACATCTTTGATGCCGGGCACTCGCACAAGTGTCCGACCTATATTCAAAGTACACCACCCTGCCAGGGGAGCTGCCCGGCCGGGGAAGACATCCGAGGCTACCTCAACATCGTTCGCGGAATCGAGAAGCCTCCCACCGGTATGGCTTGGCAGGAGTACGCGTTTCGTCGCCTGACCGAAGCCAACCCGTTCCCCTCGGTCATGGGCCGGGTCTGTCCAGCGCCATGCGAATCAGGCTGCAACCGCAACCAGGTGGAAGACTTCGTTGGCATCAACTCAGTAGAACACTTCCTCGGTGACTACGCCATCAAGAACCAGCTCGCCTTCCCAAAGCCGACGGTGCAAACCGGCAAGACGGTCGCCGTGATCGGTGGCGGACCGGCCGGCCTGTCCACTGCGTACCAGCTCGCGCTCAAAGGCCATGACGTGACGCTTTTTGACGAGCGCGCGGAGCTTGGCGGCATGATGCGATACGGCATCCCTGGCTTTCGCACGCCGCGCGACATCCTTGATGCCGAGATCCAGCGCATTCTGGACCTCGGCATAAAGACCCGACTGAACTGCCGCATCGGAACCGACATCAGCATGACGCAGATCCGCGCTGAATTTGATGCCGTTTTCCTGGGGCTCGGCGCGCAAGCCGGTCGGGCACTTCCGGTAGAAGGGTCTGAGGCTCCTAATTGCGTCACCGCAACGTCCTTCCTGAAGGCTTTCAACGACGGTCGCTTGCGCCATGTGGGCAAGCGCGTCGTGGTGGTTGGCGGTGGCGACACGTCCATTGACGTAGCGACCGTGGCCCGCCGTCTGGGTCACATCGACAAGATCCATGAGTCCGATCGCCCGGAGCACGCCATTACCGGTCATGTGGCGCACGATGTTGCCGAGGCTTCAGTCCGCCAGGGTGCGGAAGTCACGCTGACCACCATCTTTGACGTGGACAAGATGCAGGCCACCCGGCACGAGGTGGAACACGCCTTGTCCGAAGGCATCACTATTCGCGGCGGCATGGCGCCGCTCGCAGTGATCCGTAGCGAAGACGGTCGCGCGATTGCACTGCGGATTGTGCGCTGCGAAGCGAAAATCGTCGGCGGACGGCTTGATATCAAGAACATCGAAGGCACGGAAGAAGACATCCCGGCCGACCTGATCGTCTCGGCCATTGGCCAGGCGGTCGATTTCACCGGTTTGGACGAGTTCAACAACGGCAAGGGCGCCATCAACAGCGACAAGAATTACCAGGTGCAGGGGCAGCCCGGCTTCTTTGTCGGCGGTGACGTGGTGCGCCCGCATCTTTTGACCACGGCGATTGGACACGGAGCGATTGCCGCTGATGGTATTGATCGTTTTCTGCAAAGCGAAGCGCTGGAGAAGCGCCCCAAGATTGACGTCCACACCTTTGACCTGAAGCGCAAGATGATCGAGAAAGGCTTGGCATTCAGCGAAGTGCATGAACCGATCCGCGGAACCGACAAAAGCACCGCGGCGATTCACAACTTCGACAACCGCTCGGACCGCTACGTGATTTCGCACAAGGAACTTTTCCTGGGCCATTTTCCCTTTGTCCCGCGCAACCGGCGAGGCATCGTGTCGCTGACCTCCGAGCAGGCGCTGAACAACTTCGAGGAGCGGCTGCAGCCATTGCTGGAAGCCCAGGCCGTGGCCGAGGCCAAGCGCTGCATGAGTTGCGGACAGTGCTTTGAGTGTGACAACTGTGTGGTCTATTGCCCTCAGGTCGCTGTGTTCAAGGTGCCGAAGTCCAAGTCGACGATCGGACGCTATGTGGATACTGACTACAGCAAGTGCATCGGCTGTCACATCTGCGCGGACGTGTGCCCTACTGGCTACATCCAGATGGGGCTGGGGGACTGACTTCATGCGCCCCTTGGCTGGCTTTTCCTTCAGGTCGGGTTGCCGGGCTGCCGCGATGGGCCTGTTGATGGCGACCGCCCTTACCGCCAGCGCCAGCGGGGCAGGGCCCCAGGTCGCAGCGGGACGAGTACCTCAGCCGATCATCGAGAGCGCGCGTGGCGACAAGTGCGTCCAAGATCCTGTCTTCATGCGACGCAATCACATGGAACTGCTCAAGCACCAGCGCGACGACACTGTGCATGGCGGCATTCGAGGCGCAAAGTACAGCCTGAATGGGTGCATCGGCTGCCATGCCAGCCAGACGACCGGCAGCGTGGCAACGGCAAGCACCAACTTCTGCCAGAGTTGCCATGTCTACGCCGCTGTCAAGATTGACTGCTTTGAGTGCCATTCCAGCAAGCCAGCACGAACCGCCGCCCATTCCCCGTCACCCCAGGAAAAGCCTGCTCAAACCGCCGCTGCACCTCAGGTGCAAGGGGTGGCGCTGCAGAAACAGGTCAAGCCATGACGCAGGACACCAAGTCCCCCTCCATCCAGCCACCGAAGTCGACGTCGGGACGGCGCGGTTTCCTGAGCGTCGCCGCAGCCGGTCTTGCGGGTGTCATGATCGCGCCCGGCGTGCGTCTGATCGAGATCGCGCAGGCGGCAACTGCGGACACCGCGCCAAGCCGGGGCGCCAGCAGCAAGGTCCGCTGGGGCATGCTGATCGACAGTGGAAAATGTGCCAGTGGCTGCACCGACTGCGTCACCGCCTGCAACACGGAAAATGGTCTTTCGGGGGAGACCCGAGCGACGGACTCCCAATGGATTCGCAAGATAGAAATCAAGGAGGTTCGCACGGGAAAGACCCAGTCCCTTCCCATGATGTGCCAGCACTGCGCCGAGCCACCCTGTGTCGATGTCTGCCCCACAGGCGCCTCGTTCAAGCGAGCCGACGGCATCGTGCTGGTCGACAAGCACATCTGCATTGGCTGCCGGTACTGCGTCATGGCCTGCCCGTACAAGGCACGCTCGTTCGTCCATCAACCGCTGAGCAACCAGAAGGCCGACGTCCCCCGGGGCATGGGCACGGTAGAAAGCTGCACGCTCTGCGTCCACAAGGTGGACAAAGGCGAGATGCCCGCCTGCGTGAGCGCTTGCTCGGACGCCGGCCACGGCGCGATTCTTTTCGGCGATCTGAACGACCCGAACAGCGAAATTTCCAGACGCCTGGCCAGTTATCCCTCGCGCCAGATTCGTGAAGACCTCAATCTGAACACCGGCGTGCGTTACAGCGGCATTTGATGCAGGAAGGCATGACCCATGAAAATCACCCTGCGTGAACTGGACGGTACGAGTCGTGGCTACTACCTTTTGCTGGGAGTGCTGGCGCTGGTCACCGCAATCGGCATGGGGGCAGTCTGGTACATCGAGCACAACGGCCATATCGTTACAGGCATGAACAACCAGATCGTCTGGGGCTTGCCACATGTGTTTGCCGTGTTTCTGGTTGTCGCGGCTTCGGGCGCGCTGAACGTGGCCTCGATGGCCTCGGTTTTCGGCAAGACCGAGTTCAAGCCGCTGGCGCCTTTGTCCGGACTGCTGGCGATTGCGCTGCTGCTCGGCGGCCTGACCGTGCTGATGCTCGATTTGGGTCGGCCCGACCGCCTGATCGTGGCCATGACGCACTTCAATTTCAAGTCGATCTTTGCCCTGAACATCTTCCTGTACTCCGGATTCATGGGTTTTGTGATCGCTTACCTGTGGACCATGATGGAACGCAGCGCGCAACGCTTTACACCAATGGCGGGTCTTTTCGCCTTTGTCTGGCGCATGGCGCTTACCACCGGCACGGGCTCGATTTTTGGCTTCCTTGTCGCGCGGCAGGCGTTTGATTCCGCCTTGTTTGCCCCCCTGTTCATCGCGTTGTCGCTCAGCTATGGCCTGGCCGTCTTCCTGCTGGTGCTCATGCTGGCCTTCAACGCAAGCGAGCGCCCACTGGATGCCGGCCTTCTGGCGCGTTTTGCACGGCTGCAGGTCATCTTCGTCGCGGCGGGGCTTTATTTCGTGCTGGTCTTTCACCTGACCAACCTTTATTTCACCAAGCACCATGATTTCGAGCGCTTCATCTTGCTCGAGGGTGGCGTGCACACCGCACTGTTCTGGCTGGGTCAGGTGGTGCTCGGCGGAATCGTTCCCATGATCCTGCTGATGCACCCGCGCATTGGCGAGTTGCGCGGCCGTATCGTGGCGGCCACCTTGCTGGTTGTGGGCGGCGGATTTGCCCAGATGTGGGTCACCATCGTCGGCGGCCAGGCCTTCCCGCTGGTGATCTTCCCCGGCCGGCAGGTGAGCAGCAGTTTCTTTGATGGTGTTGTGAACTCCTATACGCCCACCCTGCCAGAGTGGCTGCTGGGCTTCAGTGGCATCGCCATTGCGGGCCTGATCGTCATGCTGGCAATGAAATTCCTGGGTTTCCTGCCGGCACGTCTGGACGGCGCCGAAAAGCAGAGTACTCAACGCGCCGCTGTGGCGGTCTGAGTCCAGGCCGAGATGTCGGGTTTTCTGGTTTCGGCCGCGCACAAATCCTCGGGAAAGACCACCGTCACGGTCGGCTTGTGCGCTGCGCTTACGGCCCAGGGGATGGCCGTGCAGCCCTTCAAGAAAGGACCCGACTACATTGACCCGATGTGGCTGAGCGCGGCCAGCCGGCGCGACTGCTTCAACCTTGATCCGTTCCTGATGACGGCCGGGCAGATCACCGGCTGCTTCCGGCATCACGCCGCCCAAGCTGACATCTGCATTGTCGAAGGCAACAAAGGCCTGTACGACGGTTTGGCACTGGACGGCAGCAACAGCAACGCCGCCTTGGCAAAGCTGCTGGGCCTGCCGGTCGTGCTAGTGCTCGACGCGCGCGGCATGACGCGCGGCATCGCGCCGCTCATCCTGGGCTACCAGGCATTCGATACAGGTATCCTCATTGCCGGGGTTATCCTGAACCAACTGGGTGGCGCGCGGCACGAATCCAAGCTGCGTGCCGTGATCGAGCACTACACCGACGTGAAGGTGCTGGGTGCCATCGGTCATGACCCCAGGCTCGCCATCGCGGAACGCCACCTGGGCCTGATGCCAAACCACGAACTGGACGATGCCGAGCAGCGCGTGCGCGCCATGGGAGAGATGGTCGCCGCGCAAGTCGATTTGCCACAAGTGTTGAAGCTCGCCGGAAACACTTCCCCCCTGTTGGCGCCAGCGCGCAATGAGCCACCGGCAGAGGCGGAGGTCGTCAAGCCCGCGTTGCAGTCACGGGTTCGCATCGGCCTGGCACGCGATCCGGCGTTTGGTTTTTATTACCCTGACGATCTCCTCGCCCTGGAAGCAGCGGGTGCCGAGATCATCCCGTTCAACACCTTGCACGACACGTGCCTGCCCAAAGTGGACGGCTTGTTCATCGGCGGTGGTTTCCCCGAAATTTTCATGGCGCAACTGCAGGCCAACGCGGCACTGCGTCAGGGCATCCGTGCAGCCATCGATGCGGGCCTGCCGGTTTATGCCGAGTGTGGCGGCCTGATGTACCTGGCCCGCACCCTGCAGTGGAAGGGACAGGTCTATCAGATGGCTGGCGCACTGCCGGCGGACGTCGTGATGCACGAGCGGCCGGTGGGCCGCGGCTACGTTGAGCTTCAGACCACGGCGGATGCGCCGTGGTCCCCCGGTACGGGCATTGACTCGCAGCCGCTGCGCGGGCACGAATTTCACTACTCCAGCCTTGAAAATCTCGCACCGGACCAGAAATTTGCCTACAGAGTTGTTCGGGGTCATGGTGTGGATGGTGAGCACGACGGCATCGTGCACCACAACGTGCTCGCCTCCTATGCCCATCTGCGTAGCGGAGCGGGGTCGGACTGGGCGGCCCGGTTCGTGACCTTTGTCCGTTCAAAAAGTGTTTCTTCGAAACGGCGGACCCAGGCCAACATGCGGACGGTCGAAGTCAATGGCCAGCCCATTGCCACCGACGTCGAGGGCTACCTGAAAAACCTGGACGACTGGTCCGAGGACTTCGCACGGGCAGAGGCGCAAGCGGAAGGCCTGGTGCTGACCGATGAGCATTGGCAGGTCATCCGTTTCCTTCGCGCTTACTACGATGAGCACCGGGTGCAGGCGCAAGTGCGCGCGATGATCTGGCACTTTGCCAAGGCTTGGGGGCCGAAGCACGGCAACAATCACTACCTTCATGAACTTTTCCCCATCGGTGGCCCCCAGAAGCAAGGCAACCGCCTGGCAGGACTCTTGAAGACCAAGGGCGAACATTAGAAAATTCCGCGACAAGACTCACCGATTCAAGGTGAGACCTCACGGCCCTCAACAGATCAGGAGCATCGTATGTTTACATTGACCACCAGTGCAGCGCAACAGATCCAGCAAGCGGCAGCGAGCAGCGGGGCCCAGGAGATGGCCCTGCGTATCGCAGCAAAGATTGATCCGGACGGCTCGAAGCAATACGGCATGGGCTTCGACGACCCTACCGAAGAGGACATGAAGCTCGACCTGAAGGGAGTCGCGGTCGTGATTGCCGGCGAGTCGCAGGTGCTGCTGGCGGACACCGTGCTGGACTACGTCGAGTTGAACCCGGGCGAATTCAATTTCATCTTCATCGATGCCCGGGATTTCCAGAACGAGGTCGAGCCCGAGCCGGCACCAAGCGGCGCCTGCGGCAGCGGTGCCTGCGCCACGGGCGGCTGCGCCAGCAAGGGGCGCACCCATTGATGGCCGAAATCAAACCAGCGGCCGGGTCTGCCGGGCGCGTCTATCTGGTCGGGGCTGGCCCAGGTGACCCTGAGCTGTTGACGTTGCGCGCCGTACGGCTGCTACAGCAGGCCGACGTGATTGTCTATGACCATCTGGTTTCCAGCGCTGTACTGGATTTCGTCACCCCGTCGGCAGAGCGGATCTACGCTGGCAAGCGCCGAAACGAGCACACCATGCGGCAGGAACAGATCAACGGACTGCTGGTCAAACTGGCCAGTGAAGGCAAGCAGGTGGTACGCCTCAAAGGCGGCGACCCGTTTATCTTCGGACGCGGTGGCGAGGAATTGCAGGCCTTGGCCGCACGAGGTGTTGCCTTTGAGGTCGTCCCCGGCGTGACGGCGGCATCCGGCGTGTCCAGCTACGCCGGAATTCCCTTGACACACCGCGACTACGCACAGAGCTGCCTGTTTGTGACAGGGCACCTGAAGGACGGCACCGCCGATCTGGACTGGCACAGCCTGGTCAGACCCTGCCAGACCGTGGTCATCTACATGGGCCTCGGAGGACTTCCGGAAATATGCCGCCAGCTGATACAGCATGGCGCTCCACCTACCCTCCCCGTCGCCGTGGTGCAGGATGGCAGCATCTCCACACAGAGAGTCGTGACCGGGACACTTGCCGACATTCCTGAAACGGTTGTGAAGGCGGGCCTGAAGTCGCCGTGCCTCACGATCATCGGCGAGGTCGTCAAGCTGCATGATTCACTGGCGTGGTTCACGCCAGCAACCCAGGAAACGACGACCTGATCGGTCCACTGCAAGAACGGATCAGCTTCGAGCTTTGTGCGCCGACGCATCGGCAGCCTTGGTGCCGTCGGGGGAGTGACGGTACTCGTAGGCAAAGACGGCCGCCTCGACCCGCGAGCGCAAGTTGAGCTTGTCCATGATGTGTCGCACGTGCAGCTTGACCGTGTTGTGACTGATGTCCAGCGCCTGCGCAATGACCTTGTTGCTCTGCCCTCGCGCGACATGGTCCAGTACCTCGCGCTCCCGCTCGGTAAGCGATGCCACGAGGTCCCCCATGACCGACACTTTGGGTCCGGACTGCAGGATCTGCGCGAGTTTCAGCGTCATGGCCGATGCCACGACCATCTCACCGCGTGCCGCCCTGCCAATGGCGTCAATCACCTCCTCCGGCTCCATGTCCTTGAGAAGATAGCCACGAACACCAGCGCGCAGGGCCGCCGCCAGATCGTCCTCGCTGTCACTCATGGTCAAAATGACAACCGGGGTTTCGCAGCCTTCCGAACGGATCATTCGAAGCACACTCAAGCCGTCCGTCGTCGCCAGGCGCAAGTCCAGAACCATCAGGTCCGGTTGATGCTCGCGCAGCATCGGCACGACCTGCGCCGGATCACCGGTAGCCATCACGACGGTCATGTCACCGCGGTGTTCCAGCAACTCGGTCAGGCCACTGCGACACAGCGCATGGTCATCGACCAGCATCACACGGGTGCGTTCCGTCATGCGTGAACCTCCACCGCCAAGGATCTCACCGGAACCACCAGTCGCACCCGGGTGCCGCCGCCTTCGTTTCTCCCCACCTCGATGCTGCCGCCCAGCCGCAGGGCTCGGCCCCGCATGATCTCCAGGCCAAAGTGCCTTGAAGCGCCCAGCCCCGTGGCGGCGGTGACAATCGTCGAAACGAAAGGCTCCGTCATGCCCAGTCCGTCGTCTTCGATCAGGAACTCCACCCGTTGGGAATTCTTGTCAATTGTCACGAAGGCCCGGCGGGCCATGGAGTGTTTTGCGATATTGGCAAGCGCTTCCTGAACGATGTGAAACACCTGAACCTCCTGCTCATCTGTCAGGTTCAGATTTTGCGCCGAATTCCGGATTTCCAGTTCAATGCCGGTACGGTCAAAAAAACCCTCTCCGATGCCGTGCAGCGCATGAAGCAGGCCGAGCGGATCCATTCGCGTGCGGAAATAGGTCATGACTTCGCGCAGGTTGTGATGCACCTCGCCCACGGCCTTCTTGACATCCGAGAAATACTTGATCGAAAGCGGGTCGTCGTGCGCCAGCATCGCATCGTTGAGCAGGGGAAGGCGCATTTTCACGTAGGCCAGCGTCTGGGCGAGGGCGTCATGCACTTCATTGACCATTTCCTGACGCTCTCTCATCACCGTCAGGCGCAAGCGCTCGCGCTCGATCCTTGCATTGTGCAGTGTCAAGCCCAGCAATTGCCCGATCAACCGCAGTATCGCCTCGGTCTGCGGCGGAATGGTCGCGTCAGATTCAAAAAACAGGTTGTAGATCCCCAGCACCTCGTCGCCGTGAGGCATCGAGATCGCGAGCACGCGATGGCACTGCAGTCCGAAATAGGCGTCCGACCCGTGGCGGGCACAGGAGCGGACATCGTCCACCCAGCCCAGAACGTCTTTGCTCACGGCAATGCCACACATGCCGCAGTTGCGTTCCACCAGGCGCTCGTTCATCAGCACGTTCGGTGGCAGGCCGAGTTGCCCCACCAGACGCATGTGCTTTCCGTCATCGGTGAGGACGCGGACTGCCCCGGCCTGCGCACCTGCCAGGGCAATGATGGAAACGAGAAATCGTTCCAGCAACTGCTCGAGATCGCTGCCGCCTGCCAACTCCGCCGACAAGTCGGCCACCACATTCCCTGCGTCCATCGGGGTCGCGGGGTTTGAGGGCGCAATGTGAGAAGGGTTCTTTTTCATGTCCATGCAACGAGCGTGCCATGCTAATCCATTACCCACCACTGATTTATCGTGAAAACCCGAAGCAGGCCGAAAATCGGCCTGTCAGGTGCCCTCTTTTTTCTGAAATCCTGACTTTAGCGCCCAAAATGGCCGCGCTACCCATTTGGGTAACCCCGGATTACCCGCAGCGGCTATAGACGGCACGACATCCCCTTGTCTTTAATAGGGTCACTTCGCTACTGAGGTCTTGGCATTCCTGTCACGGACTTTTTCCCTTTCCTTTTGTTGTTCCGTCAGCGAGAAAAGCGCCCATTGCATGTCTGTCACACCGCTTCATGATCCCACCGCCGCGCCACTGCCCGGGGCCATCACCGAGACACGCAACACAACCTGCTACATGTGCGCCTGCCGGTGCGGCATCCGGGTGCATTTGCGTAACGGCGAAGTTCGCTACATCGAGGGCAATCCGGATCACCCGCTGAACCAGGGCGTCATCTGCGCCAAGGGCTCCTCCGGCATCATGAAGCAGTACTCCCCGGCCCGGCTGACCAAGCCGCTGCTGCGCAGACCCGGCAGTGATCGGGGCGAGGGACAGTTCGACGAAATCGAGTGGGAAGCGGCCTTCTCGATGCTCGAGGAGCGGCTCAGGAAGATCCGGTCCACCGACCCGAAAAAGTTCGCTTTATTTACCGGGCGCGACCAGATGCAGGCCTTGACCGGGCTGTTCGCCCGTCAGTTCGGCACGCCCAACTATGCGGCGCACGGCGGCTTCTGCTCGGTCAACATGGCCGCCGGAATGATCTACACCATCGGCGGCTCGTTCTGGGAGTTTGGCGGCCCCGACCTGGAACGCGCCAAGCTGTTTGTGATGATCGGCACCGCAGAAGACCATCATTCCAACCCGATGAAGGCGGCCCTCAGCAAATTCAAACGCAACGGCGGACGATTTGTCTCGATCAACCCGGTACGCACCGGCTACTCGGCGATTGCCGATGAGTGGGTGCCCATCAAACCCGGAACCGACGGCGCCCTCCTGCTGGCCTTGATCCACGAACTCATCCGGCTGGGCCTTTATGACCGCGAGTTTCTGGCGCGTTACACCAACGCCGGTCAGTTGGTGAACCAGGATACCGGCAGTGACGACTTCGGCATGTTCCTGCGCAATCCCGAGGGCGATATCGTGAACCCTCTGCGCCCGGCCAACTTTCGTTGGTGGGACCGACTCACTGAGCAAGGCGTCGCCGACCATGCCGACGGGGCTGACCCGGCCTTGCTGGGTCGCTTCAAGCTGCCCGATGGCACCGCTGCCGTGCCAGCGTTCCAGCTGCTCGAAGATCGCGTCAAACCGTATACCCCAGAGTGGGCTGAAGGCATCACCGGTATTCCTGCGACCACCATCCGGCGCCTTGCCCATGAGATGGGCATCACGGCACGGGACCAGAAGATCGAACTGCCCATCACCTGGACAGACAGCTGGGGCAAGCGCCACGATTCGATCACGGGGAACCCTGTCGCCTTTCACGCCATGCGCGGCCTGGCAGCGCACTCCAACGGCTTTCAGACGATCCGCTCGCTGTCCATCCTGATGTCGTTGCTGGGCACCATCGACCGACCTGGCGGATTCCGCCACAAGGCGCCCTACCCTCGTGCGGTGCCGCCCAACGCCCGTCCGCCCAAGGGGCCGCAGGCCGTGAAGCCCGATACGCCCCTCGACGGCGCCCCGCTGGGCTGGCCCGAGAGTCCCGACGATCTCTTTGTCGATGATCAGGGGCAGCCGGTGCGCATCGACAAGGGCTTCTCCTGGGAGCACCCACTGTCCGCTCACGGCCTGATGCACAACGTCATCACCAACGCCTGGCGTGGTGACCCCTACCGCATCGACACCCTGCTGATCTTCATGGCGAACATGGCGTGGAACTCCACCATGAACACCTCCGAAGTGCGCAGGATGCTGAACGAAAAGCATGGGGACGGTGAGCACAGCGGCGAGTACAAAATCCCGTTCCTGGTCGTCTGCGACGCGTTCCAGTCCGAGATGACGGCGTTTGCCGACCTGATCCTGCCCGACACCACCTATCTGGAGCGCCACGACTGCATGTCGATGCTGGACCGCCCGATTTCAGAGTTCGACGGGCCCGTGGATTCCGTGCGCATCCCGGTGGTGGCCCCGAAGGGCCAGTGCAAGCCGTTCCAGGAAGTCCTGGTGGAACTGGCCGGTCGCCTCAAACTGCCGGCCTTCACCCTGCCTGACGGCACACGAAAGTTCAAGGGTTACACCGACTTCATCGTCAACTACGAGACCGCCCCGGGATCAGGCATCGGCTTTCTCGCCGGATGGCGCGGCAAAGGCGGGGAAAAATCGATGCGCGGCGAGCCGAACCCCAAGCAGTGGGAGATGTACGAAAAGAACAACTGCGTCTTCCACTACGAAATGCCCCCGGAACACCAGTACATGCGTAACTGGAATCGCGGCTACATGGAATGGGCGCAAAAGGTGGGCATACGGCGTGACAACGATCCCATCGTCATCCACATCTACTCGGAATTCCTGCAGGGCTTCCGTCGTGCTGCCCAGGGCAAGCGACCGGGCAAGCAACCACCGGACCCGCTGCGCAAGCGCGTAGAAACCTACTTCGACCCCCTGCCGTTCTACTATGTCCCGCTCGAAGAGCAGGCCACCGACACCGTCCGGTATCCGCTCAACGCCATCACCCAGCGCCCGATGGCGATGTACCACTCCTGGGACTCGCAAAACGCCTGGTTGCGCCAGATTCACACGCACAACTACCTGTTCGTCAATCCCAAAACCGCCAGCAATGAGGGTATTGCCGATGGCGGATGGATGTGGGTGGAGTCGCAGTGGGGCAAGGTGCGTTGCATGTGCCGCTACTCGGAAGCCGTAGAGCCCGGCACCGTCTGGACCTGGAACGCCATCGGCAAGGCCGCCGGTGCTTGGAACCTGACGCCGGACGCCAACGAATCCCAGCGGGGCTTCCTGCTCAATCACCTGATTTCCGAGGAACTGCCGGCGTCTGGCGCTGGCGCCCATCTTTCGAACTCGGATCCCATCACCGGCCAGGCAGCGTGGTACGACGTGAGGGTGCGCATCTACAAGGCCGGGGAAGACGAGCCGCAGCAAACCTGGCCGCAGTTCAAGGCGGTACCGGCAGCGCCGGGCGTTCAGGCCGTGTTACCACGCTGGCAAGCCTGGTTTGCCGGCCGGGGAGATCGCAAATGACCCAGCTCGCGTTGGTCATCGACCTCAATGTCTGCGTGGGCTGCCATGCCTGTGTGACCAGCTGCAAGCAGTGGAACACTTCGGGCACTGCGGGCTCGCTGGTGGATCTCAACCCCTATGGCGCGGAGCCGAACGGCACCTTCTTCAACCGCGTGCAGACCTTCGAAGTGGGGGAGTACCCCAACACCCAGACGGTGCACTTCCCCAAATCCTGCCTGCATTGCGAAGATCCGCCCTGCGTGCCGGTCTGCCCCACCGGGGCCAGCTACAAGCGTGCCGAGGACGGTATTGTGCTGGTGGACTACGACAAGTGCATCGGCTGCAAGTACTGCACATGGGCCTGTCCCTACGGCGCGCGCGAGTTTGACGAGCAGCGCAAGGTCATGACCAAATGCACCTTGTGTGTCGACCGTGTCACGGATACCGCGCTTCCCGAGCGCGAGCGCAAGCCCGCCTGTGTTCTGGCCTGCCCGTCGAACGCCCGTCTTTTCGGTGACGTGCACGACCCGGAATCGGTGGTCTCCAAGGCCATCGCCGAGCGGGGGGGCTACCAGCTCATGCCCGAATGGGGCACCCGCCCGGCCAATCACTACCTGCCGCGGCGCAAGACAGAAATCCGCATTCATCCCGAAGACCTGGAGCGGGTGGACAACCCCCTGAAGATCGACGGCAAACAGCCCGAAGCCGGCCATCGCGCCCCCGGCCGGGAAGACTTCGCCACCTAGGACCGCGGCATGCATCCCCCCTTTTCAGCGATTTTTCTCACCACCCTCATTGGCGCAGGACAAGGCCTTTTCCTGGTGCTGTTTGGTACTGAACTGTGGTTTGGCCCTTTGGCGCTGACGCCGCAGGCCCACCAGTTCCTCGGCTTGGGCAGCGCGGTCTCGCTGCTGCTGACCGCCGGCGGCCTTGTGGCGTCATTGTTTCACCTGGGCCAGCCGCAACGCGCCTGGCGCGGCATGGCCATGTGGCGCACGTCCTGGCTGGCGCGCGAAGGCATTGCCTTGCCGGCCTTCATGGCGGGCGTTTTCGCCTACGGCGTGGCGCACTGGCTGGGCGCAGACGCAACGCGATGGATCGGAGCGGTCACCGCCCTGCTGTGCCTGACGCTGTTTGTCTGCACCGGCATGATCTACGCCTGCATCCGCTTCCTGCAGGAATGGGCCAGCCCGCTGACGCCGGTGAACTATCTGCTGCTGGGTTGCGCCTCGGGAGCCACCCTTGCCACACTGCTGGCCGCCCTGGGCGCGCCCGGCCTGGTCCCGGCCTACGCCCAGGTCACGATCCTGCTGACACTGCTCGGCCTGGTCACGCGCAGCGCCTCCCTTGTGCGTAACGCCCGGCTCAAGCCCAAGTCCACGTTGCAGAGCGCCATTGGCATCAAGCACCCCCGCATCGTGCAGAAAGCACAGGGCTTCATGGGGGGCTCCTTCAACACCCGTGAGTTCTTCCACGGCCGCAGCGCCCAAATGCTTCGTTCGATCAAGTGGGTTTTTCTGATCCTGGTGTTTCCGGTGCCGTTGCTGTTTCTGGCCCTAGGGGTGTCAGCTTCGTCCCCGGCGCTTATTTTTGCGGCCTTTGCACTGCAATACATCGGCCTGCTGGCCGAGCGCTGGTTCTTTTTTGCCCAGGCCAACCACCCGCAGAACCTGTACTACCAAACCATATCGTGACAAGGACTCCCATGAAGCTGATCCTTTCCAGTATCGCCGTACTGATGAGCTTGAATGCCGTCGCTCAAGATGCACCCTGGCTGACCGATGCGCGCAAAGTCGCTGGCAGTGTTCCGCCCAAGCTGCTGCAGGTGCTCAACGAGGAAATTGCCAAAGGCGGACCAGAATCCGCGATCACGGTGTGCTCGGAAAAGGCACCGCAGATGGCCAAGGCCGCATCCGAACAGAGCGGCTGGGCCATCCGGCGCGTCAGCTTGCGCAACCGAAATCCCAAGGCCACCCCCGACGCTTGGGAGCGGGCCACACTGGAAGAGTTCGATCGGCGCGCCACCGCCGGCGAAAGCCCGGCCGCGCTGGAAAGGTTCGAAATAGTGGCCAGCGGCGATGGCAAGGAAGCCCGTTACATGAAAGCCTTGCCCGTCCAGCAGGTCTGCCTGGCCTGCCATGGCCCTGCCGAGAAGCTCACGCCAGAGGTCACTGCAAAGCTTCGAACCCTGTATCCGGACGACAAGGGTGTGGGCTACGCCATCGGCCAGATCCGCGGCGCCATGACGATTCGAAAGGCGATGTAGCCCGGCTCATGCGAATCCGCTACGCCTTCACCACCGACCATGCCACTGCCTGACCGATCTCCGATGACGGCCTGGCGCCCGACTCTGGCCTTGAAATTTCTGTGGCTGCTGCTTCTGCTGCTCGCCATGCCCGCGTTTGCCGGTGACAGCGTGGTGCCCTCGAGCGCTTTGCCCTGGTGGTTCTGGCCGCTGGCGCTGTTCGTCACCTGCTTCCTGATCGGCATCGTGGCGGTACCGGCGGGCATCGGGGGGGGCACCTTGTTCGTGCCGATCATTGGCGGCTTCTTTCCCTTTCACCTCGACTTTGTGCGGGGTGCAGGCCTGCTCGTGGCCCTCGCCAGCGCGCTGGCGGCCGGGCCCGTACTGCTGCGCGGAGGGCTCTCCAGTCTGCGCCTGGCCTTGCCGCTGGCATTGGTGGCCAGCATGAGCTCGATCGCCGGGGCCATGCTGGGCCTGGCCTTGCCTGCGTCAGTGATCCAGACCGCCCTGGGATTGATCGTTCTGGGCATTGTCACGCTGATGCTGGTCTCGAAGAAATCAGAATTCCCGCAGGTGGCGCAGCCTGATCGCCTGTCGTCGGCGCTCGGGATTCATGGCGTCTTCATCGATGGCGCCTCCGGGCGGGCCATCGACTGGCAGGTGCATCGCACACCCCTGGGTCTGGTGCTTTTCCTGGCGATCGGTGTCATGGCGGGCATGTTCGGCATTGGCGCGGGCTGGGCCAACGTACCTGCCTTGAACCTGCTGATGGGCGCGCCATTGAAGGTTTCCGCGGGCACCTCCGGCCTGGTGCTGTCGCTGGTGGATTCGTCAGCGGCATGGGTGTACCTGAACCGCGGCGCGGTGTTGCCGATGATCGCTGTGCCCTCGGTGGTTGGCATGATGCTGGGCGCCCGCATCGGCGCACGCTTGCTGCATATCCTCAAAGGATCTGTGATCCGCAAGATGGTGATCACGCTGCTCTTGTTTGCAGGCATTCGCGCCCTGCTCAAGGGTCTGGGGATATGGGTCTGAAAGTGATCGATCAATGAATACGCCCACCAACGCACGGCAACAACTGGACGAGGCCTTTCGCTATGCCTTCCTGCTGGACTGGGGCACGCGTATCGGACTGGTGGCGCTGGTGCTCAGTTTTGCCGCCTACCTGTCCGGACTGCTGACACCGCATGTGCCGCTGGATCAGTTGCCCAGCGTCTGGAACCTGCCGGTGAACACCTTCCTGGAACGCACCGGCACGCCTACGGGCTGGGGCTGGCTGGCTTTGGCACACAAGGGCGACATGTCGAACCTGATCGGTATTGCGCTGCTCGCCGGCTGTTCGCTGCCGCCGTTGCTGGGCTTGGTCCCGTTGTACCTGAAGCGTCGCGACACGGTGTATGCGGTGATCTGTGCCTTGATCGCGACCGTCCTGGTGCTGGCCGCATCCGGAATTCTGAGCGGAGGTCACTGAGCATGGCGCACCTGTTCAACCGCCTGCTTCTGGCCACCGAGCACAGCGAATTCGACGCCGGCGCCGAGGCCATGGCTTTCGCGCTGGCCCAGCGCTGCCAGCTGCCGCTGGCCACGGTGGTTCCGCTGCTGAGCAATCCCGAGTACGAGGCGCTGGCGCCGCAAATTGCCGCAAAGGCCGAACAGGAAGCCGCCGTCAAGATTGCCCGGCTGCGCGAACAGGCGGCCGGCGTGGGTGTGACGATTGATCTGCGCCTGCGCCGGGGCGAAGAGCCTTACCAGGAGATCGTGCAGGAGGCGATGCAACAGGGCAGCGACCTGATCATCATCCGCCGCCGAGGCAAACGCGGGTTCCTGGCGAATCTGCTGGTCGGCGAAATGGTGAGCAAGGTGGTGACCCATGCCCCCTGCCATGTATTGATCGTCCCACGCGGGGCACACCTGTGGAGCCAGCGCGTGCTGGCAGCGGCGGAGCCTACGGCGCAGGGGCGGCGCATTGTCGCCACAGCGATCGCCGTGGCCGTCGAGTGCGGCCTGCCCCTGCATCTGGTGAG
>JAABQG010000117.1 GCA_011391595.1 Hydrogenophaga sp.
CCGTTGAAATTGATCTCGCCAAGAATGTCTTCGCGCTGCACGGCGTGAACGAAGTCGGCAAGCCGCAGTTGCTGCAGCCACGGGTGCCGCGGGCCAAGCTGCACGCGCTGGTGGCCGCGCTGCCGGCGTTGGACAACGTCAAGCAGCGTGGCCGGTAAAACGACATTCAGCGTGGCCGGTTTGGCTGGGGTGAATGTCGCTGGTTCAGTGGGTCATGGGTTGGGCTCCTTGGGCTGTTTTTCGTTGTCGCTGGATGATTGACGTCGGCGGCTGGCTCTGTCGTTGTCGCGCTGGACCTTCTGTTGACGGGCAGCCTCTTTGCTGCGATAGCTCTCGACGTTGCTCAGCTCGAAGATTGTCGAGTGATGGACGAGGCGATCGATGGCGGCCACCGTCATGCCGGGGTCGGGGAACACATTGCTCCAGCCGGAGAACGGCTGGTTGGCCGTGATGAGGATGCTGCGCCGCTCGTAGCGCTCGGCGATCAGCTCGAACAGCACGCTCGTCTCGGCCTGATCTTTTCGGACATACGAGATGTCGTCCAGGATGAGCAAGTCGTAGCGGTCCAGCTTGGCCAGCGCCTGGGGCAGCTGCAGGCTCTGGCGGGCAGCCTGCAAGCGCTGCACCAACTCGCTCGTGCGCATGTACAGCACCCGGTAGCCGGCGTCGATCAGCGCGTGGCCGATGCCGCATCCAACATGGCTCTTGCCCACACCGGGCGGGCCGAAGATCAGGACCGTGGCGCCCTTGTCGAGCCAGGCGTCACCGCTGGCCAGCGCCATGACGTGGGCCTTGGACAGCATCGGCACCTCGGCGAAGTCGAAGCTCGCCAGCGTCTTGGTGGCATCGAGTTGCGACTCCGCGCGATGGCGCTCGGTGCGCCGCTTGGCCCGCTCGGCCAGTTCGTGTTCGAGCAGTCCACCCAGGAAGCGGCCCGCCGGCCAACCTTCCTTGTCCGAGCGCTGCGCCAACTCGGCCCACAGTCGTCCGATCGTGGGCAGGCGCAACTCGCTGAGCATCAGGGCGTTGCGCCCGGCATCAACGCAGGCGGCGGTCATGCGGCCACCTCTTCGAGCTCGTCGTCTTGCTCACTGGGCAGCAACGCGTCGTAATGGCTGGCCGGCGGGATCTCCACCGTGACCTGTGGCACCTCGGTTGTGCGCGGCGCGAACTCCTCGCGCAGTCGCTTCACGTCGGGCAGCTCACCGATGGCCAGCAAGGTCTCGAGCCGCTGGGCCAGCACACCTTCCACGCCGTCGCGGGCGGCCATCTCCAGCAGTGCGACGATTGCCTGGCAGGCTTGTCGCTGCGTCAGCCTGGCATCGAGCTGTTCCCAGGTCCGCCGATACGCCTCGCGCGGGAACAGCGCGTCGCGGAACACCAGCCCCTTGAACGCCTGGGGCTTCCTCTTGAGCTCGTCGATGAAGTGCCGGTAGTCGATCACCCGGCCACGCCCGGTGATGCACGAGCGCGCACCGCGCGCCAACGTCAGCACCAGGGTGCCGGAGAGGTAGCAATCGAGCCGGTCGCTGTACAGGCGCACCTTCAGGCGGTGGCCGATCAGGCGCGACGGGGCGCTGTACAGGATGGCGCGCACGGTGAACGTGCCGCAGCGCGTGACGCGTGCCTCTTCCTCAACGAAGTCGGTGGTGCGCCGCACGGGCAGGTCCTGCAACTGCTCGCGCTCGATGCGAAACGCCGCCGCGTTGCGCCGGTTGCGACGCATCACGACCTCGCGCACGAAGCCCTCGTAGGCGGCCCGGTCGTCGAAGTCACGGTGTCCGCGCAACAACAACGCCTGTTCGATCGCTTCCTTCAGGTATCGATGCGACGATTCGACGCTGCCGTTCTCGTTGCTCACCCCGCGGTTGTTGCGCGTACCGGCCATGGCGTAGTGATCCAGCAGCGCCGTGTAGCGCACGGTGAAGTCCTGTTCCTCGGTCAGGTTCTTGAACGCCGCCGACAGGCTGTCGGTGCGGTGCTCCTGAGGCGCACCGCCGGCCTGCCACAGCGCGTTCTGCAGCCCCTTGGACAGGGCCTCGAAGCTCTCGCCGCCCTCGACCACTTCGACATGCTCCCAGCGCGAGAAGGCCAGCACGAAGTGGTACAGCATGTGCACGAACATGGCGCCGGCGATCGTGACGCACAACTTGCCCATGGCGGTGAAGTCCGACAGGCCACGATGGCCCGGCGCATGCTCCTGGGGGAAGAACACTTCCTTGGACGGACCTTCCAAGGCGCGCCACTGGCGAACATGACGCTGCAAGGTGCGCAGCATGCTGTCGGGGAAGCGCTGCGGGTGATCGTCCTGCAGCTTGCGCAGCAGCGTGATCGCCATCAGCGCCGGCGCGCTCTTAAGCAGCGGCACGATCTCGGTGTCCCACACATCGATGAACGGATCGGCTCGCGAGCGCCAATAACGTCGGGGGTTCTGCGAGGGCAGCGTGACCGCGCGGTCGATGCGCCGCGCACTGCGCTCGCTGATGCCAGCCTTGGCAGCGGCCAGCTCTTGGGACTTGTCTTTACGGTGTTTCATGTAGAGGCGGACCTGGTGATCGGTGACTACGGTTCCTGGCACTGGGCCGACCTCTTCTTGAGACCTGAGCCCACCAGTCTGATCCCCACCAACCCGGCGCCGCCGGTGGCTCGTCGCCTACGGCGGCTACGCCGCCTTCAGCTCCTCACCACCGGCCATCCTGTTTGTCGTTCGGCCGGACATCCTGAGTGTCGCTGCCCAGCCGAGCCACCGCTGCACGCCATACGCTTCGATATCCGCGAAGTCCTGACCGTCCACGCCCGGTGCGCCCTTGTTGGAGCGGCACTGGGCCCAGGCATGCGCCAGGATGTCCTCGCGGCTGATCTTGTCGTACAGCGCGTAGAAGCGGTAGCCGGCTTCAGCCTTCGCTTTCGCGTGTAACGCCATCTGCAGTTTCTGAACACTGATCGGAGTTGCTAGGTTGCCCAATCTCCTGGTCCCTCACCACGTCTTGCGTCTGTCTTGAACTGAGGTCCCTTCCCTCCACCGGCGTTACCCG
>JAABQG010000118.1 GCA_011391595.1 Hydrogenophaga sp.
CCTGGTCGACTGGGTGCTCAAGAAAATCCCGGAAATGGGCGCCGGCTGGTGTCCGCCCGGCATTATCGGCATCGGCATCGGCGGCACGCCGGAAAAGGCCATGCTGCTGGCCAAGGAATCGATCATGGCGCCGGTCGACATTCACGAACTGAAAGCCAAAGCAGCCACCGGCGCCAAGCTGACCCGCCCGGAAGAACTGCGCCTCGAACTGATGGAAAAGATCAACGCCCTCGGCGTCGGTGCCCAGGGCCTCGGCGGCTTGACCACCGTGCTCGACGTCAAGGTGCTGGATTACCCGTGCCACGCCGCCAATCTGCCGGTTGCCCTGGTCCCGAACTGTGCCGCGACTCGCCACTGCCATTTTCATCTGGATGGCTCCGGCCCGGCCAAGCTGGAAGTGCCGAAACTGGCAGACTGGCCGGCCGTCACCTGGACGCCCGACCTCAAGTTCGCCACGCAGGTCAACCTGAACACCCTGACCAAGGAAGAAGTCGCTGCCTGGAAGCCGGGCCAGAAGCTGCTGCTCAACGGCAAGATGCTGACTGGCCGCGACGCCGCCCACAAGCGCATTGCCGACATGCTGGCCAAGGGCGAAAAGCTGCCGGTGGACTTCACCAACCGGGTCATTTACTACGTCGGCCCGGTCGATCCGGTGCGTGACGAAGTGGTCGGCCCGGCCGGCCCGACCACGGCCACCCGCATGGACAAGTTCACGCGCATGATGCTGGAGCAGACCGGCCTGATTTCCATGGTCGGCAAGTCCGAACGCGGCCCGACCGCCATCGCGGCGATCAAAGACAACAAATCGGCCTACCTGATGGCCGTCGGTGGCGCCGCCTACCTAGTGGCCAAGGCGATCAAATCGGCCAAGGTCGTCGGCTTTGCCGATCTCGGCATGGAAGCCATCTACGAATTCGATGTCGAGAACATGCCGGTGACCGTGGCGGTCGACTCATCCGGCACCAGCGTTCACGAAACCGGGCCAAAGGAATGGCAGATCAAGATCGGCAAGATTCCGGTCAAAGCCTGATTCCAGACCCTGACGCCGAATCGCCTAGCCCCCGCCAGCCGGGGGCTTTTTCATGCCTGGAAATTGCCGTCTGTTGCGGTCGACCCGCAAAAACCGGCAAAAATCATCATTGGAAAATCAACGAAGACGTTCCAACGCGCCATTCGTGACACGAACGCGATCACCGGCGCGCACCGGCGGCTGGGAAGCCTGCTCGATATTGGCGTTCGTACCGTCTTCAAATTGCACATTGACGACCCACAACGTCGAGGTGCCGCTGGTCAGGCGGTTACCCACCACCGCCCCGCCTGCGGCACCGCCCACCGTGGCGAGGGTCCGTCCCCTTCCCTGGCCGACCTGATTGCCGAGCACACCACCGACGACCGCGCCGCCAACAGTACCGAGGGTGGAACCGGAATTCGGCACAGCCTGCGTGCGAACGGATTCTACCGTGCCAACCCGGCCTTCGAACTGGGCTGCGGGGCTGCCGGTTTGTGCTTGCGCCGTCGCAGCCAGCGGACCCACAAGGCTCAAGCCAAGCGCAAGCGCGCCGATCAGGACTTTCGGTTTCATAGCGTAATCCTTTCAATAAAAGAGATTTTTTCAATCGTTCATCCGACGCCGAGAGAAAGGAGCGATCCTTCTCGGATTAAGGATGCTAGCATGCCTTTCCGCAAGCCATGCCCCTGGCCAAGGCACCACATGACCGATAACTGCTTTCCCGACCCGGAGAAAAAAGCCGCTTCCCGAAGTGGGTTCGTGGCCCGGGAATACGGCGCGGAATGCCGGATGCGCCGGCTGATCCTGTTTGCCCACGGCGAGAACGTGGCGCGGACGCCAGGAAAGGCGCATGATCGGCCATTGTCCGTAGTTGTATGCGGGGGCGGTTCAGGAGAGAGCGGGTATGACAACCAGAATCAAGATTGCCGCGGCCGAAGTTCAACTCGGTGATTTAATCTACAACGGTCTCGGCACCAGCAAACATCCAACCGACACTTGGGAAACGATCACCCAGATCAATGTTGTGGATGGTCTGACCCTGCTGATTACCGGCCGTCTCAGCGGTCCCCATGGCGAGTTCTGGTACGAGCCTGACGAACTCGTGGCAGTGATTCGCCACCCGCCCGAGGTTCCCGAACCGGTGGTCGCCAAGCCCCACAACAAGCGCTCGCACGGGCACTGAACAGCGGTCGCGTCAGGTAGCTTTTCAGCTACCGAACACTAACGCCTGGTTGTCCGTCCGGGCAATTGCTGATCAGGCGGAAATCGCAACTTCAGGTTTGGGCGTCGCAGCATCATGAGCACTGCCCTCGGTCAGCAGGGCCAACGCTGCATGCGCATGGTCCACGGCGTTGCGTCCCAGACTGGTCAGATAACCGCCATCTTGCTGCGTAACCAGCCCTTTGTCGTACAGACGCCGAGTGGCGGAAATCACCTTGGCATCGGCCGTGTGGGAGTGAACCTTGAGGCCTTGTTGATTAGTCACCAGGTCGAAGCGAATCAGCATATTGAGTTCATCGAGCAGTTCAGGCGTGTAGGGCATGGTCAAGCCTTTCAGTGGTTGGAGCGCAGTGGATTCTACAATGGCTTTCCGTTGTCGATCCGGATGTCAGCGTGTCTCAGGCCACCTTGGAAATCGGCCGAGCGTCGCCGACAGAATTTGCTATCCCGGCAGAATCAATTTTCCATAGCGTGCGCGACATGGGAAAAGCGGGTGGAAAGCTAACCCATGGCTTGTCGCGGATTGCCTTGTGCTCTGTTGCATTGGCCGGCGCGTCCAAGTCTGGGCGGCGCGGCACGAATTGCACCATCGTGAGGCGCGGCTTCGTCGATGCTGCTGTTGCAACGCACAATTAATCAAGGTCTTGCAGCGCCGCA
>JAABQG010000119.1 GCA_011391595.1 Hydrogenophaga sp.
TCCAGCAGGCAGCTATTGGGGCGCCGCACCACCAACGGCGGCAATGGGCAGGTCAACGGTCGTAGGGGTGGAAGTCGGCTCGAACGACCGCTTGGCACCTCAGGCTATTTCTGGATTTGTTAAGGGTTGTCCGATGCCTGCCCATACGCGCTGGTGTCTCCGGATGTGCTGAAGCCGATGGGCAGGCGTTGGAGAAGCCCCGAGGGAGGAAACCGCGGGGTGAACCGGGATGGTTATTGCAGGTGATCCTGCTATGGGGATTTGAGTCTTTGCCTGCTGGCCGGACGTAATATTCCGGCTGACTCGGAGAGCATTCCGCGACTCGGCCTGCCGTTCCTGGTAGGGAAACCTCGTGTTTTAGGGTGCTGCACTAGGTAAAAGCCGGGACGTTTACCCCAGAAGGCAAAGCTGGACCACATCGGCGCAAGCCAATGAATGCTCATGAAGAGGATGCGCCGTCGAAAGACGTTCATGAAGAACCTTGCCGTAATGGCGGCGCGCGGATCGGTTGCCCGCACAGAAAGATCTCGATAATGACCATAGCTGCCCCGCACGTCGGGCAAACGAAGGTGGGCTGAACCAGCGCAGCGGAGACCTCAGCATCCGCCGTTTCCGGCAGGGGCGTCGGTGCCACCTGCAACAACTCGCGCACCTTGGCCAGATTATCGCGGCGCCCGCCATTCGCAAGTAGCCCAAAGTGGCGAATACGATGAAAGCCACCAGGTAGCACATGCAGCAGAAACCGGCGCATGAACTCTGCCGGGCCCAGTGTCATCGTCTTGATGCGCGTTCCCTCCTTGCTCCGATAGTCTTTCCAACGGAAGGTGATACCACGCTCATCCATCGCCACCAGGCGCTGATTAGAAATGGCCACCCGGTGGGTATAACGCGACAAATACGCCAGGACGGCTGCCGGTCCGGCAAACGGGCGCTTGGCATAGACTACCCATTCACACTTCCTGAGTGGTCGTAGCCAATCGGTGAATGCCGTTGGATCAGCCAGATTGGCGAACTCACCAAAGAACTGCAACTGGCCAGCGCCATGTGCCAGGGCTAACTCTTCAAGGAAACGCCGGCGAAACAGCCGCGAGAGCACCCGAACCGGCAGGAAGAAGCCCAGCTTGCACGCCACCCAGCGCTTGCCATCGGCCGATAAGCCACCACCGGGAACGATGCCATGGACGTGCGGATGGTGTGTCAGTGCCGAGCCCCAGGTATGCAGCACCAGTGTCACGCCGATTTGCGCGCCCAGATGCCGGGCGTCACCGGCAATCGTCCGCAGCGTCTCGGCAGCCACCTCGAACAACAGCCGATAGATCAGGGCCTTGTTGGCATAGGCGAAAGCACTGATCGGCGCCGGCAAGGTAAACACCACGTGGTAATACTCCACCGGCAGCAAATCCGCTTGACGTGCTTCCAGCCAGCGTTGCGCGGCACGCGCCTGACATTTCGGGCAATGCCGGTTACGGCAGGAGTTGTAGGCAATGTCGAGGTGGGCGCAGGCATTGCAGCGCAACACATGTCCCCCCAGTGCCGCTGTGCGGCACTGTTCGATCGCCGACATGACCTTGAGTTGGCCCAGACTCAGGTGAGTCCGCTGAGTTCGCCGCCAGGCCGGCCCATGGGCGCGGAAGATATCCGCGACCTCCAGGGCAAGACGCCCCATGGACGTGAACTACGAGGGGTGCGGACTCTCCAGAGGACTGATCACTTCGCGCAGGAGGTCGGTGGCGACCTGGGCATACAGTGCGGTGGTATCGAGCCGCTTGTGTCCGAGCAGGACTTGGATCACGCGGATATCCACTTTCTGTTCCAGCAGATGGGTGGCGAAACTGTGGCGCAGGGTATGCATCGAGACGCGCTTGTCGATCTGCGCGGCCTCTGCGGCGGCATGGATGGCGCGGTTGAGTTGCCGGGTGCTGAGCGATTCGATCGGGTTCAGTCCGGGGAACAGCCAGCCGCCGTCGAGCATCTTGCCTTGGGCACGGGCGACCCGCCACCAGGTGCGCAGGCGTTCGAGCAGCACCGGCGGCAGCATGGCGTAGCGATCCTTGTGGCCCTTGCCCTGTTCGATGCGCAAGGTCATGCGCTCGCTGTCGATGTCGCCGACCTTCAGTCCAACCACTTCACTGACGCGCAGTCCCGCACCGTAGGCAACCGACAGCGCCGTCTGGTGCTTGAGGTTGCCGGCGGCGGCGATCAGACGGGAAACCTCCTCACGGCTCAGGATCACCGGTAGCGTCCGCGGCACGCTGACCGGCTGCATCCTGGCCATCAACTCGCCACGATCGAGCGTAATGTCGAAGAAGAACTTCAGCCCGGTGATGGTCGCATTGAGCGTGATCGGCGAAACCCCGTGATCCACCAGGTGCAACTGAAAGTTGCGCAGGTCCTCAACGCCGGCGCTGTCGGGCGATCTGCCAAGATAGCCGGCAAACTTCCGCACGGCGCGGATATAGCTGCTCTGTGTCTTGTCGCATAGCTTGCGCATTCGCATGTCCTCGATCATGCGCTGACGCAACTCGCTGATAGCCTGTGTGGTTTGGCTCATGGCTCTGCTCCTGTCGAAAAGCGAGGCGGATTGCCTCGTTCTTCAACATAAACAGATCTCCTGCCTCAGCGACCCTCCAACATCAAATCGGGGCTCCATTACCGCGCGAGCGGTTTAGTCCTTTGGCCGGTTTCGGCCTGATGCTCCAAGCATCCCGGATGTAGGACTCTTCTCGACCCTCTGCAGTCATTCGTCTCACGAATGGTTCAACGGCGGGTTCAAAGTCGAGCGGCCGTCTGGTGCCGCAGGCCACGGGCAAGTGATCCGTGGTCTTGATCCGCTTGTCGTAGATGTCGAGGAACCAAGACTTGCCGTCGTGCC
>JAABQG010000120.1 GCA_011391595.1 Hydrogenophaga sp.
GCACGACCGCGACGAGTTGCAGCGTGCGCTGAAGCTCAGGACGCCGCTGGTCGGTGTCAACAACCGCAACCTGCGCACCTTCGAGGTGGCGCTGCAGACCACGCTGGACCTGCTGCCTGACGTGCCAGCCGACCGGCTGCTGGTCACCGAGTCCGGCATCCTGGGCCGTGACGACGTCACGAAAATGCGTGGTGCGGGCGTGCACGCCTTCCTGGTGGGCGAGGCCTTCATGCGCGCACCGGACCCGGGCCTGGCGCTGGCCGAGCTGTTTGCATGACCGCCGACGACCTTCCGGCCGCATTTGCCAGTCTCCCGGCGGACTGGTCCGCCGCGTTGCCGGGCTGGACGGACCAGCGGCGGGCCGATGTGACGCGCCGGGTGCGTGAGGTGTCGGCCGACCGCCCGATCGCGCCAGCCGATCCGTTCCGGGCACTGCGCTTCGGTGGACCCGATGACGTCAGGGTCGTTGTGTTCGGGCAAGACCCCTACCCATTGCCGGGACATGCCGATGGGCTGGCTTTCTCGGCCGGGCATGGCAAGCCGGCCTCGTTGCGCCGCGTTTTCCAGGTCCTGGCCGAGGACCGTCCGGGATGGAAGCCGCCGCCGGTCTGGAAGCTCGACGGCTGGGCGCGCCAAGGCGTGTTGCTGCTCAACCCGACCCTGACCATCGAGGAGGGTCGCATCGGAAGCCACATGGCGTGCGGCTGGCAGTCGCTCACAGCCGGGATCGTTGAGGTTCTGTGCCGCCGTGACCGGCCGCCTGTGTTCATGCTCTGGGGCGCCAAGGCGGAGGCATTTTTTGCCGCCGCACGGCCTGCAGATGGTTCGCCAAGGGTCCTGGTGACGCGCCATCCGTCCAACGACTTCGGTCGTCGCTTCATGGCCGAGGGCAGCCATTTCATCGCCACCGCCGACCTTGTCGACTGGTGGACCCTCTGACGGGGCTGCGCCAGCGTCAAAAAACCGTGGCATAATCTCGGGCTGCACTATGGAGGGGTGGCCGAGTGGTTAAAGGCAGCAGACTGTAAATCTGCCCGCTTACGCGTACGCTGGTTCGAATCCAGCCCCCTCCACCAGCAGTCAGTGTGTTGTGCGAGCGAATGGAAAACGCGCTTTGGGTATTCCGGTCCGTGTGGGCTGGACTGTTCGGGCGGGAGTAGTTCAATGGTAGAACCCCAGCCTTCCAAGCTGATGACGCGGGTTCGATTCCCGTCTCCCGCTCCATGTCCTGATGTGGTGTGCAGATGAAGTTTCTGAGGTGTCTGGCTTGCCAGATGGCCTTGGCCCTTGTGGCTCAGTGGTAGAGCACTCCCTTGGTAAGGGAGAGGTCGCGGGTCCGATTCCCGCCAAGGGCACCAGTTTTTGACGTACCTGTTCTGGTGTTTCGGCAATTTTGATTTTGGAGCTGAAAAATGGCAAAAGAGAAATTTGAGCGGACCAAGCCGCACGTGAACGTGGGCACCATTGGTCACGTGGACCATGGCAAGACCACCCTGACGGCGGCCATCACCACCGTGCTGGCGGCCAAGTTCGGCGGTTCGGCCAAGGCCTACGACCAGATCGATGCGGCTCCGGAAGAAAAAGCCCGCGGCATCACCATCAACACCGCCCACGTGGAATACGAGACGGCCAACCGCCACTACGCCCACGTCGACTGCCCTGGCCACGCCGACTATGTGAAGAACATGATCACCGGTGCTGCCCAGATGGACGGCGCCATCCTGGTGTGCTCGGCCGCTGACGGCCCGATGCCCCAGACCCGCGAGCACATCCTGCTGGCCCGCCAGGTGGGCGTGCCTTACATCATCGTGTTCCTGAACAAGTGCGACATGGTCGACGACGCCGAGCTGCTCGAACTCGTCGAGATGGAAGTGCGCGAACTCCTGGACAAGTACGACTTCCCCGGCGATGCCACCCCCATCATCCACGGCTCGGCCAAGCTCGCCCTCGAAGGCGACAAGGGTCCCCTGGGTGAAGAGGCCATCATGAAGCTGGCCGATGCGCTGGACACCTACATCCCCACGCCCGAGCGCGCGGTGGACGGTGCCTTCCTGATGCCCGTGGAAGACGTGTTCTCCATCTCCGGCCGCGGCACCGTCGTGACCGGCCGTATCGAGCGCGGCGTGGTCAAGGTCGGCGAGGAAATCGAAATCGTCGGCATCGCCGACACCCAGAAGACCACCTGCACCGGCGTGGAAATGTTCCGCAAGCTGCTGGACCAGGGCCAGGCTGGCGACAACGTCGGTATCCTGCTGCGCGGCACCAAGCGCGAAGACGTGCAGCGCGGCCAGGTGCTGTGCAAGCCCGGCTCCATCAAGCCCCACACCCACTTCACGGGTGAGGTGTACGTGCTGTCCAAGGACGAAGGTGGCCGTCACACGCCGTTCTTCAACAACTACCGCCCGCAGTTCTATTTCCGTACCACCGACGTGACCGGCTCCATCGAGCTGCCCGAAGGCAAGGAAATGGTCATGCCCGGTGACAACGTGTCGATCACGGTCAAGCTGATTGCCCCGATCGCCATGGAAGAAGGTCTGCGCTTCGCCATCCGCGAAGGCGGCCGTACCGTCGGCGCCGGCGTGGTTGCCAAGATCATTGCGTAATCGCCCTCCAGGGGGCAAAAGCCAGTAGGGGTATAGCTCAATTGGCAGAGCGTCGGTCTCCAAAACCGAAGGTTGTAGGTTCGATTCCTACTGCCCCTGCCACCCAACAAGACGCCGTCGGAATCTGAAAACCGGTCTGTTGTGTGGTTAACAAGCCCGCCGAAGTCGTCAAGACCTCTGGTGGGCTTGCGTGTCTCAAGCCTCTGGCCTTTTTTCGGGGCTTTTGATGCGAGTGTTGTACTGAATCGTCTGGGTCCTCATG
>JAABQG010000121.1 GCA_011391595.1 Hydrogenophaga sp.
GGAAGGCTCGTGACAAAACGACCGGCCCGTGGGATACGCTTACTCGTCGCGAGAAGCAGATTCTCCAGCTTGCAGCGGAAGGAAATTCCAACAAGCAAATCGCCGATTTCCTGTTTTTGAGCGTCAAGACGGTCGAGAAACATCGCTCCAACCTGATGAAAAAGCTGGGTCTGCACAACGCATCTGCGCTGACAGCCTATGCCATGGAGAATGGTGCCTTTTCAAGCGTACCCGTGAGTCGCAACTCATCAAGCTGAACACATTTCTCTGCCAATATGGTTCGCCAAAATCGTTGGTGATTGCTGACACTGATGAGCGGCCGGTTTGGGATGAGAAAGCCGTTATGGAGCCTGCCAACATCGTCAAGTCGCAACGGTTAGCGATTGTTCGCACTCACCCCATCAGGGCAGATGAATGACATCTATCCAGTGCCCAGAGTTGTCGTCTCGGGGGCGCCAAACGCTCTGCGTTCATGCTGTTCCGGAACCGGATCAATTATCGATTAGCTATTTGACATCGACAATTGCATCAAAAAACATTGCTTGAAATCAACTGACTCTTCGACGTCTATTCTTCGTGCCCGATTGAAAGGCAGTAGTCTGGAGTTTCGCCCCCAGTTTTTTTGGCCCCCATCAGGCTTGTCGACACAACCGCCCAAGATCGATCGTTACAGATTGGTACAATAATTATGTTGCGGCGCAGCATTTGTCGGGCAAAATGAAGCCTGTCTCCTCCATCTCTCCTCCAAGAATGGATTTAAGCCCGCCTAGTGCGGGCTTCTTTTTGTCTGTTATTTGACCTGAAGCTGAGATCACCAACGGCAACTATGTAGAGGGCTGACACACCAAAACGGGTCGGACATGCTTCGACAGTGATGAAGTCCTGAATGTCTCTTCCCAGTCAAAACCGACTGTCACCAACTTGTCTCGCCCACGATTTTCTCATTCAGAGAAATTGCGGAATTCGGCAGTTTGAACGCTGTGTTTGATAGTCGGGTTGATAGTCAATCAGCAATAACTCCAGCGAACCCTTGCCGTTGATAGATGCGTGGCGGACGAGACCTCCGCTATGGGCATTTTCCAGCCACCTTCTTGACCACACCCAGCAATTGACGGACGAGGGTACCTAGCGCCGACTTTCCGCATCTTGCGAAAAAGGTTTCAGTCGTGGCCGGTCAGATCGGCTCGCCACCGGCGCCGGAGTCGCGCATCTCCCGGACAAGTGCTCGCGCAAGATCGATCACATTTGGCTGCGCAGCAGGTTGCGGAGTTGCTAGCCCCCGGATGATCTCACCCTGGCGAGCACTCTCGACCTGGCCATAGCTCAAAAACGTGGTCAGAACCTTGTCGTGCCCAAGGTTTTGGCTCCACGATTTGAACGCTTCGGGGGTCTGGCAGACAGCCTGACCAAGGCGGACGAGCGTGTTTCTGAAGCTGTGCGGGTTGAAATACGGCAAACCGGCACCGGTGAATGCATCCCGAAAGATGGTGCGAATGCGTGCAGCGCTACTCCAGTGCGCCCGATCTAGCCCCACCGCTTCAAAATGGCGACTTGCCCCCAGCGCAATGCGTGTCGCCGGGAACAGCGGGTCATCGTTGCCCCACAGCAATTCTTCGCGCAAAAAAGTTACCCACTCCACCACAATCTGGCGAACCTCATCCCCCACCGGAAAAAAGAAAGTGGTGAAGGTTTTGCTGAACTTGGTTTTGACCTCCCGCGCATCCTGATCAACAGAGCCTGCAATCAGGTTGACGTGCTTGAGCTTCATGGATGCAATGGCGCTGTCACGCGCACCGGTCAGAAGCGTGAAAGCAATCAGGGCGCGGTCCCGGCGTTCTATCTCGGTGCCAGACGGAATCAAGCCAATAACGTGCTTGGCCTGTTCCAGTGTTGGCCCGACCTGCTCGCGTTTGGCTGTCGCGACGCGTACGTCTTTTTCAGATAAATTGAAATAGTCGGCGTCGGAATACTGAAGGCGCGACTTGTAGCCGGGCTGCCCCGCGAGCCAGTGGAAGAAATTTTTGACCTGCGCGAGGGTCGCATTCAGGGTTGCCTTGCTCAGCTTCTCCCCGGTCTGCTGGTTCCGCTGTTCAGCCAAGCGCCTCTTGAACGCAATCGCCTGCTCAAAGTGAAACGACTTGAAATCACGGTGCTTGGTATCGTCCTCGAATCGCGCCAAGGCCTTTGCCACCGCGTCGACCGTCGACTCGCTGTGACGTTTCGCTTCCTTCAAATACGCGAAGTAGCGGCGCTTGATCCGTTCGTTGTCTGCGTTGTGTTTTGTCATGGTCTGATGCTTCCTATCTGAAGTCACTGTTCACGGAGGGCTGTGCGCTCTTGCCTATGTGTCGCAGTGCTTGCGGAAACGTGATGTCCAGTTTCCCGCGAATCTGCGCCAGCTTGGCCAGACTGACGCGCCGGTAGATGATCGTTTCGCAATCCGGACAGATCGCGATCAGGTTCCCCTGGGTGGCGGTCAGGGCCTCGTAGTCCGCCATGTCACCGGCTGGCGCTTTCGGCGCGCGGCAGCGCACGCAATAGATTTCGCCGGGCTGGCAGGTCCGCTTGTTCTTTGTCCGTTGCGCCTGAAGGAAGGCAACCAGATCGCGGCCGAGGATCAGCATCGGTCGCCGATCATCGCTGGTCGGGAGTCCTCGCTTGACCCACGCCCGCACGGTATTGCGGTGAACCCCAAACAGCGTGGCAATTTCTTCCACGGTGTAGTTGCGGTGGATTTTGGCGAGGCGGGGGTTCGGGTGACGCTTGCTCATTGATCAGCTCCGAAGAGCAAGTGAGTCGCCGCGACTGGCGCGCGCATA
>JAABQG010000122.1 GCA_011391595.1 Hydrogenophaga sp.
GAGCAGGACCGCGAGACGACGCGGCGCGCCTGCGAGAAGTTCGCCCTGGTGCCCACCAGCGTGATGAACTTCGCCGAGGGCACGCGCTTCACGCTGGCCAAGCACGCGGCGCAGGCCTCGCCCTACCGCCACCTGCTCAAGCCCAAGGCCGGCGCGCTGGCGCTGGCGCTGCACGCCATGGGGCACCAGTTCCATTCCCTGGTCGACGTGACGCTGGTCTACCCGGACGGCGTGCCGACGTTCTGGCAATTCCTTTGCGGACGCGCGAAACGGGTGATTGTGCGGGCGCGCCAGCTGCCCATCCCCGCCGATTTCTGTGTGGGTGACTACGAGGGCGACGCCGAATTCCGCGCCACCCTGCACCGTTGGCTGGCGGATCTCTGGGAATACAAGGACCGGCAGATTGAGGGGCTCCTTCGAGGCTGACCGGCGTCATGCCCCATCGTCTTGTGCGGGTTGTCTTTGTGCTTGCCGCCCCATGCGCCTAAGATGCCGCCAGAATGGGGTATCAATGCCGGGACAAACCATGAAAGGGATGCCATGTACAAACGAATCCTGCTTGCCTATGACGGCTCCGAACCGGGACAACAGGCGCTGCTGGACTGCCAGGAAATCGCGCAATGGAGCCAGGCGGAACTCACGCTGATCGCGGTGATGCCGCTGCCCCTGTCCGTCATCGGACCGGAGGGGGGCGTCTACGACGAGGCCACGCAGAACGAAGAAAAAGCCCGCCACCAGGAGATCCTGGACATCGGCTTGCGCCGGCTGGCCGACAAGGGGCTGGCCGCCCACGGCGAAGTGGTGGTCGGCGATGCGGTGAGTGAAATTGCCGACTTCGCCCGCCGGATCGACGCCAACCTGATCGTGGTGGGGCACAAGCACCTGGAAGGATGGGCCGCCCGCTGGTGGCGGGGCTCTGTTTCCAGGTCGTTGATCGCCGATTCGCCCTGCAGTGTGCTGGTGGTGATCACGAGGTGAATGCGCCACCGGTCTGACGCGCCGTCATGAGCTTCGGCAGGTTGCCCATGGCCGCCATCGCGCCGGCCTTGAACCGGGCCATGATGGCCATTTTTTTTTCATCCGCCGGGTCGATCCCGGCAATCATCTTGCCGAACCCGTCCAGCCGGCTGTTGCGCAGCCACTGGCGCAGCGCCTTGTCCTGGCCCCACTTGAACTGGTTCATCATGTTGCCCATGACGCAGGCCGGGTAGGCCTCGATGGCGTGGGGAAAGGCAATCGTCGCGCACAGCTGGTTTTTCACCGCGTCGTCGTCATGGTGCGCCTCCACATACGCCACCAGGGCCGCGCTGAAGGTCGGCAGCGGCATGCGCACGATCTGCAGCACCAGCTTGTCACCCTGAAAGATCGGCTGCGCCGGCCGAGCCTCCACCGCGGATGCGGTGCAGTCGATGAACAGGGTATTGGCGGCCACGGGCACGCGCCCCTGATCCAGCACCATCTCTGCGGGTTCGATGGCCTGCACGCGGCCCATGCGAATCACCTGCGTGATCCGGCGCAGCAAGTCCACCTCGCCCCTGGCCAAGGTGGCGTAATGAAACATGGTGGGCTTGCGCTGCGGATCGATGCGCATCATCTGGTCGCTGGCCTCAAGACGCTCGAACAGATCGTCGACCGACGTGGCTTGGGCACAAGCCTCCATCAGCGCGGCCTGCCCGCCCATGCTTTCCTTGAAGAATTCCATGCCGGGCTGGGTGCTCGCGCGGTTGACCACCCAGGAGTCACGCGGCATGACCCAGCTGATCGCCTCGGGCGGCGCGCCGGAATTGAGCAGCCACACGCCCACGTCCATGGCCGTCTTGCCGGCGCCGACGATCACGAAGTGGGCCGGGCGGGGCGCCTTGCTTTGCCACAGCTGCGGCAGTGCGTTGGGGGCGACCAGGCGCACGCCCTCGGCCACCCGGTATTTGGGCGTTTGGGTCGACGGAACCCGGGTGTTGTACCAGGTGGCGTCCACCGTTTTCTTGCGCACCCTGACCGTCGTTTCTTCACCGGACAGGATCGAGACGAAGCGGCCGTCCCCCTGGTAGTCGCACATCGGGTAGTAGCTGACGCGGCCGCTGGGCAGCAGCTTCTGGTTCATCACCCGGTCGAAGTACCCACTCACTTCGGGGCCGGAAGCGAGCTCGTAGTAGCCCTTGTTCACGCCGACCGTGTCGATGCGGTCGGCCCCAAGCGGCATGGAGTTGACGCCATAGAAAGCCGAGGGCTGGTGCAGGGCCACGAAGGAATAGGCGTCGTTCCAGTGGCCACCGGGCTTGCCATGCCGGTCCACGAGGGTGATGTGCGCGTCGGTCTCGTCCAGCAACGTGTCGGCAAAAGCCAGGCCGACGGCGCCGCTGCCGATGATCAGATAGTCCGTCTCGATGTGTGTCATGGCATTTTTCCGATTGATGATGGCCTGTCACGCAGGGAGCGCGCCGCTACCGGCCATGAGGTGTCGGCGAGTATCACGGTTGCGGCTTGGCCCGTCCAGCCGGCGGGTTTTCTGACGGGTGCTGGCGGGCTTAAACGCGCCGGGCCTTTGCAAGCGCCACGTACCAGTCCAGGCAGCCCGGATTGGCCATCGCCTCGCGGTTGAGCACCTTTTCCAGCGGGTGGCCCAGCAGCAGCTTCTTGATCGGCAGCTCTTGTTTCTTGCCCGAGAGCGTACGCGGGATCTCGGCCACCTGGAAGATGTCGTTGGGCAAAAAGCGCGGGCTCAGCGCGGTGCGGATCGCGTCGTTGATCGTCGCGCGCATCGCCGCGTCCAGCGCCTGCCCCTCGC
>JAABQG010000123.1 GCA_011391595.1 Hydrogenophaga sp.
TACGCCCTGGACGAGGGCGAGCTGACGGTCATTCTGGACAAGCTGCGCAAGGAAAATGTGCGCGAGGGGGCATGGAGCATCAGCCGGTTCAAGGGTCTGGGCGAAATGAATGCCGAACAACTTTGGGACACCACGCTCAACCCCGATACGCGTCGCCTGTTGCCGGTGCAACTGGGTACGATGGACTTCATGCAGACCGAAAACCTGATCACCAAGCTCATGGGCAAGGGCGAAGCTGCGGCCCGCCGTGAGCTGATGGAGCTGCATGGCGACAGCGTGGAAGTCGATGTCTGAGCACAGCCGCATGGCGCATTTCGCCCGTTTTCTGCGTTGTTTTGGCATCTACCCATCGTGGATCGGTCTTTTGTTGCTATCAAGTTTGAGTCTCTCTGCGCGTGCCGACGTCTGGGGTTACATCGACGAAAAAGGCGTGTCCCACTTTGCCGCCGAGCAGGTCGATGCCCGCTACGAGCTTTTTTTTCGCGGCAACACCACGCTGCAGATCCGCGACGGGGCGCTCGCACCCGCGGTGCCTGCCCGCGGCACGGCCCGGCCCGTGAGCGTGCCCACTGAGCAGCCCAGACTGGTCGCGTACTTTGAGGTCGCACCGGGCTTTCGCACGGTCAAGCATGTCTTGCGTGAAGCTTCCGTCACCCACAACATTGATTACGAACTTCTCAAGGCGCTGATCGCCACCGAGTCCGGCTTTGACGCCAGCGCCGTCTCGCCCAAGGGCGCGGTGGGCCTGATGCAGGTGATGCCGGCCACGGCCGGACGCTTTGGCGTGGTCGCGGACAAAAGGGCCACCGTTGAACAGAAGCTGGCCGATCCCGCCACCAACATCCGTACCGGGGCGCGCTACCTGAGTTACCTGATCCATTTGTTCCCGGGTCAGCTCGAGCTCGCGCTGGCCGCCTACAACGCGGGCGAAGGCGCCGTGCAGCGCGCTGGAAACCGCATCCCCAACTACAAGGAGACGCAGAACTACGTCAGCACCGTGATGCAGCTCTACGCCTTGCTCAAGCCGCCGGCAAGCCTGGCGCTGCAACCTGCCGGGGGACCGATTCGTGTGATCCTGCCGGTCGCCGTTGCCGGTGGCGCCATCGGGCGCGCCGGCGTGGTTTCTTCTTCCACTGCGGTGGTGAGGCCTGTCGCTGCCGCTCCGCGTGACACCTTTTATCGATGAACGACCAACCCACGCTCGACTTCACCTCGCCCGAGTCCGATGACTCGCTCAACCTCGCCACCTACGCGCAGCGCGCTTACCTCGAATACGCCCTGAGCGTGGTCAAGGGCCGCGCGCTGCCGGACGTGTGCGACGGCCAGAAGCCAGTGCAGCGTCGCATCCTGTACAGCATGTCGCGCATGGGCCTGGGCTTTGGCGGGGCCAATGGCAACACAGGCGCCAAGCCGGTCAAATGCGCGCGCGTGGTGGGCGATGTGCTCGGGCGCTTTCACCCGCACGGCGACCAGGCCGCCTACGACGCGCTGGTGCGAATGGCACAGGACTTCTCGCAGCGCTACCCGTTAATCGACGGCCAGGGCAACTTCGGCAGCCGCGATGGGGACGGTGCGGCCGCCATGCGTTACACCGAGGCGCGCCTGGCCAAGATCACCAGCCTGCTGCTCGACGAGATCGACGAAGGTACGGTCGATTTCCAGCCCAACTACGACGGATCCACCGAGGAGCCGAAACAGCTGCCCGCGCGCCTGCCGTTCGCGCTGCTCAACGGTGCCAGCGGCATCGCCGTGGGGCTGGCGACCGAAATCCCCAGCCACAACCTGCGCGAAATCGCTGATGCCTGCGTCGCGCTGATCCGCAACCCGAAACTGCCGGACGACGAGCTGTTGACCCTGGTGCCCGGTCCGGACTACCCCGGCGGTGGCCAGATCATCAGCACCGCCGGCGACATTGCGGACGCCTACCGCACCGGCCGAGGCTCGCTGAAATGTCGTGCGCGCTGGAAGATCGAGGACCTGGCGCGTGGCCAGTGGCAGCTGGTCATCACCGAACTGCCGCCGGGCGTCAGCACCCAGCGCGTGCTCGAGGAGATCGAGGAGCTGACCAACCCCAAGGTCAAGGCCGGCAAGAAGGCGCTGTCGCAGGAGCAGACCCAGCTCAAGGCCAGCGTGCTGGCGGTGCTGGACGGGGTTCGCGACGAGTCCAGCAAGGACGCCGCGGTGCGCCTGGTGTGCGAGCCCAAGACCAGCCGGATCGAACAGCAGGAGCTGATCACCGCGCTGCTGGCCCACACCAGCCTGGAAACCTCCGCGCCGATCAACCTCACGATGATCGGGCTCGACGGCCGGCCGGTGCTGAAATCCCTGCGCCAGATGCTGGCGGAGTGGATCGAATTCCGCCAGGGCACGATCATCCGCCGATCGCAGCACCGGCTGGACAAGGTGCGCGAGCGCGTCCACATCCTCGAAGGGCGGCAGATCGTGCTGCTCAACATCGATGAGGTGATTGCCATCATCCGCCAGAGCGACGAGCCCAAGGCGGCGCTGATCGCGCGCTTCAACCTCAGCGACCGACAGGCCGAAGACATCCTCGAGATCCGCCTGCGCCAGCTCGCACGGCTGGAAGCCATCAAGATCGAGCAGGAGCTGTCGAACCTGCGCCAGGAGGGGGCGAAGCTCGAAGAAATCCTGGACAACCCGTCCAGCCTGCGCCGCC
>JAABQG010000124.1 GCA_011391595.1 Hydrogenophaga sp.
CAGCAGGAAATCCATGAACGACCGGCTTCGCGCCGGTGGAAAATCAACAGAATGTCACTTTACTGTATCGGCGATGTGCAGGGTTGCGATGCCGCCCTGGGCCGCCTGCTCGACACGCTCGGCTTTTCACCCAGCCGCGACACGATCTTCGTGCTCGGCGACCTGGTCAACCGGGGGCCGGACTCGCGCGGCGTCCTGCACCGGCTGATCGGCTACGGCGCCTCCGCGCGCTGCCTGCTGGGCAACCACGACCTGCATCTTCTGGCGGTGGCGCATGGCGCGCGCAAGCGGCGTCGCAGCGAGACCATCGCCGACATCCTGGACGCGTCCGATCGCGAGCAACTGCTGGACTGGTTGCGTCAGCAGGACATGGCCTTTTTCGAGCAAGGCGTGCTGATGGTCCACGCGGGCGTCCTGCCGGGCTGGACCACCGCGCAGACCCTGGCACTGGCGGGTGAGGTGCAGGCGGTGCTGCGCGGGCCGGACATCGCCGGCTTCCTGCACAAGATGTATGGCGATGAGCCCGCCGAATGGGACGACGGACTTGAAGGCAAGGCGCGCCTGCGCGTGATCGTCAACGCGCTGACGCGCCTGCGCTTTTGCACGGCCGAAGGCGTCATGGAGTTCGCGACCAAGGAGGGCGCGGGCGGCACGCCGCCGGGTTTCATGCCCTGGTTTGACGTTCCCGGCCGGCGCACCGCCGACGTCACGGTGGCATTTGGCCACTGGTCGACGCTGGGCTGGCTGAACCGACCCGACGTGATTTCGCTGGACTCGGGCTGTGTCTGGGGCGGCCATCTGAGCGCGATACGCCTGGACGACGCGGGCGCGCACGAGCTGATTCAGGTGAAATGCCCGCAGTTGCAGAAGCCGGCGCCCGGAAAATGACACGAAAAGTCGCTTATTGATAGCTAACCGGCACCGTTCGACGCTGGACGGATGCCGAAACCGCTTGAAACGCGGGCGGTGGACAGCCTGGCGCCGGCTGAACGCACCGATCCCGCTCAGGCCGTTGTCTTGAACAGCGCCGCGACCTTGCGCCGGGTCTTGATGTTGGCCGAGATACCGCTGCGCGCGGGTGCCGAGCCGGTGGCGGACTCCCAGTTCGGCTTCACCTCGGCGGCGGGGGCCTCATAGGGTTTGTCGAAGAACGGGTCGCGCGAGGGCGTGGCAGGCCTGAAGCCGCGGGGTTCGCGACGCTCGCGGGGTTCGCGGCTTTCACGGGGCGCGTCCAGCACGTCACGCGGGTCGTCCTCGCCCCAGGCGCGCCGGCCGGTATTGATGCGCCCGCGCGGTTTGTCTTCGTCGTACTCCAGGGCCTCGACCTCGATTTTCTTGCCCAGCAGCTTTTCCAGGTCGGCCATCAGGCGGCCATCGCTACCTGAAACCAGGGTCACAGCCAGCCCGGAAGCGCCCGCACGACCGGTGCGGCCGATGCGGTGGATGTAGTCTTCGGCATTGAAGGGCACGTCGAAGTTGAAGACCGCCGGCACGTCCTTGATGTCCAGCCCCCGCGCTGCCACGTCGGTGGCCACCAGAAGATCCACCTCGCCGGCCTTGAAGGCGTTGAGCGCCTTCAGGCGTTCGTCCTGGCTCTTGTCGCCGTGCAGGGCGGTGGTGACCAGGCCTTCCTTCTCCAGGCTGCGGGCCAGACGCGCGCAACCCAGCTTGCTGTTGACGAAGATGAACGCCTGCTTGATGCCCCGGGTCTTGAGCACCTGGTGAATGGCATGGCGCTTGTCGTCATCGCCGACGCTGTAGAAGCGTTGCTCCACGGTGGACGCCGTCGCGTTGGGCCGGGCGACCTCGATCGTGACCGGGTCTTGCAGGTAGCTGCTGGCCAGGCGCTTGATCTCGGGCGAGAAGGTGGCGGAAAACAGCAGCGTGGTGCGCTGCTTGGGCAGGAAGCTCAGGATGCGCTGCAGGTCGGGCAGGAAGCCGATGTCGAGCATGCGGTCGGCTTCATCCAGCACGACGTATTCGACCTGGTTGAGCACCGCGTTTTTCGCCTCGATGTGGTCAAGCAAGCGGCCCGGCGTGGCGACCAGCACTTCGACGCCCTTTTTCAGTTCCAGCGTCTGCGGCTTCATGTCCATGCCGCCAAAGACGACGGCGCTGCGGATATTGGTGTACTTGGCGTACAGCTTGACCTGCTGGGCCACCTGGTCGGCCAGTTCGCGCGTGGGCAGCAGCACCAGGGCCCGCACCGGGTGGCGCGCCGGCGACGTGGAGGTGTTCTCGTGCTTGAGCAGGCGGTGCAGCAGGGGCAGCGAAAACGCGGCCGTCTTGCCGGTGCCGGTCTGGGCGGCGCCCATCACGTCCTTGCCTGTCATCACGACGGGAATGGCCTCGGCCTGGATGGGGGTCATGGACTCGTAGCCCATTTCGGCCACGGCACGTGCCAGCGGCTCGGCCAGCGAAAGGTTTGAAAAAGAAGATGTCATTTAGCCCTGTATTGTCTCACTCAGGGCAAACCCTGCCAACCCGCCGGCGTCGCAGCGCAACCCGGGGCCCGCGACGGGTGTCTGAAAACTATCTTTTTTGTAGCTTGAAACGACCCATTCACGCTGGCAGAGGCCGTTTTTTCTAAAGATTCCTGGCGCTGAAGGTGTCGCAGCCCTTGACGCTGCCATTTTGCAGCCCGTTGTTGAACCA
>JAABQG010000125.1 GCA_011391595.1 Hydrogenophaga sp.
CTATGTTCAAATTTGATTGTGGATCGCCGGCTTGACCCCTTGAACCCTGCCCGAGCGCGGGTTGCCGGACCCGTGGCGGACCCCAGGAGACACACCATGAAGACTTTGAGCGGCGTGGATGGCGCCTTTCTGCACCTGGAGACGCCGGAGACTCCGATGCACGTCGGTTCCCTGAGCCTGTTCGACCTGCCGGACGGCTACCGGGGCGACTTCCATGCGGACGTCAAGGCGCAGATGAAGAAGCGGCTGAAGCTGGTGCCGGTCTTCACGCGCAAGCTTGTCGCCATGCCGTTGCAGTTTGCCAACCCGGCCTGGGTGACCGACGACAGGGTCGACCTGGATTACCACGTCCAGCATCTGACGCTGCCCGCGCCCGGCACGCAGGCCCAGCTGGAGGATTGCGTGGGCCGCCTGCATTCGGAGCTGCTGGACCGCAGCCGGCCGCTGTGGCGGCTTTACGTGATTGATGGCCTGCAGACCGGGCAGATGGGTTACTACATCAAGGTGCACCACGCCGTGCTGGACGGGCAGGCCGGGGTGATGCTGGCCCAGGCGCTGTTCGACGTCACGCCCAAGCCGCGCGTCATTGCGCGCAGCGCGGGATTGCATGCCGAGCACCCCGGCATGGCCGAACTGGCGGCGGCCGCGCTGAAGCACGACGTGGGCCAGTACATCAAGCTGGTGCGGCACCTGCCCGACGTGGTGAAGGCCCTGTCAGGCCTGTTTGGCGCGTCCGCGCCGAGCGAGGCCAAGGGCCGGCTGAGGCAGAACTTCTCCTTCGGGCCGAAGACACCGCTGAACATCCCGATCACAGGGGAGCGTGGTTTTGCGGCGGTGTCGGTTCCGCTCGACACCTTGAAGCAACTGGCCGTCATCCATGAGACCAAGCTCAACGATGTGGTGATGGCGGTGTGCAGCGGGGCCCTGCGCCGCTACCTGGCCAAACACGGCGGCATCCCGAAGAAGCCGCTGATCGCCTCGATGCCGATCTCGCTGCGCGCCGCCGGCAACACCGAGTACACGACGCAGGCCACGCTGAGCCTGGTCAACCTGAACACCCAGATTGCCGACCCGGTGAAGCGCCTGCGGGCCATCCGGGATGCGTCGGGCGCGGTGAAGGCCATGGCGCAGCGCGCCAAAGGCGTGATCCCGACGGACTTTCCGTCGATCGGCGTGCCGTGGGTCTTGCATGGCCTGGCGTCGCTTTACGGCCGCTCCGGGCTGGCTGGTGCGATGCCCCCGGTGGCCAATGTGGTGATCTCAAACGTGCCGGGGCCGCAGGTGCCGCTGTACGCCGCCGGGGCGCGCATGGCCACCTACTGGCCGCTGTCCATCACCGAGCATGGCGTGGGGCTCAACATCACCGTGATGAGCTATGCGGGCGCCATGGGTTTCGGCTTTACCACGGCGCGCTGCGCCGTGCCCGATGCCGGTGAATTGTCAGCGGCCCTGCTCGAAGCGCTGGACGAACTGGTGGCCAGGAGCAAGAAGGCGCCACGCAAGAAGGCCCCGGCACGCCCGGCGGCAGTGAAACCGGCCGCAAACTGACGCGCTGACCACCCAGGCCAGGCGAAGCCAGGGCGGCTGAAGCAAAGCCCCGTTTTCGCACGCCATCAGTGGTGGGCGGGAGGCGGCTTTTGGGTGCTGCGTAGGCAGCGAACACGCTTTCCCTACCTTTTCCACCCCATTAGTAGGGTGTACCCGCCCTCCTGAAGCGGGTGCTTCCCCATGGTAGTACTTGCGTATCACTTTACTATTTGTTACACAAGTTTGGATTCTCCTGCTGTGCAGGGGAATCGCGAGATTTCGACCACGGTGAAACACCGCGCATCGTGGGCGATAGCAGGTTGAAAGAGTCGTCGTGCTCTGGCCTGAGTGGTGTGGTGATTAACCTCAAGGAGTGGTCTCATGGCAAGCAATTACAAACTCAAGCCCTATGCCTTCAACTACAGCGACATGAAGTTTCTGGAAGCACAGATCAACTTCAAGCCGCTGTTCGACGTCGACGGCAATGCCATCATTGCCTGGGACGGCACCGGGATCGTCTACAACTCGAACGACTTGGGCACTCGCGTCGCCTATGAGGACCTCGGAAGCGCCGCGGCGAACATCGCCGCCTATGGCACCTCCTACGACAGCATCACTGCGTCACAAGGCCTGCGTGACCCGTCAGGCCTGAACAACAACCTGTACCTGGTGAACGCGCTCTGGGGCAATGCCGACCAGCCTTTCCTGCAGCGCACGCAGGTGGTGTTTGACCATTACGTCAAGCCGCTCTCCGGTGCGATGCAAGCTGACGCGGACAATCCCGCGAACTTCGATAGCAACGGCAACCTCATTGCGAATCCAACGCTCGTTCCGGTCGACCCCAACGCCTACTACGCGTTGAAGTTCACCACGCCCCCCACTGCGGGCGCCGACTACGAAAAGACGGCCACCCATTCGGTGCAAGACGTTGTCGACTACACGCCACGCA
>JAABQG010000012.1 GCA_011391595.1 Hydrogenophaga sp.
TCACCATGCGCGGGCCAATGGAAATCTCGCCCTCGCTGATCTCTTCCAGCCCGGCCACCATGCGCAGCAGCGTGGACTTGCCGCAACCCGATGGACCGACGATGACCACGAACTCACCGTCCGCGATGTCAGCGTTGACGCCATGGATGACCTTGTTGACGGTCTTGCCGGCGCGGTACTGTTTGACGACGTTTCTAAAGGTAATGGAGGCCATTATTTTTCCGTATCCACGAGGCCTTTGACAAACCAGCGCTGCATCAGGATGACGACCAGCGCGGGGGGAATCATCGCAAGTACCGCCGTGGCCATCACGATGTTCCATTCATTGGCGGCGTCGCCACCCGAAATCATGCGCTTGATACCCATGACCACCGGGTACATGTTCTCGTTGGTGGTGACCAGCAGCGGCCACAGATACTGGTTCCAGCCGTAGATGAACTGGATCACGAAAAGCGCGGCGATGGAGGTGGTTGACAGCGGCAGCAGCACATCCTTGAAGAAGCGCAGTGGCCCCGCGCCATCGATGCGGGCGGCCTCCACCAGTTCATCGGGCACGGTGAGGAAGAACTGCCGAAACAGGAAGGTGGCCGTCGCCGAGGCGATCAGCGGTACGGTCAGGCCGGCATAGGTGTTGAGCATGCCGAGGTCCGCGACCACCTTGTAGGTCGGCCCGATCCGGACCTCGACCGGCAACATCAGGGTCACGAAGATGGCCCAGAAAAAGAACTGGCGAAAGGGAAAGCGGAAATAGACGATGGCGAACGCCGACAGCAGTGAAATGGCAATCTTTCCGATGGCAATGACCAGCGCCGAGATCAGGCTCACGGTCATCATGCGCCCGACCGGTGCGGTTGAACCCGCGCCATCCCCGCCGCCACGCCACGCCTGCACATAGTTCTCGACCATGTGCGAGCCGGGAAGCAGCGACATCGGCGTCTGCACGATGGCGTCCGCGGTCTGGGTCGAGGCCACAAAGGTCACGTACAGCGGAAAGGCGATGATCAACACCCCCAGGCCCAGCACCAGATGCGAAACGACGTTGAGGATGGGGTGACGTTCAACCATGGCCGGTGCTCAGTAATTCACTTTGTTTTCGACGTACCGGAACTGCACGACCGTCAAGGCGATGACGATCACCATCAGCACCACGGACTGCGCGGCGGAACCGCCAAGGTCCATCGCCTTGAAGCCGTCATAGTAGACCTTGTAGACCAGGATGGCGGTGTCCTTGCCCGGGCCGCCCTGTGTGGCCGCATCGACGATGGCGAAGGTGTCGAAGAACGCATAGACAATGTTGATCACCAGCAGAAAGAAGGTGACTGGCGACAACAGCGGGAAGATGATGGTCCAGAAGCGCCGCCACGGCCCGGCGCCATCGATGGCCGCCGCCTCGATCAGCGACTTCGGGATGGATTGCAGTCCGGCCAGGAAGAACAGAAAGTTGTAGGAAATCTGCTTCCACACGGCGGCCATCACGATCAAAGTCATCGCGTCGCCGCTGTTTAGCAGGCTGTTCCATTCGATGCCCAGCAGGTGTAGCGCATAGCTCACGATGCCGATGCTGGGCGCGAACATGAACAGCCAGAGCACGCCGGCCACGGCGGGCGCCACCGCGTAAGGCCAGATCAGCAGCGTCTTGTAGAAGGCGGCGCCCTTCACCACGCGATCCGCGAAAACCGCCAGCGTGAGGGCAATGGTCAGGCCCAGACCCGCGACCAGAATGGAAAAAACCGCGGTGGTCTGGAACGAGGCCAGGTAGCTTTCGTCCGCCCACAGCCGGCGAAAGTTATCGAGCCCGATCCACTCCACCGAGGTTCCGAACGCGTCCTGCTGCTGCAGCGACTGCACCAGCGCCTGGCCCGCCGGCCAGAAAAAGAACACAGTGATCACCAACAACTGGGGCGCCAGCAGCACCCACGGCAGCCAGGCACTCTTGAAGCGGACGCGCTTTTCGACAGCCATACGGTGCTGAAGGGGTGCGGCGGGACTGCCGCTCAGGACTTGTTGGCTTTCTCGAAACGTTCGAGTTGCTCGTTACCACGTTTGACGATGCTGTCGAGCGCGTCCTTGGCCGACTTCTTGCCGGCCCAGACCTGTTCGAGCTCTTCGTCCTGGATGGCGCGGACCTGCACGAAATTGCCCAGCCGGATGCCGCGCGACTTGTCGGTGGTCTTGCGGATCATCTGGTTGACCGCCACGTCCGTCCCGGGATTCTGTTTGTAGAAGCCGCTTTGCTCGGTGAGCTTGAAGGCGGCATAGGTGATGGGCAGGTAACCGGTGCGCTGGTGGCTCTTGGCCTGGACTTCGGGGTTGCTCAGGTAGTGGAAGAATTCACCCACGCCCTTGTAGTCCTTGGCCGGTTTGCCGGACATGGTCCACAGGGAGGCGCCGCCGATGATGGTGTTCTGTGGCGCGCCGGCCACGTCCGGGTAATACGGCAGGGGGGCGATGCCGAAGTCGAATTTGGCGTTCTTCTTGATGCTGGCATAGGTGGATGAAGACGCCGTGGCCATGGCGCATTCGCCGGAGAAGAACGGTGCGTCGCCCAGGTTGTTGCGCCCCTTGTAGACAAACAGGCCCTGCTTGGACATGTTGGCCAGGTTTTCAATATGGCGCTCATGCAGCGGGCTGTTGACAGCCAGCCGGGCGCTGGTGCCCCCGAACCCGTTGTTCTGCGAGGCAAACAGGGTGTTGTGCCAGGTGGAGAAGCTCTCCAGCTGGGTCCAGCCCTGCCAGCTGGTCGTGAACGGGCATTTGTGCCCACTCGCTTTCAGCTTGGCCGCAGCCAGGGCAAGCTCGGGCCAGGTGGCTGGCGGCTTGTTGGGGTCCAGGCCAGCGGCCTTGAAGGCGTCCTTGTTGTAGTTCAGGATGGTCGTCGAACTGTTGAGCGGGAAGCTCAGCATCTGGCCGTTGGGCGCCGTGTAGTAGCCGAGGACCGCAGAGATGTAGGCATTGGGGTCGAACTTGTGGCCGGCGTCGGCCATCACCTTGCCGGCAGGAACGATGGCGCCCTTGCTGGCCATCATGGTCGCCGTGCCCACTTCAAACACCTGCAGGATGTGGGGCGCATTGCCGGCGCGAAAGGCCGCGATGGCCGCGGTCATCGACTCGTCGTACTGACCCTTGTAGGTCGGAACGATCTTGTAGTCCTTCTGGCTGGCGTTGAACCCGTTGGCCAGGTCAACGACCCAGTCGTTGAGGCCGCCCGTCATTGAATGCCACCACTGGATTTCCGTCTGGGCCTGGGCGGGAAGTGCCAGGGCAGCTGTGAGTGCGATTGCGCTGAGGTGCAGTTTTTTCATGAAGGGGTTCTCCGGAGTGTTGGACGCAACAGCTTGCATTATCGCTGTGTCAAATTGATTACAACCGGACAACAAAGGTGTGACAAGCAGGGTTTCCATGAGGTCTCGCCAAGGGAGTCCCCATCGCGCACGCGTGTTTGTTGCACTGCGGTAACATCCCGACGCAGCTGTTTTGTCACGCTTTTGTCCGGTCCTGGCTGCGTGTTGCCCCTTTCGATGAACGCTCCGACTCCGCTCCACCATCTCGTCCCCGTCGTCGATGAGGCGCCGCGCCTGCGCGAAATTCCCTACAACTACACCTCGTTCTCCGACAGGGAGATCGTGATTCGCTTGCTCGGAAGCCGTGCCTGGGAGCTGCTGAACCGACTGCGCGAGGAGCGCCGCACCGGCCGCTCGGCCCGCATGCTGTACGAGGTGCTGGGCGACATCTGGGTGGTGCAACGCAACCCCTATCTGCAGGACGACCTGCTCGATAACCCCGGGCGACGCAAGTCTCTGGTGGATGCCCTGCATCACCGCCTCGGCGAAGTTGAAAAACGTCGCACGCCGGATGCCGATGCAGCACGTGACACGCTCGTGGCGGAGCTGCTTGCGGCCGCCGGTCGCGCCGTCGAGGCGTTCGACGCCAGCTTTCTCGAAGCGGCGGACCTGCGCCGGCAGGCCCAGCGCGTCCTGCGGCGCCTGACGGCGAAAGACAACATCAAGTTCGACGGTCTCTCGCGGGTGAGCCACGTGACCGACGCCACCGACTGGCGGGTGGAGTACCCGTTTGTGGTGCTGACCCCCGACACCGAAGCTGAAATGGCGGCGCTGGTCAAAGGCTGCATCGATCTGGGCCTGACCATCATTCCCCGCGGCGGTGGCACCGGCTACACGGGCGGCGCGATTCCGCTGACTTGGAAGAGCGCGGTGATCAACACCGAAAAGCTCGAAGCCATGACCGAGGTCGAAATGCTGCTGCTGCCCGGCCTGACCCAGCCGGTAGCCACCGTCTGGACCGAGGCCGGCGTGGTGACACAGCGCGTGGCCGACGCGGCCGAACGCGGCGGCTTTGTGTTTGCCGTGGACCCGACCTCTGCCGAAGCCTCGTGCATTGGCGGCAATATCGCCATGAACGCCGGCGGAAAGAAGGCCGTGCTGTGGGGCACGGCACTGGACAACCTGGCGAGCTGGCGCATGGTGACGCCGCAGGCGCAGTGGCTGGAGGTCACGCGCCTGGGCCACAACATGGGCAAGATCCATGATGCCGAGATCGCCAGTTTCGAGCTGAAGACCTTCGATGCCAGCGGAAAGAAGCTGCTCGGCACCGAGCGGCTCGACATTCCTGGCAAGGCGTTCCGCAAGGAGGGCCTTGGCAAGGACGTGACCGACAAGTTCCTCAGCGGCCTGCCGGGCATCCAGAAGGAGGGCTGCGACGGCTTGATCACCAGCGCGCGCTGGGTCGTGCACCGCATGCCGTCGCACACGCGAACGGTGTGCCTGGAGTTCTTTGGCAACGCCAAAGACGCCGTGCCCAGCATCGTGGAGATCAAGGATTACATGTTTGCCGAGCAAAGGCGTACGGGCACGCTGCTGGCGGGGCTGGAGCACCTTGACGACCGCTACCTTAAGGCCGTGGGCTACGCGACCAAGAGCAAGCGCGGGGGCCTGCCCAAGATGGCGCTGTTCGGCGACATCGCCGGGGACGACGCTGATGCCGTGGCGCGCGCCACCAGCGAGGTGGTGCGTATTGCCAACTCGCGCGCCGGCGAAGGCTTCATCGCCATCAGCCCCGAGGCGCGCAAGAAGTTCTGGCTGGATCGAAAGCGCACTGCCGCCATCAGCCGACACACCAACGCCTTCAAGATCAATGAAGATGTGGTGATCCCGCTGCCGCGCATGGCCGAGTACACCGACGGCATCGAGCGCATCAACATCGAGCTGAGCCTGGGCAACAAGATCGCGCTGTGCGACGAACTCGAAGGTTTTCTGGCCCGTGGCAAGCTGCCGCTTGGCCTGCAGGAGGACGCGCGCGACATTGCCTCGGCCGAATTGCTCGAAGACCACGTCGCACAGGCCCTGGCCGTGGTGCGTGAGGTCCGCGCCCAATGGCAGGGATGGTTGCGAGATGTCGAGCCGCTCTTCGCGCAGCTTCAGGACCATTCGCTGCGCGCCAGCTGGAAAGCGCAGATCCGCGACCGGCTCATGACCGTCTTCATCGGCGCAGAGTTCCAGCCCATCATGGACGAGTGCGTGGCCATCCACCAGCGCGTCCTCAAGGGCCGGGTCTGGGTGGCGTTGCACATGCATGCCGGTGATGGCAACGTCCACACCAACATTCCAGTAAACAGCGACAACTACGAGATGTTGCAGACCGCGCACGGGGCGGTCAAGCGCATCATGGTCCTGGCGCGCAGTCTGGACGGGGTGATCTCGGGTGAGCACGGCATCGGCATCACCAAGCTCGAGTTCCTGACTGACGCGGAACTGCAGCCCTTCACCGACTACAAGCTGCGGGTGGACCCGCACGGCCGTTTCAACAAGGGCAAACTGTTGCGTGAAGCCGTGTCGGGCCAGCCCGGTGCGCCGGTGTATTCCGCCGACCTGGAGCACGCCTACACGCCCAGCTTCGGCCTGATGGGGCACGAGTCGCTGATCATGCAGCAGAGCGATATTGGCGCGATCGCCGACAGCGTCAAGGATTGCCTGCGCTGCGGCAAGTGCAAGCCGGCCTGCGCCACCCATGTGCCGCGCGCCAACCTGCTGTACAGCCCGCGCAACAAGATCCTGGCCACATCGCTTCTGGTGGAGGCCTTCCTGTACGAGGAGCAGACTCGCCGTGGCGTTTCCATCAAGCACTGGCAGGAGTTCGAGGACGTGGCCGATCACTGCACGGTCTGCCACAAGTGCCTGTCGCCCTGTCCGGTCAACATCGATTTCGGCGATGTGACCATGGCCATGCGCAACCTGTTGCGCAAGATGGGCCAGAAGTCGTTCCGGCCCGGCAATGCGGCGGCGATGTTCATGCTCAACGCGACCAGCCCCGAGACCATCAAGCTGCTGCGCTCCGCCATGGTCGGGGTGGGCTTCCGGGCCCAGCGGCTGGTCAATCAGGTGTTGCGCGTGGCGGCGAAAAAACAGACCGCCAGGCCACCGGCGACGGTGGGCATGCCGCCCATCAAGGAGCAGGTGATCCACTTCATCAACAAAAAGATGCCCGGCGGCCTGCCCAAGAAGACGGCGCGGGCGCTGCTGGACATCGAGGACAAGGATTACGTTCCGATCATCCGAAATCCGAAGACCACGACCGCCGAGACCGAAGCCGTTTTTTATTTTCCTGGCTGTGGTTCGGAGCGCCTTTTCAGTCAGGTCGGTCTGGCCACCCAGGCGATGCTCTGGCACGCGGGGGTGCAAACCGTGTTGCCTCCGGGTTACCTGTGCTGCGGTTATCCGCAGCGCGGTTCGGGCGATTTCGACAAGGCGGAAAAGATCATCACCGACAACCGCGTCTTGTTTCATCGCGTGGCCAACACGCTGAACTATCTCGACATTCAGACCGTGGTGGTGAGCTGTGGCACCTGCTACGACCAGCTCCAGGGCTACGAGTTCGACAAGATCTTTCCGGGCTGCCGGATCATCGACATCCACGAGTACCTGCTGGAGAAGAACATCACGCTGCCGGCGGGGCAGGGCGGCTTCCTGTTCCACGACCCGTGCCACAGCCCGATGAAGCTGCAGGATCCGATGAAGACCGTCAAGGCGCTGGTCGGCGACAACGTACTCAAGAGCGAGCGCTGCTGCGGTGAGTCCGGCACGCTGGGCGTGACCCGGCCTGACATTTCCACGCAGATTCGGTTCCGCAAGGAAGAAGAGCTGCAGAAGAACGCGTTGGCGCTGCGGGCAAAGGTCGGCCCATCCGACGCTGGCAGCAATGTGAAGATCCTGACCAGTTGCCCGAGTTGTCTGCAGGGTCTGGTCCGTTACGGCAACGATCTTCAGAACGGTCTGCTTGAGGCTGACTACATCGTGGTGGAGATGGCCAACCAGATACTGGGTCAGCAATGGCTGCCCGAGTACGTCGCTGCTGCCAATGCCGGCGGCATCGAACGTGTGCTAGTCTGAAACATTGCGGGACAAGCCTTTGGCGCTTCCCCCAACTTTATAAGGATGACTTTCATGGCAGGTCTTCAATCCGGCGCTCCCACGCCCGTCGACATCACGGTTCACAGTCAGTCCCGCGTGCTGGAGGTCAGTTTCTCGGACGGCGCGCATTTCCGCATTCCCTTCGAGTTGATGCGGGTGTATTCCCCTTCGGCCGAGGTCCAGGGCCACGGCCCGGGTCAGGAAGTTCTGCAGACCGGAAAGCGCGAGGTGACGCTTGCCGGGCTGGAGCCCGTGGGCAACTACGCCGTGCAGCCCGCGTTCTCGGATGGCCACGATACCGGCATCTTCTCGTGGGACTACCTCTACTTCCTGGGCTCGCAGCAGGACCAGCTTTGGGCGGACTACACGGCTCGCCTGCAGGCAGCGGGGGTGGATCGCGACGTGCCCATGCCGGAAAAGGGCGGCGCCGCCTGTGGCAGCCATTGACAAACGGCATTAAGCTATTATAAATATAGCGAGCTATGACCAATTCATGCTGGGCGCTGGCATAAATTCCTTGTATTTACGACATATTCCCGGCTTTGGTGCGGGAATGTCTCGGCAAATCTTTTCATTCCTCTAGCATTGGCGTCATGAGCACCACGCATTTCGGTTTCAAGTCAGTTGACGAGGCAGACAAGGCGCGCCACGTGCGTGGCGTCTTCGATTCCGTGGCGTCGAAGTACGACGTCATGAACGACCTGATGTCGATGGGCATGCACCGCCTTTGGAAGGCTTACACCGTCACCGTCGCCAATGTGAGCGAGGGACAGCAAGTGCTGGACATTGCGGGTGGCACCGGGGACCTGGCGCTGGCGTTTGCCAGAAAGGTCGGCAAGTCGGGGCGGGTGGTGCACACCGATATCAACGAGGCCATGTTGCGCACCGGGCGGGACCGCCTGCTCGATGCGGGCGTGGTGCTGCCCACGCTGGTGTGCGACGCCGAGAAACTGCCTTTCCCGGACAATCACTTTGACGTCGTCAGCGTGGCCTTCGGGCTGCGCAACATGACGCACAAGGACGTGGCGCTGGCCGAGATGAACCGGGTTCTCAAGCCGGGCGGAAAGTTGCTTGTGCTGGAATTCTCCAAGGTGGCGCAACCCCTGGAGAAGGCGTACGACTGGTATTCCTTCAAGGTGCTGCCCCGGCTCGGCAAACTGGTGGCCGGCGACGACGCCAGCTATCGCTACCTGGCGGAGTCCATCCGCATGCATCCGGGCCAGGCTGAATTGAAAGCCCTTATGAAACAAACTGGCTTTGGTCATGTGGATTTCCACAACCTCACCGGCGGCGTGGTGGCGTTGCATGTTGGAATCAAGTGCTGATCAATTTTTTTCGGGATCTGGAGGCCATATGAAATCTCTCTTTGTGCTGATGCTGGCGGCGGTATTCACCTTCGGCAGTTTCGATGCCGAGGCGGCCAAGCGCCTGGGCGGCGGCAAGTCCATGGGGCAGCAGTCGAGCAATGTGACACAGCGAAATGCGGCGCCGGCGGCGCCTGCAGCACCTACCCAGAACGCGGCCAACGCAGCGCCGAAGCCGTCACCTGCGGCAGCGGCAGCGGCACCGAAAAAACCCTGGGGCGCCATGCTGGGTGGCTTGGCGGCCGGCCTGGGCCTGGCGTGGTTGGCCAGTTCGCTGGGGCTGGGCGCGGAATTTGGTCAGTTCCTGATGTTTGCCCTGCTGGCCTTGGCGGTGATGGTCGTCATTGGCATGGTCATGCGTGCGCGCAAGAAGTCAGCGGAAGGAGCGTCTGGCGGCTTTAGAAGTCCGCTGGCCTTTCAAGGCGCAGGGGATGCTTCGGCCGCGAACACACCGCGTCAGTACAGCCCGGACAACGTGGGCAATGACGCGTCGGCGAGACCTTGGGAGCGTACTGCCACAGCCTTTGAGGCCAGCAAGGATGCCGCTGCCGGCATGCCTGCTCCGGGCGGCTCCATGATTGGCTCGGCGCTCGCGGGCTCGCAAAGCTGGGGGATTCCTGCGGACTTCGATACCGAAGGATTTCTTACCGCGGCCCGGCGCAATTTCGTGACCCTTCAGGACGCCTGGGATCGTTCCGACATTGAGCGACTGCGCTCCATGATGACGGACGGCATGTTGTCGGAGATCCGGACCCAGCTGGCCGAACGTGAAAGCCACTCCGTGGGTCAAGTCAACAAGACCGAAGTTGTCATGCTGGACGCCAAGTTGCTGGGCATCGAAGATCTTGGCGACAGTTATATGGCCAGCGTGGAGTTCAACGGCATGATTCGTGAGGATGCCTCAGCGGGTCCCAGCCCCTTCCGCGAAGTCTGGAACATGTCCAAGCCCAAGAGCGGCGGCAGTGGCTGGCTTGTCGCCGGCGTGCAGGCCTTGCAGTAATCAGGCCGCGGGCTCGGCCTGCGCAATTCAGGGAATAATCGGGGGCTATGGCAACACAGTCCCCTTTTTCTTTGGTCGCAGGCTTGGTCGAACAACTGGGCTCCGGACCCCAGCCGCCGGCATGGGTTGTGGACGAGTTTCAGCGCCGCCTGGTTTTGTTCCTCAATCATGTCCTCATGCAGGAGCCCGAGGCCCAGGCCAGGTTGACCCGGTTGAAAGGGCGCGGTGTCCGGATGCAGTGGCGCCGGTTCAGTCTGCAGTTCTGCGCCACGCCCGCCGGTTTGCTAGAGCTCGAAGGCGCAATCGTCGAGCCGGACCTCTTGCTCACGGTGATCGAGGAGTCCCCCTTTGCGCTGGTCCAGGCTGCTCTGCTGGGCGACAAGCCTGCCGTGCGCGTCGAGGGCGATGTGCAACTCGCCGCCGAGGTCAACTGGCTGGTGGAGCACGTACGCTGGGATGCAGAGGAAGACCTCTCGCGTCTGATCGGCGATGCGCCGGCGCACGCGATGGGCCGCGCGGCGCGCGGGGCCGCGCAAGCCTTGCAGCAGTTTATTCGCGCACGTCCTTGGCCCGGCGCTGACAAGGCGCCGGCATGAGGCGAATCTATCGCAGCACCTTTATCGTCTGGATCGCGCTGCGCTACGGGCTCGATGAACTGTTGCTGACCAGTTTTGACCGGCCCTGGCTGCGGGCGCTATCGCGGATTCTGTCGGTCGGGCGCAACCTGGAGGCACCGCGCGGTCAGCGGCTGCGGGAGGCGCTGGAACGGTTGGGTCCGATCTTCGTGAAGTTTGGCCAGGTGCTCTCGACGCGCCGCGATTTGCTGCCCGAAGACATTGCGGACGAATTTGCGCGCCTGCAGGATCGCGTGCCACCGTTCAGCCCGGATATTGCAATGGCGACCATCGCGCGCGCTTTCCGAAGGCCGGTCGACCAGATTTTCAGCAGTTTCGAGCGCGAGCCCATCGCCAGCGCATCCATCGCGCAAGTCCACTTCGCCACTTTGAAGGGTCGCGACGGTCAGGATCGTGATGTGGCTGTCAAGGTCCTGCGACCGGACATGTTGCAAGTCATTGAAAAGGACCTGAGCCTGATGCGGATGGTGGCGGGCTGGCTGGAAAATCTCAGCGCCGACGCCAGGCGACTCAAGCCGCGGGAGGTGGTGGCCGAGTTCGACAAATACCTGCACGACGAGCTGGATCTGGTTCGAGAGGCGTCCAGTGCGGCGCAGCTGCGCCGCAACATGGAAGGCCTCAATTTGGTGATGATTCCGGAAATGATCTGGGACTATTGCCAGTCCGAGGTCATCGTGATGGAGCGCATGAAGGGGGTCCCGATCAACCAGATCGAGCGTCTGCGCGCAGCCGGCGTGGATCTTCCGAAACTTGCGCGCGATGGTGTGACCATCTTTTTCACGCAGGTTTTCCGTGATGGGTTTTTCCATGCCGACATGCATCCCGGCAACATCCAGGTCAGTCTGGCGCCGGAGACTTTTGGTCGCTACATCGCCCTTGATTTCGGCATCGTCGGCACCTTGACCGAGTTCGACAAGGACTACCTGGCGCAGAACTTCGCAGCCTTCTTCCGGCGTGACTACAAGCGCGTGGCCGAGCTCCACATCGAATCGGGCTGGGTGCCGCCGACGACGCGGGTGGACGAGATGGAGGCGGGGATCCGCGCAGTCTGCGAGCCATACTTCGACCGGCCTCTCAAGGAAATTTCCCTTGGAATGGTCTTGATGCGGCTGTTTCAGGCCTCCAGGCGTTTCGATGTGGAGATCCAGCCCCAACTGGTTCTGCTCAAGAAGACTTTACTCAACATCGAAGGCCTGGGCCGCCAGCTTGATCCGGAACTCGACCTCTGGCACACCGCCAAGCCGTTCCTTGAAACCTGGATGCTCGAGCAGATGGGGCCGCAGAAGCTGATCAATGAGCTGAAGGACCAGGCACCTCGTTACGCCAAGCTGCTTCCCGATCTGCCCAGGTTGCTCCATGCTTACCTCAAGCAGAATCCGAAGGACTATCGTCGCGATCTGGAGCAATTGCTGGTCGAGCAAAGACGCACCAACCGGCTGCTCCAGGGTCTGATCTACGGCGGCATAGGTTTTGCATTGGGCTTGCTCGCCATGCAGGTGATCCTGCGGGTGCGCCTGTAGCAGCGCCGGGGCGGATTCGGTGCGGTCGGTCTGGCTGGGGCAGTTCACAACCGTTTAAAGAGGAATTGGAGCATTCGATGCTGATGACCTTCATCATTTTGTATCTGGTGATTTCAGTGGCGATCGGCCTGTATGCCGCGACGCGGGTGCACAACACGGCGGACTATGCCGTGGCCGGGCGAAGCCTGCCGCTGGCCGTGGTGATTGCCACGACGTTCGCTACCTGGTTTGGCGCAGAAACCGTTCTGGGTGTTTCCGCGCGGTTTGTCAGCGGCGGCCTGGGCTCGGTGGTCGAGGACCCGTTCGGCGCCTCGATGTGCCTGGTATTGGTGGGGCTGTTTTTTGCCTACAAGTTGTACCAGAAGAACCTGATCACGCTGGGGGATTACTACCGCCAACGCTATGGTCGGGCGATCGAAGTCATCTGCTCGATCATCATCATCATGAGCTACCTGGGTTGGGTGGCGGCGCAGATTACCGCGCTCGGTCTGGTGTTCAACCTGCTCACCCAGGGCACGCTGTCCCTCACGGCTGGCATGGTCATCGGAACCACCGTGGTGCTGGTCTATACGCTGTACGGTGGCATGTGGTCGGTCGCGCTGACCGATTTTGTGCAGATGATCGTGATTGCGCTCGGACTGATCGCCATCGCCTGGTTTGCGGCTGATCTGGCGGGGGGCGCTGGAAAAGTGGTGGATTACGCTGTCCGGGAGGGCAAGTTCCAGTTTTTCCCGACGGGCGGACTCAAGGAGTGGACCTTCTTTTTCGCGGCGGCGATCACGATGATGCTCGGTTCCATCCCGCAGCAGGACGTTTTCCAGCGGGTGATGTCGTCAAAGAACGTGAAAATCGCCCAGCGTGGCCCCGTGATCGGTGGCGTCCTGTACCTGCTGTTCGCCTTCATCCCGATGTTCGTCGTGACTTCCGCGGTGCTGGTCATGCCGGAAACGGCGCAGGCCTTGCTCACGGACGATCCGCAGAAGGTGCTGCCGACCCTGGTGATGGAGCGGATGCCCCTGATTTTGCAGGTCGCTTTTTTCGGCGCGCTGCTGTCGGCCATCATGTCGACTGCTTCAGCCACCTTGCTGGCACCGAGCACGACTTTCGTCGAGAACATCCTGCGAAACCTGCGACCCGGCATGAGCGATGCCGCAACGCTGAAGGCCATGCGGATTTCCGTTTTGGGTTTCACGGTCTGCGTGCTGACCTACGCTATCACGATGCAGGGAACCTCGATCTACGATATGGTTTCCGGGGCCTACCAGGTGCCGCTGGTCGGGGCTTTTGTTCCCCTGGTGATGGGGCTCTACTGGAAGCGCGCGACGACCCAGGGCGCCCTGGCCGCCGTGGTATTCGGCTTGGGAACCTGGCTGGTGTTTCTGGCGACGCCCGCTCTGGCGGAGGCATTTCCGCAGCAACTTGCCGGGTTGATGGCAGCTTTCGCGGGGATGCTGGCGGGTTCCCTGTCACCGCAATGGGTGGCCAATCACATCGGGCATGTTCACCACTTCGAGGGAAGTGCCCGCTGAGTCAGGCTGGTTTGGGCTTCAACCCGTGAGTGCGGCGGTGGGCGGGTCCGACAGGTTGCCTTGAAAAGGGCGGCGGCGGCCTATAATTAAAGGTTTTGCACTCACCCCCAGAGCCCAAGCCATGCCCATTTACGCTTACCGATGTGAGTCCTGCGGTCACGCCAAGGATGTCCTGCAAAAAATGTCCGATGCGCCGCTGACGGATTGCCCGGCCTGTGGTGCATCGGCGTTCAGAAAGCAGTTGACTGCGGCGGGATTCCAGCTCAAGGGCTCGGGTTGGTACGCGACCGACTTCAAGGGCGGCGCCGCGGCACCCTCAGCCGGCGCGACGGGTGCGGCCGCCGAGAGCAAGCCGGCCGAGGCTGCAACCCCCAAGGCGGACGCCGCTCCTGCGGCATCCGGCGGATGTGGGACGTCTTGTGCCTGCCACTGAGCTCGCGGGCCGATTCACCAGCGCACTGATGCCATGAAGCGCCGCATCCAGCAATATTTCATCACCGGGCTGCTGGTCTGGTTGCCCATGGGGATCACAGTCTGGATCCTGATGTGGCTGGTGGGCATGCTCGACGGAATATTCCTGGCAGTCCTTGGTGCAGCCGACGCGGTCATCCCCGGGATGCACCTGCTGGCGGACCGGCTGCGCAATGTGCCTGGCTTGGGCGTGATCCTGGTGGCGGTGGTCATTTTTTCCACCGGGGTTTTCGTCGCTAACATGTTTGGCCAGTGGTGGGTGCGGCAATGGGACATGCTGATGAACCGCATTCCCGTGGTCCGCAGCATCTATACCAGCGTCAAGCAGGTCGCCGACACGCTGTTTTCGGGGAGTGGCCACGCGTTTTCGAAAGCCTTGCTGATCCAGTATCCGCGCCAGGGATCCTGGACGATTGCGTTTCTGACGGGCAAACCGGGCGGCGAGGTTGCAACGCATCTCTCGGCCGACTTTGTCAGTGTGTATGTTCCCACCACACCGAACCCGACGTCAGGTTTCTTCCTGATGATGCCGCGTGCCGACGTGATCGAGCTGAAGATGAGCGTTGACGAGGCACTGAAGTACGTGATCTCCATGGGGGTGGTGGTTCCGGGTGGTCCGGCATCCCAGCAGCCGAAGGCAAGCCTTCCGCCGCCACCCTGATTTTTGAACCCTTCGCCCGCAGGCACTCTGCGGCGCTGTCAGTGAAAGATATTTATGTCCATGCGTTCCCACTACTGTGGTCTGGTGACCGAGGCCCTGACCGGCCAGATCGTGACCCTGTGCGGCTGGGTCAACCGTCGCCGGGACCACGGCGGTGTCATTTTTGTGGATCTGCGCGACCGTGAAGGCTATGTGCAGATCGTCTGCGATCCGGATCGTGCTGACATGTTCGCCACCGCCGAAGGTCTGCGCAACGAGTTCTGCATCCAGATCAAGGGTCTGGTGCGGGCGCGCCCTGAAGGCACGGTCAACGATAATCTCAAGAGCGGCAAGATTGAGGTTCTCTGCCATGAACTGACCGTGCTCAACCCGTCGGTGACGCCACCGTTCCAGCTTGACGACGACAACCTGTCAGAGACCACGCGCCTCACCCACCGGGTGCTGGACCTGCGCCGCCCCTACATGCAGAACAACCTGATGCTGCGCTACCGCGTGGCCATGGAGGTGCGCAAGTTCCTGGATGCCAAGGGCTTCGTGGACATCGAGACGCCCATGCTCACCAAGAGCACGCCTGAAGGGGCCCGCGACTATCTGGTGCCCAGTCGCGTGCACGACGGCTATTTCTTCGCGCTACCGCAGTCGCCCCAGTTGTTCAAGCAGTTGCTCATGGTGGCCGGCTTCGACCGCTACTACCAGATCACCAAGTGCTTCCGTGACGAAGACCTGCGCGCCGACCGCCAGCCCGAGTTCACCCAGATCGATATTGAAACCTCCTTCCTCAGCGAGCAGGAAATCCGGGACATGTTCCAGGACCTGATCGTCACGGTGTTCAAGAACGTCATGGGTGTGGATCTGGGCGTGTTCCCGGTCATGACCTACCAGGACGCCATGCACATGTACGGTTCGGACAAGCCGGACCTGCGCGTCAAGCTGCAATTCACCGAGGTCACGGACGTGATGGCCGACGTGGACTTCAAGGTGTTCTCAGGCGCCGCCACCATGAAGGGCGGCCGTGTGGTGGCCCTGCGCGTGCCGGGCGGGTCCAAAGAAGGTGGCGGCATCAGCCGCGGCGAGATCGACGCCTACACCGAATTCGTCAAGATCTATGGCGCCAAGGGGCTGGCTTATATCCGTGTCAACGACCTGTCCAAAGGCCGTGACGGCCTGCAGTCGCCGATCGTCAAGAACCTCCACGACAAGGCTTTGGCCGCCGTGCTGGAGCGCAGCGGCGCACAGGATGGCGACCTGATCTTTTTCGGCGCCGACAAGGAAAAGATCGTCAACGATGCCATCGGCGCACTGCGCATCAAGGTCGGCCTGAGCGAATTCGGCAAGAAGAACGGCCTGTTCGAGGCCGGCTGGCGCCCGATGTGGGTGACCGATTTTCCGATGTTCGAGTACGACGACGAAAACCAGCGTTACACCGCTGTGCACCACCCCTTTACCGCGCCCAAAGAAGGCCACGAGGACTGGATGGTCACCGCGCCCGAGAAATGCATTTCGCAGGGCTACGACATGGTGCTCAATGGCTGGGAAATGGGTGGTGGTTCGGTGCGTATCCACCGCGCCGATGTGCAGCAGAAAGTGTTCGATGCCCTCAAGATCACGCCTGAGGAAGCCCAGCTCAAGTTCGGCTTCCTGCTGGACGCGTTGCAATACGGCGCGCCTCCGCATGGCGGGCTGGCCTTCGGCCTGGACCGCATCGTGACCCTCATGACCGGCGCCGAGTCCATCCGTGACGTGATCGCCTTCCCCAAGACGCAGCGCGCCCAGTGTCTGCTGACCCAGGCACCTTCGCCCGTGGACGAAAAGCAGTTGCGGGAACTGCACATTCGCCTGCGCAACGTGGAGGCCGCGCCGGCAGCCTGATCGTTGATTACGTCATGAAAAAACGGCGCCCATTTGGGCGCCGTTTTTGTTGGTCCCGCAGAACGGGGTCCCCGGAGGCTATCGAAAACCATAGCTGGCTAAGACCGTTTTGCGATGGAACGCTGCTGTGCAACAGGCCGGCGAGTAGACGTGGCAAAGACATCCCCCCGTTCTCAGTTACCCCGAGCGATTTCTACCGGAACGAGTGACGGAGCGCGGCGGGAGTCCTTATCCCAGGGTGCACCATCGACCCCGGCGATGTTGCCAAAGGCTTCTGGGCGCTTCGGGAAGCACGCCGTTCTGCGCTACGTCAAACAACACGAAGTTCTGGCAGCGGCAAGCGCCAGAAACGCGCGCATCAACCGGATATTTGACGGTAAACTGCGAATCACGCCCAATCCGGGTTTGGTAATGCACAGGAATCGTCTTTATGACCTCTGCCCCCACGATCGAGATCCTCAAACGTGATGTCGTGGTTATCGGCGGCGGTGGTGCCGGCTTGCGGGCGGCCATCGCCGCGGTCAGGGACGACCCGAAAGTGACCGTCGCGCTCGTTTCCAAGGTGGTGCCGATGCGCAGTCACACCGTGGCCGCAGAGGGTGGCGCAGCCGGTGTGGTGCGCGAAGACGATTCGCTGGACAACCACTTCGACGACACTGTCTCGGGAGGCGACTGGCTGTGCGACCAGGAGGCGGTGCAGTACTTCATCGAGCACTGCACCGAGGAGATGATCCAGCTTGAACAGTGGGGCTGCCCGTGGAGCCGCAAGGAAGACGGCAGCATCAATGTGCGCTTCTTTGGGGGCATGAAGGTGCAGCGCACTTGGTTTGCCGCCGACAAGAGCGGCTTTCACATGCTGCACACGCTTTTCCAGACCTCACTGCAGTACCCTCGCATCGAGCGCTTCGACGAGTACTTCGTCGCTGAATTGCTGGTCGAGGATGGCCGCGTGCGCGGTGTTCTGGCCATCGAGATCGCCACCGGGAAGTTGGTGGTCATCGAGTGCAAATCTGTGGTCATGGCCACGGGCGGCGCCGGGCGCGCCTACCGCCAGAACACCAATGCGGGCATCGTCACCGGTGACGGCATGGGCCTTGCGTTCCGCCAGGGCGCTGCTCTGCGAGATATGGAGTTCGTGCAATACCACCCCACGGCGCTGCCGGGCACTGGCATCCTGATCACCGAGGGCTGCCGGGGTGAAGGCGGCATCCTGACCAACAAGGACGGATACCGCTATCTGCAGGACTATGGGTTGGGCCCGCTCGACCCGTGGCCGCGCGCCAAGGCGATGGAGCTTGGCCCGCGCGACCGGTTGTCGCAGGCGTTCTGGCACGAAGAACAAAAGGGCAACACCATTCCCACAGCGATGGGCAACTCTGTCAACCTGGACTTGCGCCACTTGGGCGCGCAGAAAATCCATGAACGACTTCCACTGATCGTCGAGGTGGCGCAGACTTTCATGGGGGTCGACCCGGTCACCCATCCGATCCCGGTGCGACCGGCCGTGCACTACACGATGGGCGGCATCGCCAGCAACCTGACCACTGAGACCACGCTGGAGGGGCTGTACGTGGCGGGCGAGTGTTCCAGCGTCGGCATTCACGGGGCCAACCGGCTGGGGTCGAACTCCCTGTCGGAAATCGTCGTGTTCGGCAAGGTGGCCGGCGAGCGTGCAGCACGGTTTGCGAGGGGCGTGGCCGACAGCAGTTCGGCGACGGTGCAGCGTCAGGCACAGGCTGCGGCTGCCCGCCTGCTGGCGCTGCTGGACAACGACCGCGGCGAGCGCGTGGCGGTGCTGCGCGACGAGATGGGCGACACGATGGAGGCAGGCGTCGGCATCTACCGTAGCGCCACCGGCATGCAACATGCCTGCGACAAGTTGGCCGAGTTGCGTGACCGGTATCGGCGTGGCGTCAAGCTCGATGACCGGCATCGTGCCTTCAATACGGAGTGGTTGTCGACGATCGAGCTCGGCTTCACCCTCGAGGTGGCCGAGGCGATGGCCCACTCGGCCTTGGGTCGGCGAGAATCCCGCGGCGCCCATGTGCGGCTGGACGAATACAAGACGCGCGACGACGAGAACTTCCTGCAGCACTCGTTGGCACGCTATACCGGCGACGGCCCGCCGTCAATCTCGCTGGCTCCGGTAACCATCACCAAGTCGCAACCTCGCACGCGCAGCTATGGCGGCGAGGGCAAGAAGGCGGTGATGACATGACGACTTTGCGCACACTTGCCCCGACGACCGGCCGGAGAACCCCAGGATGACCGCTCAAGCTTCCCAACGCACGATCCGCATCGAGGCGATGCGCTTTCACCCCGAGACCGACAGCGAACCCAGCTGGAAAACCTACGAGGTGCCGTTCCGCGACGACATGTCGGTACTGCAGGGCCTGCAGTACATCAAGGACCACCTCGACGGCAGCCTGACGTTCCGCTGGTCGTGCCGTATGGCCATCTGCGGCAGTTGCGGGATGATGATCAACGACACGCCCCAGCTGGCCTGCCACGCCTTCCTGCGCGACTACATGCCTGGCCCGGTACGCGTCGAGGCGCTGGACAACTTCCCGGTGGTGCGTGATCTGGTCATCGACCAGACACCGTTCCTGAACAAGCTGGAAGCGGTCAAACCTTGGCTGATTCCGAAGATCGAGCGCACCCCGGCTGATGGCCCCAACCGCCAGACCCCGGCGCAGATGCAGAAGTACCAGGCCTACGCACAGTGCATCAACTGCCTGCTGTGCTACGCGGCCTGCCCGCAGATCGGGCTCAAGCCCGATTTCGCCGGCCCGGCGGCGTTGGCGCTGATGCACCGCTACAACATTGACTCTCGCGACCAGGGCTGGCCCGCCCGTGCCGAGATGGCCAATGCCGAAGATGGCGTCTGGGGCTGCACCTACGTCGGCGTGTGCAGTGAGGTCTGCCCGAAGGCTGTGGACCCGGCGCACGCGATCAACCAGAACAAGGCCAACAGCGCGCTCGACTATTTCGGGTTGGGCAAGCTGCTGGCTCCGAGCGAAGGAGCGAAGTGATGGGACGCCACCAAGCGGTCGCCAAGACCTATCGTCGTACGCAGCCGGTCGACTGGGGTCGCAACGTGCATCGGCGTCGCTACATGCGACGTGAAATGACCTCGGTGTTTCTGATTGCCTATGCGCTGGTGCTACTGTTCGGCCTGTGGCGATTGTCGCAAGGCGAGGCGGCCTTCGAGGCATGGCGTGCGGCATTGAGTCACCCACTGGCCCTGGTTGGTCATGCAGCGATTTTTATCGCCGCGCTCTACCACACCGTCAGCTGGTTCCAGGTGATGCCGCGCACGCTGCCGGACAGCCAGGTCAAACCCGCCAGCATCACCCGTGCGGGCTGGGCGGCAGCGGCAGTCGCTTCGGTGCTGGTGCTGGCCCTGGTCGTGCTGGGAGGTGGGAAATGAAGCGCTCCAATGAACCGATCATCTGGCTGCTATTTGGCGCCGGCGGCATGCTCTCGGCGCTGGTCGCACCGGTGTTGGTGCTGATCACAGGCCTGCTGGTGCCACTGGGCCTGCTGTCGAAGGATGTCATGAGCTACTCTCGGGTGCTGGCCTTCGCCCAAAACCCGCTGGGCAAGCTGGTGCTTCTGGCGGTGATTGCGCTGTTCCTCTTCCATGGTGTCCACCGCTTCGTGACCACGCTGAACGACTATGGCCTGCGCGGTGGCCATGCGACGATGGCGCTGTTCGTTGGCGTTGCGACGCTGCTGACGGTAGTGGCCGCAGGCTTGCTGCTCGGCATCGGTTTCTGATCGTGAATGGTGGGGCGGTCTTGCTGATCGGACCCGGTTGACACCCCCGGATCGGGCGGTGTGCAAGGGATCTGAATCGTCCGAATCGCAGCACCTCCGCAAACCCGCATCCAGTTTGGGTTCACGCCAGTTTTGGGAAGATTTGCCGGACAGTCGTGACAAGAACGGCAGCCTCAGGGGCTGCGCACGGCCATCAGCCCAGCCGCGCCAGCTGTTCGCGCATCTTCGCCAACGTGGCGGTGAAGTCGGCCACGCGCTTCTTCTCCTGATCGATCACCGCTGGTGGCGCCTTGGCGACGAAGGCCTCGTTGCCCAGCTTGGCTGAGGCCTTGGCGATCTCTCCTTCCAGCCGTGCCGCCTCTTTGCCCAGGCGGGCCTTTTCGGCCGCCACGTCGACTTCCATGAACAGGCACAGGCGGGCCTCGCCGACCATGGCCACGGGCGCAGCTTGCGCGGCGGCGGCCCAGGCGGATTCATCGGCAAAGACCGTCACTTCCTTGAGCTTGGCCAGCGCCTGCAGGACCGGTGCCGAATCGGTCATGAAGGCCTGATCACCCACGACGAACAGCGGCAACCGGGTGGCGGGAGACACGCTCATCTCGCCGCGCAGGTTGCGACAGGCGTCCACGATGGCCTTGAGCTTGGCGACGTGCTGCTCGGCGGCGGGGTCGATGCGCTCAGACTGGCTGACCGGGTAGGCTGCAATCGCCACCGACTCGCCGCCACGTGCGGCCACGGGGGCAACCTTCTGCCAGAGCTCTTCGGTGATGAACGGAATGATCGGGTGGGCGAGGCGCAGGAGGGTTTCGAGCGTGCGGATCAGTGTGCGACGCGTGCCGCGTTGCTGCTCGGCGTTGCCGATGTTGATCTGCACCTTGGCGATTTCCAGGTACCAGTCGCAGAACTCGTTCCAGACGAAGTCGTAGAGGATGTTGGCGACGTTGTCCAGGCGGTACTCGGCAAAGCCTTTGGCGACTTCGGCTTCGACGCGCTGCAACTGCGAGACGATCCAGCGGTCGGCCTGTGAGAACTCCAGGTAGCCACCACCGGGCACGCAGGCGTCTGCGCTGTGGTCGTTCAGGCCGCAGTCCTGCCCCTCGCAGTTCATCAGTGTGAAGCGCGTCGCATTCCACAGCTTGTTGCAGAAATTGCGGTAGCCCTCGCAGCGCTTGCTGTCGAAGTTGATGCTGCGCCCCAGCGAGGCCAGTGCGGCAAAGGTGAAGCGCAGCGCGTCCGCGCCGTAGGCCGGAATGCCTTCGGGGAATTCCTTTTCGGTGTTCTTGCGCACCTGCGGCGCGGTCTCGGGCTTGCGCAGGCCTTCCGAGCGCTTGGCCAGCAGCGGCGCGAGCCCGATACCGTCAATCAGATCCACTGGGTCCAGCACGTTGCCTTCGGACTTGCTCATCTTCTTGCCCTGCGCGTCGCGTACCAGACCGTGGATATAGACGTGCCTGAACGGCACGCGGCCGGTGAAGTGCGTGGTCATCATGATCATCCTGGCGACCCAGAAGAAGATGATGTCGTAGCCGGTCACCAGCACGGCGCTGGGCAGGTACAGGTCGTAGTCGCTCAAGCCGTCCGTGCCGGTGCCGGGGCCAGCGGCTTGCCCGGTCGTGCTCATACTCGCTGCGCTCGCCAAATCGCCCGATCCGGCCAAGCCACCGTCCCCGGCACGGGATGCATCGGGGGCAGCCTCTGGCCAGCCCATCGTGCTGAACGGCACCAGTGCGGACGAATACCAGGTGTCCAGCACGTCCTCGTCGCGGCGCAGGGTCTTGCCGGGGGCCTTGGCTTGGGCTTCCGCTTCGTTGCGCGCCACGATCACGTTGCCATCCTCGTCGTACCAGGCCGGAATCTGATGCCCCCACCAGAGCTGGCGGCTGATGCACCAGTCCTGGATGTTGTTCATCCACTGGTCGTAGGTGTTGACCCAGTTCTCGGGCACGAACCGCACCTCGCCGGACTTCACCGCGTCGATGGCCTTTTGGGTGATGCTCTTGCCCGTCGGGTCGGTGTCGCTGACCTTGGTCATGGCCACGAACCACTGGTCCGTCAGCATCGGCTCGATGACCTGGTTGGTTCGGGCGCAGCGCGGCACCATCAGCTTGTGCTTCTTCACCTCGACCATCCAACCCAGCGTTTCCAGGTCGGCGACCACCTTCTTTCGCGCCACGAAGCGGTCCAGCCCCTGGTAGGCGGCCGGGGCTTGCGCGCTGATCTTTGCGTCCAGCGTCAGCACGCAGATCATTGGCAGCTCGTGACGTTGGCCGACGGCGTAGTCGTTAGAGTCATGCGCGGGCGTGACCTTCACCACGCCGGTGCCGAAGGCCTTGTCCACGTAGTCGTCGGCGATCACCGGGATCTCGCGGTCGCACAGCGGCAGCTTGACCATCCGGCCGATCAGGTGCGCGTAGCGCTCGTCTTGCGGGTGCACCATCACCGCCACGTCGCCCAGCATGGTTTCGGGCCGGGTGGTCGCCACCGTCAGTCCGGCCACCAGCTGTCCATCAACCCGTTGCGGGCCATCAGCGAACGGGTAGCAGATGTGCCACAGGAAGCCGTCCTCCTCCTCGCTTTCGACTTCCAGGTCGCTCACCGCGCTCTGCAGCACCGGATCCCAGTTCACCAGGCGTTTGCCGCGGTAGATCAGGCCCTGTTCATAGAGTCGGACGAAGGTTTCCGTCACCGTCTTGGACAGCCGGTCGTCCATGGTGAAATACTCGCGGCTCCAGTCCACGCTGTCGCCCATGCGGCGCATCTGCGTGGTGATGGTGTTGCCGCTTTTTTCTTTCCACTCCCAGACCTTGGCCACGAAGTTCTTGCGCGCCTCGGCCGGTGTCGGCCCCATGTCATGGCGGCTGATGCCTGTGGCCTGCAACTGGCGCTCCACCACGATCTGCGTGGCAATGCCAGCATGGTCGGTGCCCGGAATCCAGGCGGTGTTGAACCCGGCCATGCGGTGGTAGCGCGTCAGGCTGTCCATGATGGTCTGGTTGAAGGCGTGGCCCATGTGCAGCGTGCCGGTCACGTTGGGCGGCGGCAGCTGGATCGAAAAGTCCAAGCCCTGCGCGTGGGCTTTGGCGTCGGGTTCGCCAGCGCCCCGGAAACCCGCCACACCATAGCCGCGGCGTTCCCATTCCGGCCCCCAGTGGGCTTCGAGCGCGGCGGGCTCGAACGACTTGGACAGGGATAGCAGGCCGGGTTGCTGGACGGTGTCGGACATGGGAGACCCAAAAACGGAAATCAGGATGAAAAACGGCATCCCGTGGATGCCGTTGGTAGCGGTGGGGGCAAGCCCGAATTTTACTTGGGGCCGGCGGGCGCTGTTTCGCGCGCTTTGGCCGCCGCGATGCATTCGCGCAGCACCTGCGCATTGCCGACCTGGTTGGCCAGCAGCAGGATCAGCCGGGCGTTCAGCAATTCGGATTCCGCCGCTGAAAGTCCGGCGTGGGCATCCAGCAGCTGCTCGTATAAGCCGTCTGCGTCCTGGAGATTGAGGTTACTTTTCATGGAATATCCTTCACGGTTTCATTTCAGACCGAGCGTGCACTCGACGGCACTGACCAGGTCGCCGTCCACGGCCTCGCCTGTGGCACCAAGGTAGCCATCCGGGCGAACCAGCGCCCATGCGTGGCCAAAAACATGGCAGGCACCCTGCAGGTGCCCCTGAGGGTCGCGCACGTGCTCCAGCGCCTGTGCCCTGTCGTCCGGTCCGACGACCTGAACGCAGCGGACCGGCGCATGCTGGGCCAGTTGCTGCAGTCGCTGCGCGGCGGCGGGAGTGACGTCACCGAACACCAGGACCAGCAGATCGCTGCCGGCCCACCGGAGCAGGTCGTTGACCGCGCCCGGCGCGTTGTCCGGCCAGCGAAACGCCACGTTCTGCACCGATTGACCCCCCGTGCCTTCGCAGATGCTTGAGCGCGTGTAGGTGTTGGCCACCGCCATGCGCCCGGTGTTGATGAGGGAGCGCGCGAATAGATGCTGACGCGCCAGGCCAATGGCGGCTGCGCGAAACGTGCGCTCCATGCCGTCGGCGGGCCGCAGGAACCGCGCGGTGCGGTTGGTGACACGCACGTTCTGCTGCGCCGCGTCGAGCCGCTCGTCGTTGTAGCTGTCCAGCAGTTTGGGGCTGGCGCGGCCGCGCAGGACGGCAGCCAGCTTCCAGGCCAGGTTGTCGGCGTCGGCCACGCCGGTGTTGCCGCCGCGGGCGCCAAAGGGGCTGACGATCTTGGCCGTATCGCCCATGAAGAACACCCGACCGATGCGCAAGCTGTCCAGGCACTGGCTGCGGTAGGCGTAAGAGCCCACCCAGACGATCTCGACCTCGGTGTCAGCGCCGAACTGCCGCGCGAGGCGTTCACGCACGACATCCTCGCGGCTCACGGTGTCGGGGTCGGCATCGGGCGCCATCTGGTAGTCGATGCGCCAGACGTCGTCGGCCATCAGGTGCTGCCAGACGGCCCGGTTCTCGTTGAAGGGTGCTTCGACCCAGGTATGGCGCTCGACCGGCGGGCGCTTTGAGAAGCGAACGTCGGCGATGCACCAGCGATCATCCCCGCGGCGGCTTTGCATCGTGGCGCCGCACCATTGGTGAAACGAGGTGTGCGAGCCGGTGGCGTCGATCACATGGTCCGCCTCGATGCGGTAACTGCCGGCCGGCGTATCGACCGTGAGCGTGGCGAAGTCTTCGTTCTGCTCAAACGCGGTGACGCGCGACTTCCAACGCAGGTCCACGTGGCCGAGCTCCAGGATGCGTTCGACCAGAAACCCTTCGATATAGAACTGCTGGATGTTGATGAACGGCGGCTGGGTGGAGAGGTTGAAGTTCCCCTGCTGGCGCAGGTCGAAGGAATACACCTCGTCGGCGCCGGCAAAGGTGCGGCCCACACTCCACTGGACGCCTTTTTTGGCGATGCGGTCATAGATGCCCAGCTTGTCGAAGATTTCCAGCGACTTCTGCGTGTAGCAGATGCCGCGGGACGACGCGCCTTTCACACCCACGGTGTTGTCCTCGTCCAGCAGCACGGCCGCGACGCCCAAGCGGGCCAGAGAGCAAGCCAGCGTGAGCCCGCTGATGCCGCCGCCTACGATCACCACCGGATGGCGCAGCACGGCGCCGGTTTTCAGCTCGGGGGGCTCGACAAATGGGTATTCAGGCAGTGGGTACCCTGCGCCTTGGGCGAATTCGTAGCCGTTGGTAAAGGCCACAGCGCGGTACGCGGTGGCGCCAGGGAGGGTCTGTGTCATGGCGATGTGTGCTCCAGACTGAATTTATGAACAAAAATGGCACTATTCCAGCGTCGAAAGGTCTTCATGTGCTATCTAAAAAGAAGTAATTCGGGAAGTCATCAAAGAGCCGTCGTTCGGACCCTAGGGCTGCCATTTTGCGGCAGTTTTGCCGATAGGTTCCACACTCATTGCATGACGGCCACGCGCGGCCGTCATCATCGAAGCGATCCTTCTGCAAGCATGCCCCGCCGTTCCAGCAGTGCTGTTTCGAGCGTTGGCATCAACAAGGCGGCATCAATAGGCAAGTTCAATGCAGGACATTGACGAAGCTCATTGGACGCTATGCCCCATTGGCGCTAACCTGCTTAAGGCTCTGATAACCCGTCAGAGCTAAACTGCTTCATCTGTTCAACCCACTCAAGGAGATATCCATGGCAGCACTCAAAGGCTCGCGCACCGAGCAGTGCCTGAAAGACGCCTTCGCTGGCGAATCCCAGGCCAACCGCCGTTATCTGTATTTCGCGAACAAGGCCGACGTTGAAGGCCAGAACGATGTGGCGGCGCTGTTCCGATCCACCGCCGAAGGCGAAACCGGCCATGCCCACGGCCATCTGGAGTTTCTGGAGCAGTCGGGCGACCCGGCCACCGGCATGCCGATCGGCCCGACCCGTGCCAACCTTGCCTCGGCCGTGGCCGGCGAGACGCACGAGTACACCGACATGTACCCCGGCATGGCCAAGACCGCGCGCGAGGAAGGTTTTGACGAGGTTGCGGACTGGTTCGAGACCCTGGCCAAGGCCGAGCGCTCGCACGCCAACCGCTACCAGAAGGCCTTGAACGAACTCGTGGACTGAGCTGGCCCCCACGTTCGCCCACGCCGTGTGGCTCTCTGCCCCCTAGGGGGCCCAAGCCGCCTTTGGGCGGCCCGGCGTCGGCGTTGATTCCGCGGGTCTTGTGTGTTGGGCGTCGCCTGCGGCGACCAATGCAGAACATCCTCCCCTCTTACACAGGAGCGCTCACCATGGCCACCGAAGGCAATCTGGAAGCCCCCACGCGCCACCCGCTGGACTGGAAAAACCCTGATTTCTACAACGAGGAAAAGTGCTTCCATGAACTGGAGCGCATCTTCGACATCTGCCATGGTTGCCGGCGCTGTGTCAGCCTGTGCGGCTCGTTTCCCACGCTGTTTGATCTGGTCGACGAAAGCAAGACCCTGGAGGTCGACGGCGTCGACAAAAAGGACTACTGGAAGGTGGTGGACCAGTGCTACATGTGCGACCTCTGCTACATGACCAAGTGCCCGTACACGCCGCCGCACGAATGGAACCTGGACTTCCCGCACACCATGCTGCGCGCCAAGGCCATCAAGTTCAAAAAAGGGGAAGTGGGCGCTGCCGAGCAGTTCCTCGCCTCCACCGACGTGCACGGCCAGTTTGCCGGCATCCCCATCGTGGTGCAGGTCGCCAATGCGGTAAACAAGACCAAGGCCATGCGCAGCGTGATGGAAAGCGTGGCCGGTGTGGACAAGGATGCCTGGCTGCCCTCGCTGGCCACGAAGAAATTCCGCTCCGGCACGCCGAAGGCCACGGCCACGGTGACGAACGACGGCGCCAAGACCCCCGGAAAAGTCGCCATCTTCGCCACCTGCTTTATCAATTACAACGAACCCGGCATTGGCCTGGACCTGCTCAAGATCCTCGATCACAACGACGTTCCCTATGTCATCGTGGAAAAAGAGAAGTGTTGCGGCATGCCCAAACTGGAACTCGGCGATCTGGACGCCGTCAACGCCTCCAAGGAAGCCAACATCCCGGTGCTGGCGAAGTACGCGAAGGACGGCTACGCCATCCTTGCCGCCGTGCCCAGCTGTGCATTGATGTTCAAGCAGGAGATTCCGCTGATGTACCCGGATGAGGCTGACGTGCAACTGGTGAAGGAGCACCTGTGGGACCCGTTCGAGTACCTGATGCAGCGCAAGCGCGACGGACTGCTCAAGACAGAGTTCCCCGTGCCGCTGGGCAACGTGAGCTACCAGATTCCCTGCCACGGCCGGGTGCAGAACATCGGCAAGAAGACCGAGGAGATGCTCAAGATGATTCCCGCCACGACGATCAACACCATCGAGCGCTGCTCCGGCCACGCGGGCACTTTTGGCGTGAAGAAGGCCTACCACCAGCAGGCCATGAAGATCGGCAAGCCCGTGTTCAAGGCCATGGCCACCATGAAGGACGGCGCCAAGCCCGACTACATCAGCTCCGACTGCCCGCTGGGTGGCCACCACATCGCGCAGGGTTTTGAAGTCAACGGCCTGGGCGCGCCGGAGTTGAACCATCCACTGACGCTGGTGCGCAAGGCCTACGGATTGAGCTGAAACGAAACAGCCCTGTCCCCCACTGATCGAGACAAACCATGCAGACCACCGGAAAGATCACCCTTGACAGCCTCATGACGCTGGAGGCTTACAGCAAGTGGCGCAAGGCGCACAAGCCCGAGATCATCGCGCACCGCAAGCTTCGCTCGGTGCATCTGGGCGAGCACATCAACCTGCAGTTCGAGAGCGAACTGACGATGCGCTACCAGATCCAGGAGATGCTGCGGGTCGAGAAGATCTTCGAGGAAGAGGGCATCGAACAGGAAATCGAAGCCTATGCCCCGCTGGTGCCGGACGGCAGCAACTGGAAGGCGACGATGCTGCTCGAATACACCGATGTCAACGAGCGCAAGCGCGAGCTTGCCCGCCTGATCGGCGTGGAAGACCGGATGTTTGTCGAAGTCGAGGGCTATCCGCGCGTCTACGCCATTGCCGACGAAGACCTCGACCGCGAGAACGACGAGAAGACCTCTGCGGTGCACTTCGTTCGCTTCGAGTTGACGCCGGCCATGTGCGCCGCCGTCAAGGCCGGCGCCGCCGTCAAGCTCGGTTGCGACCACACCTACTACCCGGCGCACACCCAGATCGCGGCCGAGACGCTGGCTTCGCTGGCGGGTGACCTGAAGTAGCCTGGGCGAAGGGGTGAAGTTCGCCGGACCTCCGGTGTTCCAGTCCCTGAATTCCCGGGAAATTGGCGTGCGCCCGTCGAAATGAGGGTCGCGCGGGCGACCATATGTCTCGCCTGCGTTCCCGGGATGAAATGCGATGAACGCGTTGACTTGTCCCCAGCGATTCCATTGATTTGGATCAATCGCGCAGCAAAACGGGCGTAAACCTGTTGTCGATTCCTTGACCCTTATACTTGGTGCGTGTCCAATCGCGCTTACGAAATTTCAATTCGTTCCCTTCCATTCAGGAGTCTGCAAATGATGAAGTCTTCCCTCTCCCTCCTCGGCGCATCCATGGTGTTGGCCTTGGCCAGTTTCAGTCCGGCTCACGCCTCTGTGGACGCTGACGCCGCGCAAACCCTGTTGAAGAAGAACGATTGCACCAAGTGCCACACCATTGACAAGACCAAGAAGGGACCTTCGTGGAAGAAGGTGTCAGCCAAGTACAAGGGCAAGGCGGATGGTCAGGAGAAGGTCATCAAGAACATGACGTCCGGTTTGAAGGTCAAGCTTGAAGACGGCACGGAAGAAGAGCACAAGGTCATCGACACGAAGGACCAGGCGGCGCTGAAGAACCTGGCGGACTGGATTCTGGCCCAATAACGCCACTTCAAGTGGCAAAGTCGCGGGGCCGTCCGGACAGATCCCCTGCGCAAACATAGCGTCACTGCCTGATAGCTGATTTTTCCCCCATGCCTGCTGTTTGATTCAAGGTGCGATACGAACTGTCGCACCTTGTTTTTTTTGGAAAACCGACCATGCAAACCAATTCCCTTTCGTTGCGCAGGGGCCGTCTTGTGGGACTTGCATGGCTGCTCGGTGCCTGTCTGAGCCTTCCCGGGTTCGCGCAAACGGCCGCTGCGCCCGTTGCGGCACCGGCAGCAACGGCCCCGACGCTGGACAACGCCACCTGCCTCAGCTGCCATGACGGCAAGAAAGGCAAGCTGGAGGTTCCCGGCGCGGAAGGCAAACCGAGGGCGCTGCACAGCGTGGCCCCGGACAAGTTCGGACAGAGCGTGCATGCCAAGATGCAATGTGTCGCCTGCCACACCGACATCACCGACAACGCGGAAAAGGGCAATCTGCACGCGAAGGACACCGCGCAGAAGCTGAAGAAAGTGGATTGCGCAAGCTGCCACCAGAGCTTGTGGGAGCAGGCCCAGAAGGATGGAACGGCCAAGAGCAAGCCAGGCCTCGGGCTGGTCGCCGAAAACATCGAGGCCTACAAGAAATCGTTCCACGCCCGGCCCAACACGGACGACAAGACCAAGCCCAACGCCTCGTGCGACAACTGCCACGACACGCACAGCTTCAAGGTGCCGGCGAAAGGCACGCCGGAATACGCCGAGCACCGCCTGGGCATTTCCAAGGCCTGCGGCGAGAACTGCCATTCGGATCAGCTGGACGCCTATGCGGGCTCCGTGCACGGCAAGGAAGTCCTGGACAAGAAGAACGCCAAGGCGGCGACTTGCGCTGACTGTCACAGCGCCCACTCGGTCGGCAACTCCTCAGGCGATCCGTTCAAGCTCTCCGTGACCGGGCAATGCGGCAGTTGCCACGAAGCCCAGTACAAATCGTACAAATCGACCTACCACGGACAGATCAATACCCTGGGCTACGCCTACACGGCCAAGTGCTACAACTGCCATGGCAGCCACGAGATCCTGAAGGTCAGCGATCCGAAATCAAGGGTCGCGCCGGAAAACCGCATGAAGACCTGCCGTGAGTGCCACAACGGCAAGAAGGGCGTCGGCGAGGCGCCTGCCGGCTACGCCAGCTTCGAGCCGCACGGGCACGTCAACGACTTTGCGCGCTACCCGCAGATATGGATCGCGTGGCAGATCATGGTGCAGCTTCTGGTGGGCACCTTTGCCTTCTTCTGGTTGCACACCCTGCTTTGGTTCTATCGCGAATACAAGGAACGCAAGGCAAACAAGGGTCAGCCGCACATCAAGCCGGATGCCGTGCTGGCGAAGTACCCGGGCAAGCATGTCCGGCGGTTCAGCCCGATCTGGCGCATCGCCCACCTGACGTTTGCGCTGAGTCTGATGGTCCTGACGCTGACCGGCATTCCGTTGTTCTACCCCGATGCGCCCTGGGCCTCGGCGCTCATGACGGCACTGGGCGGGCCGCACATTGCCGGCCTCATCCACCGCGTGAGCGCGGTCGTCTTTGCCGGCGTGTTCTTCTGGCACCTGTTCTACCTGGCCTGGCTGATCGGGCGCGACTGGAAGAACTTCAAGTTCTTTGGCCCGAACTCGATGATTCCGAACCTGCAGGACGGACGCGACATGCTGGGCATGTTCAAGTGGTTCTTCGGCAAGGGACCGCGTCCCAAGTTCGACCGCTGGACCTACTGGGAAAAGTTCGACTACTGGGCGCCGTTCTGGGGGGTGACCATCATCGGCGTCAGCGGCCTGATCATGTGGCTGCCCGGCGTGTTCGGCGCCATCCTGCCGGGTTGGGTGTTCAACGTGGCCGCCATCTTCCATGCGGAAGAGGCCTTCCTGGCGGTGGTGTTCCTGTTCACGGTGCATTTCTTCAACAACCACTTCCGTCCGGACAAATTCCCGCTGGATGTGGTGATGTTCACCGGGACGTTCTCACTGGAGGAGTTCAAGCACCAGCATGCCGTGGAGTACCAGCGCCTGGTGGACAGCGGCGAACTGGAGAAATACCTGGTCGACGCCCCGTCGGCGGGCAAGCTGGCCGCTTCGAAGATTCTGGGCTTCACCCTGATCGTGGTTGGCCTGACCCTGCTGACCCTGGTCGGGATCGGCTTCTTCACCGGAGGTTGATGCTGGTCAGCTGATATGGAGCGGCTTTGCGTTCTAATGCCAACTTAGGAATCGGATATCTGGAGCCATCACCTCGGTGATCGAAAGGGAAACATGGAAATCGTAGAAACAGGCGTTGCCATCGTTGGCGCGGGCGGGGCCGGACTGCGCACCGCCATTGCGCTTGCCGAGGCAGACCCCTCCTTGCGCATTGCGCTGATTCGGCAAGCTGTGCTTCCTGGGCGTGATCACGCTGTTTCTGTGGCACGCGGCGCACCGCCTGCGGGTGACGCTGCATGACTTCGGGCTGCGTCAGGATGCAAAGCTTGCCGTGGTGGTGTATCTTGTGGCCGCGGCGGGCACCGTGTTGACGGTGCTGTACCTCGTTCGCATCTGAGCGCCGCTCTCGGGCGTCGCCATCGAACCCCCTCCCGCAGTGGAGTGGGCGTCTTGTTCGAGTTAATGAAAGCTAGTCTGTGAGTCCCAAAGAATCGGCGACTGTCGCCACCGTAGAGCCGTCAGGGGGCCCGGGCGCCGGCGCCTCATTGGCCCCCATCACCATTCCTAAATACCTGCAGGACACCTACTGGTGGGCTTACCTGCACCCCAATGCCGTTCGCATTTTCGAGCGCCAGTGGCTGGTCAACCTGATTTTGTGGGGCAATTTCTCGCGCCTGCGCGACGCCGCCTTGCAGGAAATGGGCGAGGTCATCGAGGGCAAGGTGCTGCAGGTGGCTTGTGTCTATGGCGATTTCACTGAACATCTGGTGAAGCGGCTGAGCCCGACCGCCAGCCTGGACGTGATCGACGTGGCGCCGATCCAGATCAAGAACCTGCACGACAAGCTCAAGAACGCGCGACAGGTGAGCGTGTTGCGCCAGGATTCCACCGAGATGCATTTCGAGGATGCCGGCCACGATACGGTGGTGGTCTTCTTCCTGCTGCACGAGCAGCCCGCTGACGTGCGGCGCAAGACGATTGCCGAGGCGCTGCGCGTGACCCGGCCCGGCGGGAAGATCGTCTTTGTCGACTACCACAAGCCGGTGTCGTCGAGTCCATTTCGGTATGTGATGGTGCCCATCCTCAGCACCCTGGAGCCGTTCGCCCTGGACCTGTGGCGCGGTGAAATCGTGGACTGGTTGCCGGCGGACATCAAGCCCGCCAAAGTCGAAAAAGAGACCTTCTTCGGTGGCCTCTACCAGAAGGTCGTGATGACCCGCTGAAGGGTCACACCGCCGTGTCCCAGCGCCTGTCGGGGCGCCCGGATGTCCGTCCGGGCGCCCCGCAACGTTTTTGACGGCAGGCTTCAGGTGGTGTTCTCGAACGGGCGCCAGCGTGCCCATTCTTCGCCGGGCATTCCTTCGATGACGAGCGGCTGGCCCGTTACGGGGTGGGCAAGCTCCAGGCGCAAGGCGTGCAGCCACAGGCGCTGCACCCCCAGCAGGCCCGCCACCGACCGGTTCAGCGGGCCTTTTCCATGTGTTGCGTCGCCAATGATCGGATGGGCGATGTGCTTCAGGTGCCGACGCAGCTGGTGGCGCCTGCCGGTCAGGGGTGACAGCTCCAGAAGGGCGCAGCGGGTTTGTGCGAAGTTGCCTTGTGCCAGTGGCAGTTCATGGCGCGCCAGAGCGCGGAAGCGGGTGAGGGTGCCCCGGACCTCGACGGCCACCGGCCGGTCGTCCAGCCCCCCCTCCATAGAGCCTGGCCGCTCCGTGGCGCCTCGGCGGGACCGGCGTTGGTCGTCGGGCAGGCGAGACAGGGGATGGTCGATCAGCCCCTCTCGGGCCAGCCAGCCGCGCACCATGGCCAGATAGGTCTTGCGGATCGTCCCGCCAGCCTCGAACTGCTGGCCCAGCGCCCGCGCGGTTTCAGCGTCGAGGGCGAACAGCAGCACGCCGCTGGTACCCTTGTCCAGCCGGTGCGCCGGCCAGACCGGGCGCCCAAGCTGGTCGCGCAACATCTGCAGCGCAAAACGGGTTTCACCCGCATCCAGCCCGGTGCGATGCACGAGCAGGCCCGGCGGTTTGGCCACCGCTGCAAGATAATCGTCCCGATAAAGGATCTCCAGCATGTTGTTTCTATTGTCGCCTGCCAAGTCGCTGGACTACGCCCCGCCGCCCGCCGACCTGACGCATACGCAGCCGTTGTTCGTGAAGCAGTCCGCCGAACTGATCGACGTGCTGCGCGAGAAGACGCCCCGGCAGATTGCCAGCCTGATGCACCTGAGCGATGCGCTGGCCACCCTCAACGTGGCGCGCTACGAGGCCTGGCGGCCGCGATTCACGGCACGTAATGCCAAGCAGGCGGCGCTGGCCTTCAACGGCGACGTGTACGTCGGGCTGGACGCGGGGACGCTCAAGCCCGCGGACCTGGCCTGGGCGCAGGCGCATCTCTGCATCCTGAGCGGCCTGTACGGCGTGCTGCGCCCGCTCGACCGGATGCAGCCCTACCGGCTGGAGATGGGCACGAAACTCGCCACCGTGCACGGCGAGAACCTGTACCAGTTCTGGGGATCGCGCATTGCCGAGTACCTGAACCAGCGGCTGGCCGGCGAGCGGACGCCGGTCGTGGTCAACCTGGCCTCGCAGGAATACTTCAAGGCCGTGGACCGCAAGGTGCTCAAGGGGCGCGTGATCGAATGCGTGTTCGAAGAAGGCAAAGGTGGGCAGTACAAGGTGGTGTCGTTCTTTGCCAAGCGCGCCCGCGGCCTGATGGCGCGCTATGCAGCCCTGCACCGCATCGCTACGCCGAAGAAGCTCGAAGCCTTCGACCTCGAAGGCTATGCCTTTGCCGCGTCCGTTTCCCAGCCCGACCGGCTGGTGTTTCGCCGCGCAGTCGCCTGACGGACTGCCGGATCCGGGAAATATGATCAAAATGGGCCTCAACCCAGCGTCAAAAGGTCATAAACAGCTATGAAAATCAAAGCGAACGGCATCACCATTGAAGTCGAAGACACCGGCGCGGACGGCTCGCAGAACGACCGCCCCGCGGTGCTGCTCATCATGGGCCTGGGCATGCAGCTGATTGCCTGGCCGCCGGCGCTGGTGCAGGCGCTGGTGGATGCGGGCTTTCGCGTGATCCGCCACGACAACCGCGACATCGGTCTGTCGCAGCACTTCGACCACCTCGGCGTGCCCAATCTGGTGTGGGCCAGCCTGCAGCACCGGCTCGGCCTGAGCCCGAAGGCGCCGTTCACCCTGAGCGACATGGCCGCCGACGCCGTGGGCGTGCTTGATGCGCTGAAGATCGAGCGCGCGCACATCGTCGGCGTGAGCATGGGCGGCATGATCGCCCAGCGCGTCGCGATTGCCGCGCCCAAGCGGGTGCTGAGCCTGACCAGCATCATGAGCTCCAGCGGCGCGCGCGGCCTGCCCAGGGCGAAGCCCCGGGTGCTCAAGGCGCTGCTCAGCCGGCCCGCCAGCCATGCTCACGACGACATCGTCGACCATTACATCAACCTCTACACCGTGATCGGCAGCCCTGATTTCGTGGTGCACGAGGCCGAACTGCGCACGCGCATCCTGGCCGGCATCACGCGCAGTTTCCGACCGGTGGGCACCATGCGCCAGATGCTGGCCATCGTGGCCGACAGCACCCGCGCCGCCGAGCTGGTCCGCATCCAGTGCCCCACGCTGGTGGTGCACGGCGCGGCCGACCCGCTGGTGCCGCTGGCCTGCGGCAAGGACACGGCGCGGCGCATCCCCGGCGCGCGCCTGGAAGTCATCAAGGGCATGGGCCACGACCTGCCCCCCGGCGTGGTCAGCGAAGTCCTGCGGGTGATGCTTCCTTTTCTCAAGGAAGTACAGGCATGAGCCGCGTGGCCGATCCCAAGGCGAATACCACCGCAGCCCGGCAGGGCGAGGAACTCCAGTGAGCGACTCAAGCCTGCCCGCGGGCCCGCCCACCACAGCCCAGGCCGCCGGGCACTCGCAACTCGGCAAGGCCTCGGCCTATGTCGACCAGTACGACGCGAGCCTGCTGTTCCCGATCCCGCGCGCGACCAGCCGCGCCGAGATCGGCGTCACCGGCTCGCCGCGCTTTTTCGGGGCCGACCTGTGGACGGCCTACGAGCTGGGCTGGCTGAACCTGCGCGGCAAGCCGCAGGTCGCACTGGCGCACATCCTGGTGCCTTGCGAAAGCACGCACATCATCGAGAGCAAATCGTTCAAGCTCTACCTGAACAGCTTTAACAACACCCGCTTCACTGACGCCGATGAAGTGAAGGCGCGCATCCGCGCCGACATCAGTGCCGCCCTCTGGCAGGGCGGGCCGGTGATGTCCAGCGTCGGAGTGAAGCTGCTGGGGCCGGAGCTGTTCGGCTCCGAGCTCATTCACGAGCTCGACGGCCTGAATCTTGACCGGCTCGACATCGAATGCACCCGCTATACGCCCGCGCCGGAACTGCTGCGCGCGGCCTTCGACGAGCAGCCGGTCAGCGAGGTGCTGGTCAGCAACTTGCTCAAGAGCAACTGCCTGGTGACCGGCCAGCCCGACTGGGGCAGCGTGCAGATCAGTTACAGCGGACCGCAGATCGACCAGGAAGGCCTGCTGCAATACATCGTGAGCTTTCGCAACCACAATGAGTTTCATGAGCAGTGCGTCGAACGCATGTTCATGGATATCTGGATGCGCTGCAAACCGGCCCGCCTCACGGTGTATGCGCGCTACACCCGGCGCGGCGGGCTCGACATCAGCCCGTTTCGGACCAGCCATCCGCAACCGGTGCCGGCCAGCGTGCGAACGGCAAGGCAATAGTTGTTTTTGCGACCTTCGTGAATCCTGAAAACGTAGCGTTACAGGACTATCCGACGCTGGGTTCTAGTCAATATCGTTGAAAGAAACCAGTGGCGCGAGCCCTTTGAAGCTGCCGACGCGCTTTTGCTTCATCGCCGTGACGGCCTCGCGCACCGTCGCGTTGCTCCAGATCGCGCCTTGCAACCAGCCCATCTGGCGCAGGCTGTCTTCCACCGAATGCTCCGCCGCATAGTTCACGGCCTGCTTGGTGCCCCAGATGGCAATCGGGGGCTTGGCGGCAATTTCGCGGGCACATTGCATCGCACCGGCCAGAAGGGCTTCGGGCGTGTCGAACACTTCATTGACCAGGCCATACCCCAGCGCCTTTTGCGCGCTCAGGCGTCGGCCGGTGTAGGCCAGCTCTTTCACCACGGCCAGCGGAATCAGCTTGGGCAGGCGCTGCAGCGTGCCCACGTCGGCGACCATGCCGATGTTGATCTCCTGGATGCAAAAGAAGGCGTCGGTCGTGGCGAAGCGGATGCACGCCGCAGTGACCATGTCCACCGCGCCGCCGATGCAGCCGCCCTGGATGGCCGCGATCACCGGGATGCGCAGGGTTTCCAGCTTGGTGAAGGTTCCCTGCATCTCGGTCAGCAGGTCGAAGATGGCCGCGCGACCTTCGGCACTCGCGTCATCCATGGTGATGGCGCCGCCAAACATGTCCAGCGCCATGCCGGCGGAGAAATGCTTGCCGGTGCTGGAGATCACCAGCGCACGCGCATGGGCGTTCCGGTGCAGTTGCGTCAGCACGCCGTCGAGCTCGCGCCAGAAGGCCGGGTTCATGGTGTTCATCGCCTCCGGGCGATTCAGCACCAGTTGGGCCACGTGGTCGGAGATGGTGAGCGAAAAGCAGGTGAGGGGGGCGTTGGAGGTGTTCATTGCTGAATCGTAGCCCAATCTGAAGCGCCGGTCAGCTTCAAAACAACTGGGGCGTGTCGGAAACGAAATTGATAGCAGAATCTGTCCTTTCGACGCTGGATGAAAGCACTTTTTTTTCAAAAAAGGGGATCTCTCCGGTCTTGACGAGCGAGCCGACGCGCACACCAAGCAGGCGCAGGCGCCGGGTCAGGTCCACTCGCTTGAGGCACTGGCCGGCGGTCTGGCGGATCGTGTGCGCGTCAGCCGTGTAGATGTCCAGCGTCCGGTCGCGCGTGACGCTCTTGAAGGTCTCATAGCGCAGCTTGATGCCGATGGTCTTCCCGACGTAGCCTTTGCGCTGCAGGTCGGCCGCCACCTGCTCGCACAGGCGGGTGAACACGGCGCCCAGCGCGGCCTTGTCATGCACCGCGTGCAGGTCGCGCTCGAAGGTGGTCTCCCGGCTGATGCTGACCGGTTCACTCTCGGTCACCAGGCGGCGCTCGTCGCGGCCCCAGGCGGCGTCGAAAAGCCAGGCGCCGTAGCTCTTTCCAAAATGGTCCACCAGCCAGCTCCGGTCTCTGGCCGCCAGATCGCCGATCGTGCGGATGCCATGGGCCAGCAGCTTTTCGTCGGCCTTGGGGCCCACACCATTGATCTTGCGGCACGCCAGCGGCCAGATCAGCGGCTGCAGGTCCTGCGGCTGCACCACGGAAATGCCCCGGGGCTTGTTGAACTCGCTGGCCATCTTGGCGATCAGTTTGTTGGGCGCCACGCCGATCGAGCAGGTCAGCCCGGTTGCGTCGAAGATGTTCTTCTGGATCAGGCGTGCCAGCACGCGCCCTCCTTCACGCTGGCCGCCGGGCACGTCGGTGAAGTCGATGTACACCTCGTCCACGCCCCGGTCTTCCATGACCGGTGCAATATCCAGAATCAACTGCTTGAAAAGCCGTGAATACTTTCGGTATTCGTCGAAATCGACGGGCAGCAGGATCGCCTGCGGACACAGTCTGGCGGCCTTCATCATCCCCATGGCCGAGCCCACGCCGAACTGCCGGGCTGCATAGGTGGCGGTTGTGATGACACCGCGCCCGGTGTAGTCCTTCAGAACGGGGAAAGCCTGCACCGGGATCTCGTTGAGCGGCAGTTCGGAATGTTGCTCGCGCAATGCCTCGTCCAGGCGGCGTCGCCCCCCGCCAATCACCACTGGCAGTGCCTTGAGCTGGGGATAACGCAGCAATTCCACCGACGCGTAGAACGCATCCATGTCCAGATGCGCGATGCGACGGGGCAGGGCGGGCGAAGCAGGATCGGTCGGGGCGGGTGCAGTCACCTGGCAAGCATAGCGTGGCAAAGGGATCACAGGCGACTGAAAAACGATCCGGGAAGGAAGCCGATGCCTACAATAAACACAAACTTCCGAGATTCAATATGCTGTCGCTGAAGCGTTCTCTCTTTAGTCCGAAGCCCGCCCCGCTGGTCGTTGCGGCATGCCTTGCCATGGTGGCCATGGGTGCTGCCAGTTCGGCACTGGCCGCCGATGAAGGCAGTGCGTTGGAAAATATGCTGGTGCGCGACAGCAAGGTCGATCTGCAACTGCGCACCTACTTTTTCGACAAGCTCAACCCCGCACCCAAGAACAACAACCAGGCCTGGGCGATCGGTGGCTGGTTGGGCTACGAATCGGGATGGTTGGGCGGCATATTCAGCTTCGGTCTGACCGCCTACACTTCGCAGCCCCTGTGGGCGCCGGCCGACGCACCTGGCAGCAATCTGCTCACTGCGACGCAAGACGGCTACTCGGTTCTTGGCCAGTCTTATTTGGCCTTCAAGGTTTTGGATCAGACGCTGACAGGCGGACGCTTCCTGGTCAACCAGCCCGAGGTGAACCTGCAGGACAACCGCATGACGCCCAACACCTTTGAAGGTGGCGCGCTTACCGGAAAACTTGCGGGCGTGGACTACTTCGCCGGCTACCTGAGTGCCGAGAAGACGCGCAATGCCACCACCTTCGTCAGCATGGCCGAGGTTGCAGGGGCACCCTCTGACGTCGACTCCGGGATGTGGCTGCTGGGTTTGAAGGGCGAGCCGGCAAAGGATCTGGTGCTGCGCTTTTCGACGTATCAAGTGCCTGACGTTCTCAATTCCACGTACGCCGATGCGGCCTGGACTTTGGCATTGTCCGGGGGGAGCAAGCTGCGTCTGGGCGCACAGACGATCTATCAGAGCAGCAACGGCATCGATTCGATTGGCACGTTCTCGGTCGGCTATGGCGGCGTGAAGGCCGATCTGACCTCGGGTGGCTTTGCCGGGACACTCGGTTACAACCAGACCGGCCGCAACTCCAGTCTTCGCACGCCCTACTCATCATGGGCGGGCTACACCTCAATGCTCATCAAGGATTTCTACGATGCTGGCCAGAAGGCCGTATTGGTCGGCGCAAGCTACGACTTCAAGGGGCTCGACCTGCCGGGCCTGACGCTGGGCGGGCAGATTGCCACGGGATGGGATGCGATCAATCCGTCAAGCGGGGCGGCACTGGCGAATTCGACCGAATACGACCTTGACCTGAACTACCGCTTCAACGATAAGAGCTGGCCCAAGTGGGTACAGCCGCTATGGATTCGCCTGCGGGCGGGTGTTCTGGTGCCGGCATCGGGTGGCGCCAAGACCGAGAATTACCGGATCATCCTGAATTATCCGTTCGAGCTCAAATAAAGCCCGACGCACAGCCAGACCCTGAGCTGGTCAGGCCGGTGCCGGACTCTTTTTTTACTCGACCTGCTTGAAGCGGTGCAAGGCCGATGGCGATGGCCACCCGGCTTCTTTGCAGACCCGCACGATGGCCTCGTTGGTGTCGAAGTAAACCTGCCAGTAGTGGTCGGTGTGGGTATAGGGGCGCACGGCAATCTGCGGGCCTTCCAGCTTGATGTCGAGCAGGTTGACTTCCGGCGGCATGGTCTTGGAGACGTTGGGAATCAGCGCGACAGCAGCCTTGAGGCGCGCGATGGCGTCGAGGGGATCCACGCTGCCCGCCAGCTGCGCCACGCGCTCGACGCGCCGCTCCGGCAGCACGGAGAAGTTCTGGATGGTGTCGCCGAAGATCTTGCCGTTGCCAACGATGGTGAACACGTTGTCAGGGGTCACCACGGTGGTGCCGAACAGGCCGAGCTCGCGGATGGTGCCGACCACGCCGCCAATGCTGACGAAATCACCCACCTTGAAGGGCCGCAGGATCAGCATGAAGGCGCCGGCAGCGAAGTTGCCGAGCAATCCGCTCCAGGCTGCCCCGATCGCCACGCCGGCACCGGCCAGCATTGCCGCGAACGAGGTGGTCTGGATGCCGAAGTAACCCAGGATGCCCAGGACCAGCGCAATGTTCAGCGCGATGGCAATGATCGAGCCGAGGTATTTGGTCAGCGTCGGATCGACGTGGTTGCGGTTCATCGCCGCCTGCATCATCGCGATGACGCGCCCGATCAGCCAGCGACCGACGATCCAGAACGCAATGGCGGCCAGCACCTTGATCGCCAGTTCGGAAACCGTGGTGCTGAGGAAGGTTTGAAGTGATTGCATGTCCACGGCGGGACTCCTTGTTGAGGTTGAACGGCTTGCCGTTGAGGCGCAGCAGGGAACTGGTTCGGTCAGGTGATGTCGGCCCGGACGACGCTCGTCAAAACCCTGCCGTGGCGCGCCCGGCAGGAAATTCTATCGTCTAAAGCAGCGGGGAGTAAGTCGTGCGCAGGCAATGGCCGGCAGCAACCAGCGCGGCGACGATTCCATCGAGATGGGACTGGTCCACCTCCGGCCAGTCGGCACCGGGCTGCTGCAGATGCCCAGTGGCACGCAGGCCCAGCAGCGCTTCGCGCAGGAACTCGACCTGGAACGCGCCAACGCGTGGCCGCTGGAGCGCCGCGAGGCGCGCGCCGTAGTGCCCGATTTCGTAGCCGCCCTTGTAGGGGTGGTTCAGGGAGATGGCGGCGGCTTGGGCGTCGGCACCCAGTTCGAACCCCTGAGCCCAAGCCTTGGCAATGCGACGCATTTCCGCAGCGCCCAGCGACAGTGGCTCCGACACGAACTCCCCCTGCGCATCGCCTTTGTTGCCGAAATTGACCAGCGCGGGCAGGCGGTCGGCCACGGGACGTTCCACCACGAGGGCGCCGTCGGTGCGCATCTTCGTGTTCATGGTGTCGTGAAGGCCCACCACGACCAGTGCGGCATCCCTCGGGCGCGTAGCGAGTACCGTCTCGACGACATGGTTGCATGCGCTTCGATACGCATCGTGACCCAATCGGCGCGCCGCGGCCAAGGCGCCGGCCAGCGCCGCCCACTCGGCTTCGCTCGCCGGTTGGCGCAGCACGGTTTCACCCGAGAAGGTGAGCGGGCGGATGGCATCCACGCCGGCGAAGCCGACGCTTTCACCGCCGCGTTGGCGTTGGAGCCTGTCGAAAAATGCGCGCAGGCCGGCCATCGCGTCGGCCGGCGGTGCGCGATTGGGATCAAGCACCACGCGCGCATGCGGACATTCGATAAAGACGACGCCGGGGTCAGCGGCCGCCCAGGCACGGCCCAGGGGGCTGGTGATCACGTCCGAGTAGTCGTATTGCTTGCGGCGCGTCAAGGCGGGATCGACAAACGGTTGCAGCTCCGCCGGAAAACGCGCCCCTGCATGGGGGCCGAGCACAATGGTGTCGATGCGCGTTGCCACTGCACTGAACGCATCGGTGCCCTTGTCCTGCCAGAACACGAGTTCATCGAAGTCATACGATTGCCCAGCTGGGATCCAGTCGATCGTCGTGTCCATTTCCAATTCTCTTCCTGTTTCAAATTTCCAACTGGCAGACCAGACGCTCATTCCGCACCAGCTGATGATCGAAGTACTGTCGCGGGACGGTAGCGGATTGTCAATGCGACAGGCGTCAAAAGGCTCAACTCTTCCCGGCCCGCCGTGGCGGCTGCCCTGCTTTGCCTGTGGCAGGTCAATGCCTCGCCTTTGTGCGCTGCCGCTGGTTTGCGGCGCTTGGGCAGGATTTTTTGCCAGATGGGTGCTTTTCCAATAGGATGAACTGGACGCTGCCGATGGTTGCGATCATGGCGAGAAGAACAAGGTAGCGAGGCCTGAAACCGGGTCTCTTCAAGAATTTTTCAGGAGCCTGGTGTGGAACTCATCTTTGTCGGACTGGTACTGGTCGCCGTGGTGTACGGGATCATCAAGGACTTCAATCCGCAGGCCGTCCTGGCCTTGGCCGGCATGGCCATCTTCGCGATGGCGTACTTTGCGGGAATCCATCCGATCCTGGAAGCGAAGAAAAGCACGGGCTTTGCCCTGTTCGACCTGTTCGAGGTGTTCAAGGGCATCTTCTCGTCCCGGGCGGCCGGACTGGGTCTCACCATCATGCTGGTGGCCGGCTTTGCCACCTATATGTCGCACATCGGCGCGTCGCAGGCGCTGGTTCGGGTGGCGGTCAAGCCTATCGCGGGTATCCAGTCGAGCTACCTGATGCTCTCGGTCTGCTACCTGGTGGCCGTTTTTGTGTCGTTGTTCGTCACTTCGGCCACCGGCTTGGGCCTGTTGCTGATGGTGACCATGTACCCCATCATGCGCAATCTCGGCATCAGCCCGGCTTCGGCCTGCGGCGTGATCGCCACCTCCCAGTCGTTCGAGATCGGCCCGACCCAGACCAACGCGATCTTCTCGGCGGGCCAGTCCGGGCTGGATCCGACCAGCTATTTCGTCGACCACCAGATCTGGCTGGTGGCGCCGATGCTGCTGGTGACCATGGTGCTGCACTTCTTCTGGCAGCGTTTCTGTGATCGCCGGGATGGCTGGGATCCGGCGCAGCATCGCGGCGAATCGGCGGAACTCGACGAGAAGAGAGCCGGCGAGGTCGAGGCGCCCACGTGGTACGCCCTGCTGCCGATCATCCCGTTCGTGCTGATGATGACTTTCTCCAAGCTGCTGGTCAGCAATATCAAGATGAGTGTGGAGGTGGCGATGTTGCTGTCGGTATTTGCGGGCATGGCGTGCGAGCTGCTGCGCTCGCGCGATGTGCGCACCTCGCTGGCCGGTTTTTCCAGCTTCCTTGATGGCATGGGCAAGGTGTTCGGCCCGGTGGTGGCACTCATCGTCTGCGCCGAGTTCTTTGCCGACTCCTTGAAGGCCATCGGCGCGATCGACACCTTGCTGCATTCGGCCGCCAATGCGGGCATTGGCAGCGGCCTGATGACACTGGTAATGGTGGGGCTGATTGTGGTGGCATCCGTCATCATGGGCTCCGGCAATGCGGCTTTCCTGAGCTTCTCGACGCTGGCCCCGGCGGTCGCGGCAAAGTTCGGCGTCCCGGCGGTCACCATGCTGCTGCCGATGCAACTCGCCTCCAGCATTGGCCGAACCGTGTCGCCCATTGCAGCCGTGATCATTGCCTGCTCCGGCATCGCGAAGATATCGCCCTTCGTGCTGGTCAAGCGCACCAGCGTGCCCATGGCCGGGGCGCTGATCACGGCCCTGCTGCTCAACTACCTGTTGTTCATGAAATGAAGCGTGCTTGCGCGATCCACGAATTCAGGGAATCCGGTCTTCCCAGTCATCCCATTCCACCGGGTGCGTCTTGAGGTAACTGCTGACGGCCGAGCCCACGGTCGGGAAAAAGGTCTCTTCGCCCAGCCGTGAAAAAAGACCAAACCGCTTCAACTTGTCCTTGACCGGGTCCTTCATCGCGGCAAAGCATAGCTCGATGCCGGCGGTCTGCAATTGCTCGTCCAGTTCGGCCAGCATGTCGGCGGAGGTGACGTCCACACTGGTGACCGGCTCCGCGGCGACCACGACCCAGCGTGCCGGGGTCGGCGATGTCGCAATTGCTTCCTGCACGCGGTCGTGGAACCACTCGGCATTGGCAAAGAAAAGGGGCGCATCCCAGCGGAACAGCACCAGGCCGGGGATCCGGCGCGCATCGGGATAGCGGCTGATGTCGTGGTAGCCCTTCACGCCGTCGGCGCGGCCCAGCACCGCGGAGTAGGGGCGCCAGCCATCCCACAGGAATTCAATGACGGCCATGACGATGGCCAGGCCGATGCCGGGAATTGCGCCCAGCACAGCCACGCCAGCAGTGCAGGCAACCGACAGCCAGAACTCCCAGCGCTGGATGCGATAGATGCGGCGCAGGTCGGTGACCTCGATCAGGCCGATCGCCGAAGCGATCACCACCGCCGCGAGGGCGCTGGTCGGCAGGTTCTGCAGCAGGTCCGGCGCTGCCACCAGCAACAAGGCCACGGCCAGTGCCCCCACCACGCCGGTCAGCTGCGTTCTGGCGCCGGCGGCCTCAGCCACCGGCGTGCGCGAGGAACTGCTGCTGATGGGAAAGCCCTGAAACAGCCCGGCGGCCAGATTGGCAACGCCAAGCCCCACCATCTCCTGGTTCGGGTCGACCCAGGTCCGGGTCCTGGCCGCATAGACTCGCGACAACACGCTGGTGTCGGCGAACGAAACCAGCGCGACGGCACAACCGCCGATCAGCACCGGGACGATATCCGCGCTGGTGATCCAGGGGAAGGCGAACGCCGGCAGACCTTGCGGCAGCGAACCCAGCACCGGCACCCCGGCGTTTGCGCCAAGGTCCAGCACCCCCACGACAATGGTGGCACCCACCACGGCGAGCAGGATGCCCGGCACGCGCGGGCGGCGCTTGAGCAGCAGGATCGCGGCCAGGGTGCCGGCGCCAACGCTGAACGTGATCCAGTGGGTCTTACCGTCCAGCATCGCATTGGGGATCGCCACCAGGTCTTGAAGCAAGCCCTCGCTTTCGATCGAGAAACCGAACAGCTTGGGCAACTGGCTGACCAGCACCGTGAGCGCAATGCCGTTCATGTAACCGTAGCGGATCGGCTTGGACAGCAGCTCGGTGATGAAGCCCAGGCGCGCCAGGCCGGCCCCGATGCACAGGAGCCCGGACACGACGGCCATCGCGGCGGCGAGGGCGATGGCGCGCCTCGGGTCGCCGCCCGACAGCGGAAGGATGACGGCAAGAATGACGGCCGCCAGTGACGAGTCGGGCCCCAGCACCAGGATGCGGCTGGGGCCGAACAGTGCATAGGCTAGCAACGGAACGATGGTCGCATACAGGCCATAGATGCCGGGTACGCCGGATGCCACCGCATAGGCGATCCCGACGGGTACCAGCATGGTCGTCAACACCAGGCCAGCCACGATGTCATGACGCAACCAGGCCAGCTCGTAATCGCGCAGGGTCTGCAAACCCGGCAACCACCGCTGCCAGCCCCGCAGCAGTGCGGACTGGCTCGGGAGCGGTGTTCGCTCCGGTTCTGCGGACGGTTGTTGCACGCGAGGGTCGATCTTCGGCAAGCAGGGGTTCTGCCGTTTCCTGTCGGCGTTGGCGGTCGCTTAGCCGCCGGACTTGAGCCTTGCGGTATAGAACTCGAGTGCGGTCCTGGTTTTCGCCGACTGGTCAGCGACGAGTGCGATGCCGTTTCGAGTCACGTAGTCCTTGAAATCGAATGCGACCTTGTAGGTCTCCTTCGGCAGGCACTTGGTGGAGACTTCAATGACCATTGATCCATCAGGATAGATCCACACTTCCAGGACGATGGGGCGGTCGAAGTCCTTCGCCTTTGGCTGGTGCTTGGCCTTGAGAAGGAAGGTGGGGCCCAGGAGGACCAGTTTGTCCATCGTGAGGCTCGCTGGCGCGTGCGCGTCATAGAAGGAGCGCTGCTCTTTGGAAAACAGCTTGCGCAGCGGCATCTTGCCGGCGCTCACGTCGAGCACCTCCTGGCCGCTGCAGGAGCCCTTGAACGACGCCGAGCAGACGAACCCGCCCGGCATCGCATCCACCTCAATCTTGAAGGCCGCGGAGCGGCGAAGGTCCGGATCGATGGTGGAGGGGTCGACCGGGCGAAGCTTGATGACCGTATCGCCGTCACCGCCCTGGATGCGCCGTGCCCGAACCACGACACCGGCCTTGTTCAAGGCCAGGTCGGGCGTATCGAAGAAGAAGGCCTGCCGTGGCTGCGCCTCGACCGGATCGAATCCGAGGCTTTTCACCGTCGCGCTGCCGGCGCCAACTGGCACCGACAACTTCAGTTCAACGCTGGTCGCGCCCTTCACGAGCTTGAACATCGTGTCCAGTTGCTCGCGAGACAGGGGTTTGGCCAGTGCGGGCAGGGCCGCTTTCGGCGCCTTCCGGGGGGCGGCGGCTTTGCGCGGGGCTGCTACGGCCTTCGCTGCAGTCGCTGGCTTCGCGCGCTTGGTCGCAGGTGCGGGTGCGGGTGCGAGTGCGAGTGCTGTGACCTTGGTGTCTGCTTCGGTAGCCATGTTCATCTCCTTTGGTTTCAAACAATAGGCCAGGTTCAACTTTGCCGGTTCACGAAGGATGGGCCGGTCTTCAGGTTCCGAAGCGCTCGGCCAGCACCCCATGGCGCAGGCCGCGATCGCTCACGGTGAGCGTCTGCCTGCCGAGCTTCTCCATCACCGTCCTGACAATGCAGGCGCCGGCCAGGATGACTTCTTCGCGCTTGGGCTGCAGGCCGACGATGGTGCGCCGCGCGGCGGCGTCCTGAGACCGGTAAAGCTCGATCTGGCGGTCGATCTCTGCGCGGTCGAGCACCGTGCCCTGGACGATCGCGGGATCGTACTTCACCAGTCGGTGCCTGACGGCCGTCATGTTGGTCACCACGCCGCCCATGGCTACCAGCTGATCCGGCACCGGGCGGCCGTCGATGCGTGACAGGTCCGCCGCGATCGCCTGCAGCGCCTCGCGCAGCACCCCGGTGGACACGACCTGGTCGAGCTTGAAGCGCTCGGTGTACTTCACCGCACCGACCTCGACACTAAAGCGTTCATCCACGCGGGAATCCTGGCCGAAGGTGAACTGTGAACTGCCGCCGCCGGTATCGAACACGACCAGCGAACCGGCGAAGGCGCCCAGTCCGGAACGGGCCCCCAGATAGGCCAGGCGGCCCTCGTCTTCACCGGAGATCACTTCGATCTGCACCCCGGTGCGCGCGGCAATGGCAGCAACGGCGTCCGCGCCGTTGGAGGCGATTCGCAGGCCGGCCGTTCCGACGGCGGCAATGGCCACCACGCCGTGCTGCCTGGCTTCATCGACCATACCCTGGATCGCAGTCACCACGCGCTCGATTGCGGCAGCAATGATCACACGGTCCTGGCCAAAGCCTTCGCCCATGCGGGTGACTTCCGCGCGGTCCACAACGGTGCGCCACGCGCCGCCAGGTTGACGCTCTCCGATGTGGAACTTGATCGAATTGGTGCCGGCGTCGATAACGGCAAAGCAGTGAGGCTTGTTTTCATTCACGATTGATTACTCCGGTCAGAACAATATACCCATCAGCTTTTTCAGCAAGTCTTCCAGCGACATCATGGTCAGTGCCAGCGGCACGATGGGCGCGAGGGTGGCCCCGACGAGCCGCAGCAGCGCCTCGCGCGTGACCGGCACGATGCGCATGTCCTGCACCACGCCGTAGCTGTTGCCCAGGTCGGCGAGGGACTGGATGTCGGCACTGCCCATCAGTGTCTCGTTGGGAGGCGCGCCGCCACGCAGCCACTTGGCGTCGAATTCGCGCACGTAGCGTTCGGCCAGCGTGCCGTATTCTCGCAAGCCGACTCGTTTCGCCTGCGAAAGCTGGGGCGTAAAGACCAGCAGGGGACCCAGGATCAGGCACAACATGAAGATCACCATGATCGCGATCTCGGCCTTGTACTGCGGCAGTGTCGCCCCGGTAAAGAAGATGCGGTTGGCCAGGTTGCCGGCGAGGATGGCGCCGTGGGCCACGGCCAGCACGGCAAAGGCATAGACCTGGCCGGCAACAAAGCTCAGGCCACCGAGTCGATCGGGATGCGTGGGAACCAGGCTCAACTCGATGCGCGAGACCTGCCAGAGGAAACGTCCCCAGATGAACAGCCGGAAGTACCAGCGCACCAACAGGAATTGAAAGATCGGCAGGCTTACATAGCAATACCACAGGCCGGCGACGGTGAGCGTCGAGCCCCCCGCCGATGGCGTCGCGTACCAGGTTGCCGTATCGAGCGCGAGAAAGTGGCGCCAGACAACTCCGATCCCGACGCCATACACGAAAACGATCAGCAACACCTCGGTGAGCACCGAGTTGCGCAGGCGGAACGCCGAGGCGATGGCCGCGTTGAAGCGCGCCATGGCGTTGTCGGGGATCAGGTTGCGTTCGACGAACTGCTTCAACAGGGGGCGCATGCGCTGGTGCACCACCAGTTCGGCCAGGATCAGCAGGGGCAGGGTCACCAGGAAGCGGATGTGAACTTCCAAATCCTTCAGGAATGGCACGGCGGCACTGCCGCCCCACAGCTCGCCTTCCAGTGCTGCGAGCAGCGCCAGCGGCAGCCAGGCCAGCAACGTGATGACCATGATGCGCTGGCGCACCATCATCAGCGCGTCGTCCGCGAGGTGGGCGCGCCGCAGCAGCTGGAACAGCGGCCCGCCAAGCACAAGCGAGAACTCAGGCGGGTTGCGCAACAGATCCCATTTTTCTGCGGGTTCAGGGCTCAACTTCGGTTTCATTCGTGACCTTGATGTACGAGGGATCGCGTTCGGGGTAAAAGGCAATGAAGACAGCGTCGATGACCCATGGCGCTTTACAGTCTAGGCCGACCCTCACGGTCGTGTTTGATCCAAATCAATTCGACGACGTGCGAAGGGACCCATTGCGCCCGTCGAGCGCGGGTGCGCCTTGCTTGTCACCGGGGGACGTCGCTGCGGGGCACCACCTTGATCAGTTCGCCCGGACCGTCTTCGCTGGCCAATGACAACCGTGATCCGGCACGCGCGAGGCGCTGTGCTGCAGCCACTGCGCCGCCAGTAGGACTCAGACTTCGTCCCAGTCCTTCCAGTCGACCTCGTTCTTGGTCCGGTACCGGTTGACCGCGCTGCCGACCGTGGGGCTGAAAATCTCGTGGCCGATGCTGTCCAGGGTGCCGTAGTGTTTCAGCCGATCCTTCACCGGACCCTTCATGCCGGCGAACCACAGCGAAATGCCCAGCTCCTGCAATTCACCGTGCAGCTTGACCAGCACGTCGGCGGCCGTGATGTCGACATCGGTGATCGCGTCGGCGGCCACCACGACCCAGCGAACCGGCGGCGGGGAGACCGCGACCGCGTGCAGGACCTGCTCCCGGAACAGCTCCGTATTGGCAAAGAACAGCTGGGCGTCCCAGCGAAACAGCACCAGGCCCGGCACCAGCCGGCCCTCGGGGTGGCGGCTGATGTCGTGGTAGCCCTTGGCGCCATCGACGCGCGCCAGGATCGCCGAATGAGGGTGCCAGGCATTCCAGACCAGCACCAGCAAGGCCAGCGCGATGGTGATGAAGATGCCCTCGATCACCCCCACAAAAGCCACGCCCATAAAGCTGATGACCGACAGCGCAAACTCCACCCGCCGCAGGCGATACATGGCCCACATGCCCCGGAGGTCGGCGAAGGAAAGACAGGCCGCGATGACGACGGCGCCCAGCACGGCGCTCGGCAGGCTTTGCAGCAGCGCGGGCGCAAGCATCAGCAGCAGGGCGATCGCGAGGGCCCCGACCAGACCCGTCATCTGCGTCCGGGCGCCGGCCGCCTCCGCCACTGGCGTGCGCGAGGCGCTGCTGCTGATGGAGAAGCCCTGGAACAGGCCGGAGGCGATGTTGGCGGCGCCCAGGGCGATCATTTCCTGGTTCTGGCTGACCGGGTAGCCCCCGCGCTGGGCCAGCGCGCGCGACAGCACGCTGGTATCGGCGAAGGACAACAATGAAATGATGACGGCGCCAGGCAGCAGATGGAGGATCTCCTGCATCGTCACTTCGGGGATCTGAAAATACGGCAGCCCTTGGGGCAGCTTGCCCAGCACGGCGATGTGGGCGGTGGCGCCCAGGTCCAGCAGCGCCGACACCCCGGTGGCCAGAACGACTGCGATCAGGATGCCAGGCCATTTCGGCCGATAGCGCTTGACGCCGAGAATGAGCGCGAGGCTCGCCGTACCGATGATCAGCGCCACGGCGTTGGTTTGGCCGTCGGCAATGCCTTGCATCAGTTGCAGGGTTTTCTCGGGCAGGTCGTCCGCCTTGATGGAGAAACCGAAGACCTTGGGTAACTGCCCGATCAGGACCGTGAGCGCAATGGCGTTCAGGAAGCCGATGCGGATCGGTTTGGACAGCAGGTCTGCGATCAGGCCCAGGCGCGCGAAGCCGATCAGCAGCGAGCAGGCGCCCGACAGCAGCGCCAGCATGCCGGCCAGCGCGACGGCGTGCGCGGCATTCCCGGTGGCCAGGGGCAGGATCAGCGCCGCAATTACCGCGGCCAGCGTGGAATCGGGCCCCAGCACCATGATGCGGCTGGGCCCGAACAGGGCGTAGGCGATCAGCGGGATGATGGTGGCGTAGAGCCCGTTGATGGCCGGCACGCCCGAGGCTTCGGCATAGCCCATGCCGACGGGAACCAGGATCGCCGTCAGGACCAGGCCGGCGATCAGGTCGTTGAAGAGCCAGGCACGCCGGTAATTCAACAGTGTGACCAGACCCGGCGCCCAGCGTCGCAGGAACGTCAGGCGGGGCGGGTCAGCCGCAGGGAGGGATTCGTTTTGAGGGTTCATCTCAGGCACAGGCAGCGTCGAATCATTCCCCCCAAGAGCGCGAAATCCCGGGGAAAAGAGTGCTTCCTCAAGACCCCCGGGCGCAAACTCAAAGGGTAAGGCCGATCACTGGCTTGTGCCGTTGATTTGTGTCAAGAATGTCACGAAGTCGTCATCAGCTCATCACGGTTAAGTCACAAGTTCGGACCCAGGAAATGACCAATGCCTCGCCACGACACTCAAAAACGCCGTCTAAGGCTCACGGCCGTCCGGGCGAAAAACGTTCCCGTGCGCCAGCCAAGGCAGGCGTCGCCAGAGTGGCGACGACGGCCGTGCCGGGGAAGACCAAGATGAAGCTCGTGGCCCAGAAAAAGGGCGACACCCGGCCGCTCGTCCCTTCGCCCCTGGTGGCGCAGGAGATCATTGCATCGCGCCAGGTCGGGCGTGTCGAGGCCTTGCGTTATGCCTTGACGCATCCGGCGCGTAGCAAGGAAGAGCGAGCTCGCTTGCTGCGCGAGGCCCTGCGCAACCTGGCCCCCGCCGATGCCCGCTTGATCCAGAAGGCGCTCAAGGCGGAGCTGGATTCGCGGCGTGGCAACGGCCATGCCCAGCCGGATCCCGACCTGGAGCTCACCGAAGACCCGCGCCCGTTCGCCTATCCCTACAAGAACCGGATGTCGACCCAGTCGTATGAGGTGCAGACGTACCGGCTGCAGGTCGAGTTGCTGAAGATGTGGCGCTGGATCAAGGCCCACAACCAGGGGGTGGTGGTGTTGTTCGAGGGGCGCGACGCCGCGGGCAAGGGCGGCACCATCAAACGCATGATGGAACACCTCAATCCCCGGGGGGCGCGCGTCGTGGCGCTGGAAAAGCCGAGCGAGCTGGAACTGGGGCAGTGGTATTTCCAGCTCTACATACAGCATTTGCCGACGGCGGGCGAGATCGTCCTGTTTGGCCGGTCCTGGCACAACCGCGCGGGGGTGGAGCGCGTCATGGGGTTCTGCAGCGACGCGGAGTATCAGGAGTACCTGCGCCAGGCGCCGGAATTTGAGCGGCAGTTGGTCCGCAGCGGGATCAGGCTGGTCAAGTTCTGGTTTTCAGTCAGTCGCGAAGAGCAGCAACGGCGCTTCCGGCAGCGCGAAACCGATACGTTGAAACAATGGAAATTGAGCCCGGTGGATACCGCCTCAATGGACAAATGGGATGACTACACCGCAGCCAATGAGGCGATGTTTGGCGCCACGGACAGCAGCGAGGCGCCATGGATCGTCATCAACTCGGACTGCAAGAAACGCGCGCGCCTGAACGCCATGCGCCATCTGCTGTTGACGATTCCCTACGACGGCCGGGACCTGGCGAACATCGGCGTCGTGGACGCGCGCATGGTGAGCCGCCCCACGCTGTCGGCAACGGCCGCGTTTCCTGTGGCTGTCCCGGTCCCGGCGAAAAGACGGAAAAACGGGACGGCCTGAAAAGCGGTTCAGGCGTTTTCCAGAAGGATCTCTTCCAGCGTCCGGGCGGCGCGCTTGCAGTGGTCCAGCACGGCCTCCTGCATGAAATAAAAGCCACGCATCTTCATGGCATGCCAGGCGGCGGCCTCGTCGCCTTCCTTCTCGAACAGTTGCGTGATGGCCAGCCGCATGACCTCGACGGCGCGCGCTTCGATGTCGTCTACCTCCTGGCATTGCTTGAGAATCTCGGGCACCCGCTCCCGGCCTTCCAGCGCGATCACGGCCCGATTCAGGCGGATGCAGGCATCAGCGCCGAGCGAAGCCATTTCGCGCGCCTGCGGGGTCGAGTCGGCGATGTGGTGGGTGGCGATCGAGTTGGCGACACTTTGCAGGGAGTCGACCACGCGATCGAGATCGAGTGCCAGGGTGTGGATCTGGTCGCGGTTGATCGGGGTAGTGAAGGACTCGTAGAGCAGGTGAATCAACTCGGCCTTGAGGGTGTCGGCACTGGTCTCGTTCAGGTTGACCTCGTCGATCAGCGCTGCGCTGTCCATACCCGGGTTGCCCAGGCCGCTGATCAACCGCAGGTTGGCATTGGCGGCGGCCACCATGCGGTCGGTGTGCGAAGTCAAAAGGCTGAAGAAGACACCGCGTTGCGGCATGACGTTATTGAGCATGGGTGAGTCTCCTGCAGTCGGTTTTCATGGAGCGGCGGGACGGGCTAAAGGAAGCTGCGACCGACGTACCAGAACAGCGCGGCGATCAGGCCGGAGGCCGGAATCGTCAGGACCCAGGCGATCACCAGGTTGAAGGTGATCGCCCAGCGAACCGCCTTGACATCCTGCGCCGCGCCCACCCCGACGATCGCGCCAGTGATGGTGTGCGTGGTGGACACCGGGATGCCGCCCAGCGTGGCCAGACCCAGGCTGATCGCGCCGCCCATCGACGCGCAGGAGCCGCTGACCGAGTTGAGCCGGGTGATCTTGGTGCCCATGGTCTTCACGATGCGCCAGCCGCCCAGGTAAGTGCCCCAGGCGATGGCGCCGTAGCAGGCGTAGACCACCCACGTGGGGAGCGTCTTCACGTCGGTGGTGGCCGTGCCGGCGGTGATCATCAGCAGCCAGATGATGCCGATGGTCTTTTGCGCGTCGTTGCCGCCATGCCCCAGGCTGTAGGCCGCCGCAGCGAACAGCTGCCCGCCTTTGAACCATTTGCCTGCCTGGTACGGCGAGCGGTTGCGGAACACCCAGGCCACCAGCACCATCAGCAGCCCGCCGATCAGGAAGCCGACCAGCGGCGAGATGATGATGAAGATCAGTATCTTGCCGAAGCCGCTCCAGACGATCGGCGCGAGGCCACCGGCCTTGACGACGGTGGCGCCCACCAGACCGCCGACCAGCGCGTGGGACGACGACGAGGGGATGCCGTAGTACCAGGTGATGATGTTCCAGGCCAGCGCCCCCATGAGGGCGCCGAAGATCACGAAATGGTCCACCAGCGCCGGGTCCACCGTGCCCTTGCCGATGGTGGCGGCCACCTTGAGCTCGAAGACCCATAGCGCCGCAAAGTTGAAGAATGCCGCAAAGATGACCGCCTGCTTGGGCGTCAGGGCCCCGGTGGCGACGATGGTCGAGATGGAGTTGGCGCCATCATGAAAGCCGTTCATGAAGTCGAAAGCCAGCGCGACGAGGACGAGCAGCGCCAGCGACCAGAAAGGAATGGTGAGGTTTTCCACGCGGCGATCCTGTCAGGAGTTCTCGATGAGGATTTCTTCGATCGTCTTGGCCGCGTCCTCGCAGCGGTCGAGCACGTTTTCCTGCAGCGAGTAGAACTCGCGCATCTTCATGGCCCACCAGATGGTGCACTCGCCTTCGAACAGCTGGCTGATGGCCTTGCGCTGCACCCGGTCGGCCTGCGATTCGATCGCGTCGATCTCCTTGCACAGGTTGACCGTCTCCGCATTGCGGTTCTTGTGCGGCAGGGCCATCACGGCGCGGTTCAGTCGCATGCAGGCGTCGGCACCCAGCGAAGCCATCTCGCGGGCTTCGGGGGTGGACTCCTTGATGCTGTACATGCCCACGGCATTGGCCACGTCCTTGAGTGCATTGACGACGTTGTCGAGCTCGATCGTCAGGGTGTGGATCTGGTCGCGGTTGAATGGTGTCGTGAAGGATTTGTGGAGTAGCGCGATCAGCTCGGCCTTGATCTTGTCGGCGCTTTTTTCGTTCATGTTGACCTCGGCCACCAGCGCGGCGGTGTCTTCCGACCCCAGCCCCAGGCTGTTGACCAGGCGCAAGGTGGCATTGGCACTGGCGACGACGCGGTCCGAGTGGGCCGCAAGCAGTTCGTAGAACTCCTTGCGTTGGGGCATGAGGCTGCTGAACATGGGGAATCCTTCTGGGAACTGGGTTGGGCAGGGGCGGTGGCGTCGCGACGAGCTGAACGGTTTCCGGGCAATATTCATGAAAACGTCATGAATTCGTCATAAAAACAAGTTTCCCCCGATCTTGCATGTTTGAAATTGACCCATGTCAACAGGGGAGCGGAGCAACTCATCGACACGGAAGATCCGGAATGGGCGCTGCGACACCAGCGCAGATGGCATCCTCGTGGCGGGAAGGCAAAGAAATGAGAAATAATGGCAAATTGCCAGCGTCACAGGTTCATGTTCAGCTATCAAGTCGGGATTATTCCGGGCGACCTCTTCCCCCATGAAACACCTTGCTGCCACGATCGCCCTCGGGCCCCTGCTCCTTCTGCAGGGCCGCCATGTGCGCCGCGTCACACCGGTGCTGCCCGAACCACCCGGACCGCGTTACGGCCGGGCGGGCACGGGGCCGGCGCTGCGCTTGCTGATTCTCGGGGACTCGGCTGCGGCCGGCGTCGGGGCCGCGACACAGGGGGAAGCACTTTCGGGGCAACTAGTCCAGGCACTGCTGCCCCGGTTTGACCTGACGTGGAAGCTGATCGCCCGCACCGGCGCCACCACACAAGACACCTTGCAAATGCTGGCGCCGCTGGAACGCGAGCCGTTCGATGTGGTGGTGACCTCGCTGGGCGTCAACGATGTGACGGGTGGTCGCAGCCCGCGTCGCTGGATGATCGACCAGGCGCGGCTGGTGACCCTTTTGCGCGAGGAATTCGGCGCAAAGCGAATCCTGCTGTCGGCCCTTCCGCCCATGCACCTGTTCCCCGCGCTGCCGCAGCCACTGCGTGCCTACCTGGGTGCGCAGGCGCTGCGCTACAACGCGGCCCTGCGTGCGTTCGCGCGGACTGCCCCTGGCTGCACCTGGGTGCCGCTGGATGTGACGCAGGACCGTTCGCACATGGCGCACGATGGATTTCATCCCGGGCCACCGGTTTATGCGGCCTGGGCTGAACTGCTGGCCCGGCAGATTGAAGCGGACGCAGTTGCGCCGCGATGACGAGGAAAGAAACACCATGGATATTCAAGCCTTCATGCGCGGCTACCAGGCCGCCTGGCAGCAACGCGATGAACACCTGCTTTGCCGCCTGTTTGCACCCGATGCGGTCTATCACAACACGCCGTTTGCCGAGCAGCGCGGGCATGCCGCCATCGCCGAATACTGGCAGCGGGTGAAACTCCAAGAGGACATCCATCTGGACTTCACAGTGCTCGCCAGCACGGAGCGCGGCGGCGTTGCGCATTGGCATGTGACCTACCAGGTCGCCTCCGAAGAGCTTTTCCGGATCTGGGCAGCATCCTCCGGCACCCACCTTTTGCCACGCCAGAGTGGCGACCCGCTGCCCCGTCTGACGCTCGACGGCGTGCTGACGGCTGACTTCAACGAGGCCGGCCTGTGCCAGACCTGCCGTCTTTGGTGGCACAGCCAGGTGTCTCCACCGGCACTTTAGGACTGGGGGTTTGCCGCAGGTAGTGCAATGGTGCGTTACAAGGATTCCGCGCAGTTCGTCGCGATGATGCGCAGTGGCAGGCGCCCGGCCGGCAGCTACTGACGGCCTCAGCCCTCCTGTTCAGACCGGGTAGGTGCCCGGCAGCAGGATGCCCTTGTCAATCTTCTCGATGTCGGTCTGGCCGCAAAGCGCCATCGTGATGTCCATCTCCCTGTGGATGATCTCCAGCGCCTTGGTCACGCCGGCCTCGCCCATGGCGCCGAGGCCGTAGATGAAGGCTCGGCCGATGTACACGCCCTTGGCGCCCAGCGCTCGGGCCTTGAGCACGTCCTGGCCCGAGCGGATGCCGCCGTCCATGTGGATCTCGATGTCCGCTCCGACTGCGTCGACAATGGCCGGCAGCGCGCGGATGCTGGTCTCGGCCCCGTCGAGCTGGCGCCCGCCGTGGTTGCTGACGATCAGCGCGTCGGCGCCCGAATTCACAGCCAGCCGCGCGTCTTCCACATCCTGAATGCCCTTGAGGATCAGCTTGCCGCCCCAGCGCTTCTTGATCCACTCGACGTCGGCCCAGTTCAGCGTCGGGTCGAACTGCTGCGAGGTCCAGGCCGACAGGTTGCTCGTGTCGCTCACGCCGTCCACATGGCCGATGATGTTGCCAAAGCTGCGCCGGGATGTGCCCAGCATGCCCATGCCCCAGCGCCACTTGGTCGCCAGGTTGATCAGGTTGGTCAGCGTGGGCTTGGGCGGGGCGGAGAGGCCGTTTTTCAGATCCTTGTGGCGCTGCCCGATGATCTGCAGATCCAGCGTCAGCACCAGCGCCGAGCAATTGGCTGCCTTGGCACGTTCAATCAACCGCTCGATGAAACCGCGGTCGCGGATCACATAGACCTGGAACCAGAACGGGTGATTGCCGGTGCCGGCGGCCACGTCCTCGATCGAGCAGATGCTCATGGTGGAGAGCGTGAACGGCACCCCGAAACGCTTGGCCGCATTGGCGGCCTTGATTTCACCGTCGGCGTGCTGCATGCCGGTCAGGCCGACCGGCGCCAGCGCCACCGGCATGGCCACATCCTGACCGATCATCTGCGTACGGGTGCTGCGGTTTTCCATGTTGATCGCCACGCGCTGGCGCAGCTTGATCTTCTGGAAGTCGGTCTCGTTGGCGCGGTAGGTGCTCTCGGTCCAGCTGCCGGAGTCGGCATAGTCATAGAACATGCGCGGCACGCGTTTTTGCGCGAGAACGCGCAGGTCTTCGATGTTGGTGATGACGGTCATGAGGGTCTCCGGTGGGTTCTGGGGTGGGCGTCCATGGCACTGTCTGCATGGTAGCGGGACGGGTGCGACGCGTGTTTGAAACCTGCCCAGCCGGATTGAATTTATTTCTGAACCACGGTCCTGACCCCCGCGCCGCGTACCTACAGCCGGATTTCGTCGAGCGTCTGGCCCCCCGCGTGAACCAGCGTCACCCGGTGGCGGCGCGGCCAAGGCTGCCAGCGCAGGGTGGTCCCATCGGCGGGCGCGGCGAGATGGGTGGGTCGCGAGGCGTCATCCTCGGGCGAGGTACGACGGGGCGCACTGGGGACACCCTGCGCCAGGGCCGGAACCATCGCCTGGCTTTCCAGCTTTGATCGGGCGGAGATGTTCTGATGTTAGGGTAAACCCCAATCAATGGCCTGCAATCAACGTATACATTACCTTATGCGTTAACTGGCTTCAAAGCCGGAAAATCTGGAGATCAGCCTCTTGCTAACCCTTCAAGACACAACAGGCGCCCGCTTGACCGAGGGCTATCTGGACTTGGATGCGGTGCGCTGGGTGGGCGCCGGGCTGGTGCGCCCTGAATGCGTCCTGGCGACCGTCACCGGCGACATCTACACAGCCGACTGGCGCGGTGGCGTGGCGCATATCCGGCCCGATGGCTCTCAGGCCTTGTACATCGGGCTGCCCGTGGACGGCGAGCCCCTCAAGCCGAACGGGGTTGCGCTCCTGAAGGACGGCTCGTTCCTGCTGGCCCACCTCGGTGCCGAGCAGGGCGGCGTGTTCCACCTGTCACGCAATGGCCAGACCCGGCCGTTCTTGCGCACGGTCGACGGCCTTGATTTGCCGCCAAGCAACTTCGTGGTCGAAGACGCGCAGGGCCGGATCTGGATCACGGTCAGCACGCGCCTGACGCCGCGCGCCCTGGGCTACCGGCGCTCCTGCAACGACGGCTTTGTCGTGATGGTGGACGCTGCCGGCGCCCGGATCGTGGCCGATGGACTGGGCTATACCAACGAGTGCCTGGTCGATCCTTCGGGGCAGTGGCTGTATGTCAACGAGACCTTCTCCAAGCGCCTGTCACGTTTCCCCCTGCGGGCCGATGGCTCCCTGGGCGACAAGAAGGTTGTCACCGAGTTCGGCGAGGGGGTGTTTCCCGATGGTCTGGCGTTCGACGCCGAGGGCGGTATCTGGATCGTCAGCATCGTGAGCAACAGCCTGATCCGGGTCACGCCTGAGGGTCGCCAGCAGCTGTGGTTGCGCGACGTCGAGCCCGCGCACATGGCCTGGGTGGACGCGGCCTTCGAGGCCAACGAGATGGGACGCCCCCATCTGGACGGCGTCAAAAGCAGGGTGCTGAGAAATACGTCCAGCCTGGCTTTTGGAGGTGCCGATCTGCGCACCGGTTACCTGGGCTGTCTTCTGGGCGAGTCCATTGCGCAGGTTCCCATGCCCGTGGTCGGGCATCCCCCGGTGCACTGGAACTATCCGTCAGCCTCATGAACCGCTCGCCGATGAACCGCAAGGAAAACCTGGACGCGAACGTCGGGTCACTGGTCGACGGTGCCTATCAGGGCATCCGCCGCCGCATCCTCGACAACGTCTGGGCGCCGGGCTATCAGGCCATGGAGCAGGAAGTCGCGCTGGAACTCGGCATGAGCCGCACACCGGTTCGCGAGGCCTTGATCCGGCTGTCCAAAGAAGGCCTGGTCAAGGTCGTGCCGCGGCGCGGCATGCGCGTGTTGCCGGTGTCGCCGACCGACATGAAGGAGATCTACGAGATCCTGACAGCGCTGGAGGGCATGGCTGCTGAAATCCTGGCAGCCCGCAAGCCCAGCGCTGCCGAACTGAAGCCGCTGATCACGGCGACCACGGCCATGGAAAAAGCGCTGCAGTCGAACGATCTTGATGCCTGGGCGGCGGCCGATGAACTGTTCCACGAGCGACTGATCCTCATGGCGGGCAACAAGATGCTTTCCGACGCGGTCATGAGCTACTGGGACCGCGCCCATCGCGCCCGCATGTTCACCTTGCGCCTGCGTCCCGCGCCGGTCCATTCAACCCGGGAGCACATGGCACTGGTAGAGCGCTTGCAGCAGGGTGATGCGGCAGGTGCCGCGGCCGTGAATCGCGAACACCGCCAACGGGCCAGCGACGAATTGCTCGCCATCTTCGAGCGCTTCCGCCTCCAGCAGATGTAAGTCCACCGCTATCCAGACCCCTTTTCACCCCCGAACAGACATCCATGAAACCTGAATACAGAATAGCGGTTCTGCCCGGCGACGGCATCGGCAACGAAGTCATGAAGGCGGCCGAAGAGGTGCTGGCCGCACTGCAGTCGCGCACCGGCGTTGCCATGGCGATGTCCTACCAGAAGGCTGGCGCGCAGCATTACGTGGACAGTGGCGTGGCCCTGCCCGACGCCACGCTCAAGGTCTGCGACGAAGCCGATGCGATCCTTTTTGGCGCGATGGGGCTTCCGCACGTGCGCGGGGCCGATGGCACCGAGATCATTCCGCAGCTCGACCTGCGCTTCCACTTCGACCTGTATGCCGGCGTGCGCCCCATCCGCACCTTCAAGGGGCTGCCGACGCCGCTGGCCAGCCCGAAGGCGGCGGAAATTGACCTGGTATTGGTTCGCGAAAGCACCGAGGGCCTGTTCTATGCCCGTGGCCGCGGCGAAACGCGGCCGGATGGTGTGTACGACACCATGCAGATCACGCGCAAGGGCACGGCCCGGATCTGCGAGTTCGCTTTCAGGCTTGCAGAGCGGCGTGCGCAACAGAAGGGCCGGCCGGGTCGTGTGACCAGCGTTGACAAGGCCAACGTGTTTGCCTCGATGGCGTTCTGGCGCAAGATCTTCGAGGAGACTGCGGCGCGCCATCCCGGCATGGCGGCCGACAGCGCCTATGTGGACGCGATGGCGCTGAACCTGGTGATGAAGCCTTGGACCTACGATGTCCTGGTCACGGAGAACATGTTTGGCGACATCCTGTCTGACCTGATCGCCGCGCTGGTGGGCGGCATGGGCATGGCGCCTTCAGGAGACATCGGCGACAAGCATGCGCTGTTTCAGCCCGCGCACGGCACCGCGCCCGACATCGCCGGCCAAGGCAAGGCCAACCCGACGGCCATGATCCTGTCAGCCGCCATGATGCTGGACTGGCTGGGCGACCGGCATGACGATACCCGCCTGAAGGACGGCGCCGGCCTGATCGAGAGGGCGGTGGAAGATGTGTTTTCGGCCGGCCAGGCTCGGCCTTTCGAGTTCGGCGGCACCAGCGGTACCGCCGACATCGCCCGCGCGGTGATTGGAGCCTTGAAATGAGCGAACGCATTGCCGTGGTCGGCGCCGGCTATTGGGCGCAGTTCCAATTCGAAGGCTGGCGTGACGCCGGCTCGCCGGTGGTCGCGATGTGCAACCGCAGCCTCGCGAATGCCGCGCCGCTGGCCGAACGCTTCGGCGTGCCCCAGGTCTTCACCGATCTGGCGCAGATGCTGGATACGGTTCGCCCGACGCTGGTCGATGTGGTTCTGCCGCCCGAGGTGCAGGCGCCTGCGGTGCGCGCCGCGCTGGAGCGCGGCATCCCGACGATCTGCCAGAAGCCTTTCGGTGTCGATCTCGCGCAGGCCGAGGCCATGACCGCCTTCGCCGAGTCGAAGAACACGCAGCTGGTGGTGCACGAAAACTTCCGCTTCACGCCCTGGTTTCGCGAGTGCCGGCGGCTGATTGACGCCGGGTTCTTCGGCCGCCTGCACGGCATCACCTTCCGTCTGCGCCCGGGCGATGGCCAGGGCCCGCGGGCCTACCTGGAGCGCCAGCCCTACTTCCAGTCCATGCCGCTGTTCCTGGTGCGCGAGACCGCGGTGCACTTCATCGACACCTTCCGCTACCTGATGGGCGAAGTGGTGGCAGTGACGGCGCGGCTGCGTCGCCTGAATCCGGTCATCGCCGGTGAAGACAGCGGCTTGATCATCTTCGAGTTCGGCGACGACCGTGAGGGTCTGTTCGACGGCAACCGGCTGAATGACCACGTGGCCGATAACCCGCGCCGCACGATGGGCGAGATGTGGCTTGAAGGCGAGCGTGGCGTGTTGCGCCTGGACGGTGAAGCCCGCCTGTGGTGGAAGCCGCACCACGGCCCGGAGGCCGAACACATTTACCCCCACGATGCGCCGGGTGTCTTCGGCGGCGCCTGCACCGCTCTGCAGGCCCATGTGCTGGCGCACCTGCGCCAAGGCGCGCCTCTGGAGAACGGCGCCCGCGACTACCTGAGAAACCTTGTGATTCAGGAGGCCGTGTACGCATCCCACGCCAGTGGTCGACGCGTCGTGATCGACGAATTTGTTCCGCCATCGCCGGGTGTGCAGCCAGAGTTTGCGCTCCCTCGCCCTTGATCCCGCTAGCCATTAACCACCAGGAGATATCATGAAAAAAGCCAAAGCTCTCGTCCGTTTTGTATTCGCGCTGGCCGGCACCGCTTTCGCCGTCAGTGCCTACGCGCAGACCATCCTCAAGTTCAGCCACACCGACCAGCAGCAGGGCGCGCGCCAGGCGGCTGCCCAGGTGTTCGCCAAGAAGGTCGAGGAGTACACCCAGGGCCGCTACAAGGTGCAGGTGTTCTGCTGCAGCCAGCTGGGCAACGACCCGAAAAACATCGAGCAGCTTGCGCTGGGCGGCGTTGACTTCACGGTGTCTGCAACCGGCTCCTACGCCGGTCAGGTTCCAACGCTTAACCTGACCATGATGCCTTTCATCATTGACAGCTACGCGCAGGGCTGGAAGTTCTACGACGAATCCAAATGGCTGCAGGCGCAGTTCGACAAGGCGCCGCCCAAGGGCTTCCGTTTTCTCGCCACTTGGGAGGCCGGCTTCCGCAACATGACGACGCGTGAACCGCTGAACAGCCCGGCCGATGCCAAGGGAAAGAAGCTGCGCACCTTCCCCAACGAAATGATGCGCTGGCAGCTTGAGGCCATGGGTTTTGGCATCCAGATCATGCCGCTGCCCGAGGTGTATCTGGCGATCCAGCAAGGCGCGGTGGCTGGGCAGGAAAACCCGATCGACACGATCTATTCCAACAAGTTCTACGAGGTAGCGCCCAACGTCACACTGACCAACCACGTCTACAGCCCGATTCCGCTGGCCGTCTCCGAAAAGACTTGGCAGCGCTTCTCTCCGGCTGATCAGCAGGCCGTTTTGCGCGCCGCCAAAGAGGTTGCCCCGTTCCAGCGCAACATGATCAAGGACAACGACGAAAAGCTGCTTGCCAGCATGGAATCCAAAGGCGCCAAAATCAATCGCAAGCCGAACATCGAGGCCTTCCGCAAGTCCGTTGAGCCGGTCTATGTGAAGGCGCGCGAGAAATACGGCGCCGACGTGGATCAGGTTCTGACGGAAGCCGCCGCGGTCCGCAAGGCCGTAAAGTAAACCAGCCCGGCGAGATCCATCATGCAAGCTGCGGAACTGGTCCTCGATAGCAAACCGGCCCTGGCGCCCAGTCCAGCGTGGCTTCGCTGGCTGGGGAAGGGGGTGGACTGGTCCGTCATCAGCATCGGTGCCGCCCTGGCCACGCTCATCTTCATCAACGTGGTGATGCATGCGATGGCCAAGGACCTCGCCTGGCTCACGGAACTGGGCGAGATGATGATGGTGTGGGTGACCTTCCTGGGCGGCGCTTCGGCGGCCCATCGCGGCGCCCACATGTCGATCAACGAGTTCCTTGACAAGCTGACACCGGCAAGGCGGCGCTGGGCCGACGCGGCGGTGCAGTGCTTCACCCTGGTAGTGCTGGCCGTAGTGCTGTTTTACGGTGTTCGCATCGTGCAGGGCAGCTGGGGCAACGTGCTGACCACGCTGGAGTGGCCGATGGCCTGGCAGTACATGCCCATGCCCCTGGGCATGGGGCTGATGATGGTGTTCGTCGCTTGGGACCTGGTGCTTATCCTGCGCGGATATCCGCGTGAACAACGTTATCCGGCCGATTGAACCGAGGGCACCGACATGCTTTCCCTGGTTATTTTTGGCACCTTTTTCGCGCTGGCGCTGGCCGGCATCCCCTTGATGGTCTCCTTGCTGGCGACGACCGCTGGCATCGTGGTCTTCTATGGCATGCAGTACCCGCTGGAAAGTGTGTTCCTCTCCTTTATCGGCGGCGTCGAACCGTTCATCCTGATCGCGGTGCCGCTGTTTGTCTTTACCGGTGAACTGCTCGCGCAGGGCGGCGTCGGCAAGCGGATCGTGGATTTCGCGCATGTGCTGTTCGGTTGGCTGCCGGGCGGCCTGGGGGTGGTCACCGTGATTTCGTGCCTGCTGTTCGGTGGAGTCTCCGGCTCGGCGATTGCCGATACGGCCGCCATCGGTTCGCTGGTGATTCCGGCGATGCTGGCGCAGGGCTATTCAAGAGGCTTCGCGGCGGCCCTGGTGGCGGTTGCGGGCACCCTGGCGCTGTTGATGCCCTTGTCGATTCCGTTCCTGGTCTATGCGTTCGTCTCGGGTGTTTCGATGCGCACCCTGTCCATGGCGGGCCTGGTCCCGGCGCTGCTGTCCGGCATCGCCTTGATTGCCGTGTGCATGTGGCACGGCAAGAAGACCGGGGTGGACCCTGGGGGTAAACCCTCGTCGTTCCCCGCCATCCTGGCTGCTGCCAAGAGCGCTGGCCCGGCCCTGCTGATGCCGGTTTTCATCGTCGGTGGCATCTGGTCCGGCTACTTCACGCCGACCGAGGCGGCGGCGGTCGCGGTGGTCTACGGCCTGATCGTGTCGATGTTCCTGTACAAGGATCTGAGCTACAAGGATCTGCCCCATCTGCTGCTCAAGGCCTTCATGACCAGCGCCACCGTGATGCTGGTGATTGGCGCCACGGGGGCGCTGGCCTGGCTGATCACCGCCGAAGGTGTGGCCCAGCAGCTGGCGGACTGGGTCGGTTCGGTGGCGCACGTCAAATGGGTCTTCCTGATCATGCTCAACGTGGCGCTGGTCCTGCTGGGGATCTTCATCGAGCCGCTGCCGGCCCTGCTGATGGCCGCGCCGCTGTTCCTGCCGCTGGCCATGGCCTTCAAGATGGACCTGGTTCACATGGGCGTGATCATGACGGCCAACCTGGCCATCGCGCTGTACACGCCGCCGGTCGGGGGGACGCTGTTCGTGGCCGCCAAGCTGGCCCACGCCACGATTGGCGAGATCACCCGGCATCTGTGGGTGATGATGGCGGCCACCTTCACGATCGTGCTGTTGATCACCTATGTGCCGATACTCACCAGCTGGCTGCCCAACCTGCTGGCCTCGATGAGGTAAGACCGTGCACGTTGTCACTGTCGTCTTCACCATCCACGCCGCCCACTATCAGGCGTTCATGCAGGCCATGGTTGGCAATGCCCGTACATCCTTGCAGGACGAGCCGGGTTGCCGCCAGTTCGACGTGTGCGAAAGCCCGGCGCAGCCTGGGAAGGTTTTCTTGTACGAGGTCTACGACAGCGAGGCGGATTTTCAGGCGCACCTCGCCGCGCCGCACTTCCTGCAGTTCAACGCGTTGACGGCGCCCTGGGTATCCGAAAAGGCGGTAGAGATCTACCGTCGCGCCGGGCCTTGAGGGGCTTGTTCGACGCGCCGTGTGGCTTTGGCTGTCAGCGGAACTTTGCAAGGACTGGAAAAAGAACGGCGCCCTAGGGCGCCGTTTTCCTGCGAACCACCCGAGGGCAGTCAGTGGGTCTTTAGACCGTGGCCGCCTTCTTGACGGCGTCGGCGGCTTGCGTGGCCGCAGCGTTGAAGGTGGCCTGTGCGGTTTCAACGGCCTTCTTGGCTTGCGCCTGAGCGGTCTCGATGGCGTTCTGGCCGGCGGTCAGGGCGTTCTTGAAAGCGGCCACGGCGGTTTCGCTGCCTGCGGGAGCGTTCTTGGTCAGGTTTTCCAGCACGCCGCCAAAGGCTTTCTGGGCTTCAGCCGTCTTGGCTTCCATGGCCTTGGCGAGGTCGGCGGTGCTTCCGGTCACGATGGCCTGGACGTGCTGGGCGTAGGCGGACGTCTTGTCAGCCAGGGGCGCGATCAGTCCGGCTTGCAGGGCCAGCAGTTCTTTCGGGTCCTTGGCAGCCAGCATCGCCTGGGTGTGGCTGAAGGACTCTTCCATCATTGCCTTGGAGGCAGCCATGTTCAGCTCGACCAGCTTTTCCATGCCAGCAAAAGCCTGGGTGGTGAAGCCTTGCAGTGCTTGCAGGGTGGCTTTGTGGGTGTCGGTGAATTGTTCAGCGGTGTTTTTCATGTCGATTTCCTTAAGTGATGGGGCTGTTCGGGTGCCTGCTCAGATAAAGCCGGGTCCCGCTATTTATGCTGCAGTGCAACATAAGGCGAATGATAAGGGAAAACCCCGGGTTTGTGCAAAAATATGTTGCAGCGCAGCAATGATTAGAGTCGCGGGTCTAGCGAGCGGGCGCCAAGTGGGCGCCGGGCGCCCCGGGATTGATTGAAACTCAAGGACGCCGGTAGGCGATCTGCTGGCGGGCCCAGTGGGGGGCGGTCAGTCGATCCATGCGCACCTGCCCGCCGGTTGAGGGCGCGTGCACGAAGCGGCCTTCGTCCACATAGATACCGGCATGGGTGGGTGCGCCGCCCTTGCCGAACAACACGAGATCACCGGCACGCAACTGGCTGGCCGGTACCTGCTGCCCCCAGCCCTGCAAGGTGGCCACGGTGCGCGGCGCGGCCAGCCCGGCCTGCAACTGGTACACATGGCCGATCAGGCCGCTACAGTCGAAGCCCGATTCAGGCGTATTGCCGCCGTAGCGGTACGGTGTGCCGACCAAGCCCAGCGCATACACGGTGACGTTGCGGCTCTGTTCGTCGGACAAACTGGCAGGCGCCGCCGCGGCTGGCGTTGGCACGGCCACGGGACGCGTGCCGCACGCCAGCAGTAGCGCGGTCAGGGCCAGGGCCGTGCTGAATTTCAGGAAACGAAAACGGGAGCCGTCCATGCTTCGCTCGGTTGGGTGAATCTCGCAGGAGGATACCGCTTTCTGCCCGCGGTTGCCGTCCTTACGGTCGTGCGCTCAGCCTTCCGGCGGTCGGTGGCGCAGCAGCATCAGCAGGCCGAAGGCCGCCAGACCCAGCGCCGTCGAGACCCACAGCGCACCGGCGCCCCAGCGGTCCAGGCACAGGCCGAACAGCACCGGCGCCAGCGCCTGGGCAAAGCGGGAGGGCGCCATCAGCAGCCCCTGACGCGCGCCATAGCCGACCGGGCCGAACAGCGCCAGCGGCAGCGTGCCCTTGGCAATCGTCAGGATGCCGTTGCCCGCGCCATGCAGCACGGCAAACAGGGGCGCCAATGGCGCGCCGGCCATCAGCAGAGCGATGGCGCCCACCGGGTGCGCCAGCATCGCCAGCCGGGCCGACAGCAGAGGATGCAGGTGGCGCAGCACGCCAAACTCCAGCAGGCGCCCTGCCACCTGGGCTGGCCCCACCAGCGCGCTGATCGCCACCGCGGCGGCCAGGCCGACGCCGCAGGCCTGGAGCAGTCGCGGCAGGTGCGCGGCCATCGCGGTGCTGACGAACCAGACGATGGCGAAGGTGGCTGCCAGCAGCAGCGCTGCGCGCCGGTTCGACGCCCCCGGCGGGGACTCATCCGGCATTGAATCGCTATTTGGCGGGCGAGCTTTCGCGGTGCCAGCCGCAGGCCGCCATCTCGCGGATGTCACGCCGGGCAGCGCCGCATTCATTGGCAGGCCCACCAGCAGGTGCAGGGCGGCCCAGGTCAGGCAGGCGCCACGCCATCCGAACTGCAGCTCCAGCAGCGTGGTCAGCGGCCAGCCCACCGTGCTGGCAAAGCCGGCGATCAGCGTGATGCCGGTGATGGCATTGCGCGAATCCGGGCCATACAGGCGCACCAGCGCGGAAAACGCGGCTTCGTACAGCCCGCACCCCATGGCGATGCCGATGACGACCCAGGCCGCGAACAGGCCCAGCGGACCCTGCGCCGCCGCCAGCAGGCCCAGGCCCGCCGCGAAGACCAGGTTGGTGCCCAGCAACACCGGGCGCCCGCCCCAGCGGTCGATGGCGCGACCGGCCAGCGGCCCGAGCAGGGCGGAGACCACCAGCGCCAGTGAAAACGCCGCAAACGCCGTTGGCGTTGCCACACCGAGTTCGCGCGCCATTGGCGCAGCCAGCATCGCCGGCAGGTAATATGACGACGCCCAGGCCAGCGTCTGGGCGGAACCCAGGGCTGCCACGGTGCGCCATCGACGGTCTGTCATGGTCCCATTCTCCGTTACGCTTGATCTTTGTCAGCCACTATCCCCCACGATGCCCGATTCGCTTTCCATCCTTCAGGCTGACTATGCCAACCCTGTCCACGCCCGCGCCTTGGTGGAACTGCTCGATGCCTACGCGCGCGATCCCGCCGGCGGCGGCGAACCGCTGTCGGAATTCGCCCGCACCCGGCTGGTCCCCGCGCTGGCCGCCCGCCCGCAGGCCTTCAGCGTGCTGGCGCTCGATGGGGCTGGGGGGGACGCCGGCCAGCCCGTGGGCCTGGTCAACTGCTTCGAGGGCTTCTCCACCTTTGCCTGCCAGCCGCTGGTGAACGTGCATGACGTGGTGGTGCTGGCCAGCCACCGGGGCCGGCGCGTCGGCGAGCGCCTGTTGGCCGAAGTGGAGCGCATCGCCCGCAGCCGCAGCGCCTGCAAGCTGACGCTGGAGGTGCTCTCCGGCAATGCCAGCGCGCTGCGCCTGTACGGCCGCGCCGGTTTTGCCGGCTACCAGCTCGATCCGGCCCTGGGGTCGGCGCAGTTCCTGCAAAAGTGGCTGGACTGAGCGCTGGAGTGGCCGCTGAGGGTTTTTGGCACTGAAATTTTGATCAAAATAGCCCGTACCCAGCGTGAAAGGGTCATACCTTGCTATGAGTAGTGAAGGTTTTCCAACCCGCCACCGCGACCCTGCTGATCGCTGCAGTTTGTCCGCGCCCGTTCAGGCGGCGCCCAGCACCTCGGGGTGCAACTGCTCGTAGGCTTCGGCCAGGCCGGGGTCGCGGCGCTTGAGCTCGGCGTGGCTCACACGGCCGGTGCGGGTCATGTAGTCGTAGGCGAACTCCACGGGCGTGAGCGTCTTCATCCGATCGTCCATGTGCTCGTACCAGCGCAGGCTGACGTTGGCGGCATCCCAGATCTTTTTCATCGGCGGCAGGCGCAGTTCCTGGAAGCGGGCCAGGGCGCGCGGCACGTCG